>CAZAKE010000005.1:0-8697 GCA_964485495.1 uncultured Spirochaetales bacterium
GATATCGCAGAAAAGGGACTGATGTACGACTCCCTTTCTACTTACTTTTCGAACTACTGTGACTATTGACACACCCGCGGCGGTCGGATAGTATCGACCCCATAATGAGAATGGAAAACTTCGGAAACCACGGACACGTGAGACAGGAACGAACACTCGCCGCTGCGGCCGCTGCTGTTTGGCGTCCGCAGTATTCCGGAGCATGAGATAGGCAACGGAGGCCGCGGTCGCAAGGGATCGCGGTTTCTGAACGGCCGAACGGCTCGTTCGACAAGAAGAGGCTGCGATTCCAAACCGGAACCGCAGCCTTTTTTTATTCACGAACATGAACGATTACGGAGGATGGTATGAGAAGGGCTATCGTAAGTGAGGGCGCGGGACAGCTGCGGTATGAGATCCGGGAGATCGTCGCCGTGGCCAGGGAGCTCGAAAAACTTGGCGTCCGCATTATCTATGAGAACATCGGCGACCCGATCCGGAAGGGAGAGCAACTCCCCGAATGGATAAAGACGATCGTCACCGATCTCGCCGCGACCAACGACAGCTACCGGTATACGGACACGCAGGGCGAGATCCCGACCCGGGAGTTTTTAGCCGCCGAGGTAAACAAGCGGAACGGGTGCGTCGTGGACAGAGACGACATCATCTTCTTCAACGGATTGGGGGATGCGGTGGCGAAGATCTTCGGCTTCCTCAGGCGGGAGGCCCGGGTGATCGGCCCCTCCCCCGCCTACTCCACCCTCTCATCGGCGGAGGCCTCGCACTCCGGATACGAGCACCTGACGTACAAACTCGATCCGGAGAACCGCTGGATGCCGGACATGGATGATCTGGAGAACAAGATCAGGTACAACCCCTCCATCGCAGGAATACTCCTCATCAACCCGGACAATCCCACCGGAGCGGTGTACCCTCGATCGGTCCTGAAGCAGTTCGTGCGCCTGGCCGGTGAGTACGACCTGTTCATCGCCTGCGACGAGACGTACGCCCACGTGGTATATGACGAGGCGGACAAGATCCACCTGAGTGAGGTCGTCGGGGACATCCCGGCGATGTCCCTCCGAAGCATCTCCAAGGAGTATCCCTGGCCCGGAGCCCGATGCGGCTGGCTCGAGGTCTTCAATCAGCATCGGGACCCGGAGTTCGCGAAGTATATCCGGTCTCTGATAGACGCCAAACGGTTGGAGGTCTGTTCCACGACGCTGCCGCAGCTGAGTATCCCCCTCGTGTTCGGCGACGAGAAGTATCCGGAACACCTCCGGAGGAGAAACGCCGAGTTTTCCCGCCGCGCCGACCAGGCCTGCGAGATTCTCGAACGAGTGCCGGGAATCACCGTGAACAAACCCCGTGGAGCCTTTTATATCACGGTCCTGTTCGACGCCGGCCTCCTCGATCAGACGCAACGGTTGGAACTTGCCGACCCTGCCGTACGTGACTATATTGAACGTATCGTAGAAGGGGTTCCGCCGGACAAGCGGTTCGTCTATTACCTTCTCGGTTCTACGGGAATTTGTGTCGTGCCGTTATCGGGGTTCTGTTGCGACGATCCGGGATTCCGCATTACGCTGCTCGAGACCGATGATGAACTGCGAACTCACACCTTCGCGATGGTAGCGGAAGCGATACGGAGCTATACACAGTAATGACGATGACGCCGGCGACGAAACGCCGGTTGCGAGCTGGATCAATTTCCCCGGACACGAGGGAACCAGGAGCCTGTTGGATGTGTTGAGATACAACCGAAGGCGGCTCTCCGCCCTCCTCACACAATCCTAACAATAATCTCATCGAAACCGACCGTACGTCTGGTACACAGTAGGAGCACAGTAGGAAGAGTAGTGAAATTGACCCATTCTTAGTTTGGGGTTATGATTCGTCGTGACGGAGAGGAATTTCGTTCATGCCCAAGAAGCACATTTTACTCGTCGAGGACGAGGAAGACATCCGGGAACTCATCATCTATAACCTTGAGAAGGAGGGATACTCCATAACCGCGTGTGAGGACGGCGACTCGGTGGACCGTCAAATCGCGGCCCGGATACCGGACGTGATACTTCTCGATCTGATGCTGCCGGGAACGAATGGAATGGACATCTGCAAAAACCTGAAACAGGACCGGTCTACACGCAGAATTCCCATCATAATGGTGACCGCGAAGACCGAAGACACCGACGTCATCACCGGCCTGGAGGTTGGTGCCGACGACTACATCAGTAAACCCTTCAGTCCAAAGGTCCTGATCGCCCGGATCCGCTCCGTTCTCCGCAGGGCGGACAGCGACGATGGTCGTTCCGGGTTGAATATCATCAAGTACGGATCGATCACCATCGATGTCTCAAAGCACGAGGTGACGATGGACGGAGAGATCTTACAGCTCTCGGCCACCGAATTCGGTGTGCTCCAACTGCTCGCGGGTAACCCCGGGTGGGTGTACTCCCGCGGGCAGATCATCAGCGCGGTAAAGGGTGATGATTATCCGGTGACCGAACGGGCAGTAGATGTGCAGATCCTCGGCCTGAGAAAGAAACTCGGTGATGCCGGGGATTGCATCGAGACCGTACGAGGTGTCGGGTATAGACTGCGCTCGAGATCGACCTACTAACCTCTCCGGCCACAATCGGGATGGAAACCGTCGGCTTTGGAGACACGAACACGGCCGAATTCGAGCGAGAATAAACGATGGCAAGACGACTCTTCTGGCATATATTTCCGGGATTCTCGATACTCTCACTCCTGTCGATTCTGGTGATCGTTGTGGTCTCCACCGCGTTCTACCGATCGTTCCTCTACGATACTATCACCGACGAACTCACCAACAGCTCGATTATCCTCGCCGGTTTCATTTCGGAGGAGGTTTTTAGCGATCCCGAAGCTGCCGTGGCCTTCTGCAGGCGGTCCGCCGCCGGTACGAATCTTCGAATAACCGTCATCATCGAGGACGGTACGGTCATCGGCGACTCTCACCAGGACCGCCAACTCATGGATAATCACAGCACCCGGCCGGAGATCCGCGACGCGTTCCGCACCGGAGCCGGGAGTGCCGGCCGAAGAAGCAGTACGATGGGATATCACATGGTATATCACGCCGTGTCCGTCGATCTGCCGAACCAAACTACCGGCATACTCCGGGTTGCGCGAGCCGTCGATGAGATCGAAGCCCTGTTGGACGAGGTATTCGGCAGGATCGCACTTACCACAGTCATCCTCATCGTAGGCGTGTCGTTAGCGAGCCTCACCTTCGCACGGTTTATCTCGGCGCCTCTATCGGCCCTCAGGAGATCGGCCGTCGCCATCGCCGAGGGCTCGAACGAACCGACTCCCCGCTTCGACAGCCCCGAAGAGGTCCGGTCACTCTCGGAGGCCTTCGCACAGATGTACGAACAGCTCGGTATCAGATTCAGGACCATCACGACCCAGCGCAACGAGTTACAGGCCATTCTCTCCGCCATGCTCGAGGCGGTTGTCGTTCTCAACCACGATATAACCATCAGGGAATTGAACGCCGCGGCCGAACGATTGTTCGGCATCGAGTCGGATAAGGCCGCTGGCAAGAACCTTCTCGAGGTCTATCGGAATTCCGCCCTCTACGACCTGGCATGCAGGGTCTTGGAGGAGGGAGGGCCCATCGAGTCGACGATATCGATCTATAATCCATTCACCTCGATCCGCGCGTGGTCGTTCAACAACAAGAGCCGACAGGAGGAGCCGCAGTCCTTTCTACAGGCACACGGCATTCTGCTGGAGTACACCGAGTCGGACATTCAACGGGAAGGCGTGCTCCTCGTGCTCAACGACATCACGCGCCTCATCAAGCTCGAGAATATCCGGAAAGACTTCGTAGCCAACGTTTCTCACGAGCTGAAGACCCCTATCACCTCCATCAAGGGTTTCGTGGAAACCCTCCTCGAAGGGGCTCTGGACGACGCGGACAACGCCTCTCGATTCCTAGAAATCATCAACAAGCATACCGACCGGCTGATGAATATCATCGAAGACCTGTTGAGCCTCTCCAGGCTCGAGCGGGACGACCGGGATTCGGAATTCCGCCCGAGCAACGTCAAGGCGGTGATCGGCGAGGCGGTCCAGGTGTGCAGTGAGAAGGCCGCGGACAGAGAGATCACCATCGAGGTCGAATGCCCCCCGCATCTGGCCGCCGAGATGAACCCGCTGCTGATCGAACAGGCCGTGGTCAACCTGGTAGACAACGGCGTGAAATACTCGGACATCGGCAGCACCGTCACGGTGAAATGCCGCGAAGAGGATGGGACGGTACGCATCACCGTCGCGGACAGCGGGTGCGGAATTCCCCTGAAGGATATCCCCAGGATTTTCGAACGGTTTTACCGAGTCGACAAGGCCCGAAGCAGAGACCTTGGGGGCACGGGACTCGGTCTGGCAATCGTAAAACATATCATCCTCGAACATGACGGAACCATCGAGGTAGACAGCGCCGAAGGTGAAGGCAGCACATTTACCCTCATCTTTCCGTCGAGACGGTAACCGCCGACACCATTTACCGTTTGTTACATTTTGGTTAGATTCCCGTTAGGATTATGTAAGGAGTGCTCATGGTCGGCGCAATACTATAAATAGCCGGGAGAAATAGCCGGGAGCCGCCTCCGGTCAGGAGGGGATCACCACACACCTGGCGATGTTCCACACGATGTTCAACATCGAGAAGATGGCCCGTACCGTCGACGATCGGCGGAGGATATCGATATCAGGGAACGAGTAGGACCTTCCGGACGTCGTCTGCGCCGGATTCGATGAGCTCCACCGCGGCAGGGAAGTCGGACAAAGCGAATCGGTGTGAGATCAGGTCGTCCACCCGCACCCTCCCGCTATCGAGCATGTTTAGGGCCATGAAAGAGTTCCGCCGGGAGGTATAGGAGGAGACCACCGTCAGGCCGTAGCGGAAGAGCCGAAACGGTTCGATACGCATGACCGCGTCTTTCGGCGGAACGCCGAAGAGCAGGATCCTGCCGCCGGGCCGTACGAAATCCACGGTACGCTCCATCACCGCCACGACACCGGTGGCGTCTACCACCACGTCGAACCCCTCTCTCTCGAGGCGGTCCGGATCGTGCTCCACCAGATCCGCGCCGGAGGCACGGGCCAGCTCCGCCCTCGACCGACTCCGCTCCGCCGCCGCGATGAAGGATACACCCCGTGCACGGAGCGAGCGGATGATGAGTTGGCCGATCGGCCCCGCCCCCAGCACGGCCACCCGATCCGCGAAATCGATGCCCACCTTCCGGATGCCGTGGAGGACACAGGAGAGGGGCTCTACAAACGCGGCAGCCTCGAAGGAGAGATCCCCGATGGCGAAGACGTTCGGTTCCGGCGCCTTCACGTACTCGGCCATGCCGCCGGGTTCCGTCACCCCGACCGCCGTCCAGTTCCGGCAGAAGTTCTGCCGGTTTGAGAGACACTCCGGGCAGTTTCCGCAGGCGATGTTGGGCTCCACCGCCACCCTGTCGCCGGGCCGAAACCGGGTCACTCCCTCTCCGATCGCCGTCACCGTACCGGAGAACTCGTGCCCCGGGGCGATAGGATATTCGCCGAGATACTCACCCTTGTAGATATGGATGTCGGTTCCGCAGACGCCGCACGCCGCCACCTCGATACATACCTCCCTCGGATCGGGGACGGGTGGTTCCATCTCTCGGACTTCCGCCGTTCCCGGCTTCGGGATGATCAGTGCCTTCATGTCTATCTCCTTGAAAAGTCGTCGGTAGTTCCCAAGTTCCTGTCCGCAAAATCGAGGTACCGTATCCAGTCATACTCCCCGATTCCATGGGACCCTATCCTGAGGTGATACCCCACCGTGCCGTCCGCTGCGTCTCCTCCGGGGGGAGGCGGATCGGGATCCGCCGGCGGTTGTCGATCGTAGAGCCGGTAGACCTCACCGGCGATATACGTCGAGAGGTACTCGCCCTCCGGATCCGCCCAGGCATCGGCACTGGCCGACGCGACGTACAACGGTCGCGGGGCGATCAAGGCAAGCAGCATGTGCTGGTCTACGGGGAGCTCCTCGTCACGACCGGCATATTCGGTAAAGGCTTCGCAGAACCAATGTGGAAAGTTTCGCGTGATGTCGGCGATGGTCTCACCGGATTTTCGCCGGAACAGCGCCGCGCCTCCGCAGCCGGAGTCGTTCGACACCACCATGGCGAACCGTTCGTCCTGCGCGGCCGCCCAGAGGGCCGTCTTTCCGAGACGGGAGTGTCCGATGCCCGCGATCCGGCCGGAATCAACCCCCGGCGCCTGCACGAGGTAATCCATGCAGCGGGAGAGACCCCAGGCCCAACCCCCGATGGTTCCCCAGGCCTCACGCCCCCGAGGCTGCGACGGCGGATCGGTGAGGCCGTGCACCCCATTCTCGAAGCCGTCGTGGAAATCCGGATCGATGTCTCCGCAGAAGGCGGTCGCCAGCCCGTACCCCCGTCGCAGAATCAATTCGAGAGGCCAACGAGAACCGTTGTGCCCCCGGGGCACGTCCTCGGACCGGTCGGTCGGGATGCCCCTCTCCGGCGACCTGTTGACGTAGCCCGATGAGAGCCGGATGCCGGGATCGGACGATATCGTATGGTTGCCGTTGAAATTCAGCCCCAGGAACACCGGCCGTTGGATAGACGCCGACGACTCGCCGTCTACCGACCGCGGCAGGTACAGCAGTAGTCCGATGGAGAGAGCGCGACGCCGATACGTGCACGCCACTTCGATCTCCCGTCGGACGGCCAGACCGTCCAGGCAGACGACATCCTCCTCCGCCTGCGACCACGAAACCCGCAACGAGGCGAGTTCCTCCCTCCGCGGCGTTCGCCCGTAAACGAGGGTCGAGAAACGGTCCAGCAGTTCGGGCCTTCTCACCCGGCGCCACTCTTCCGTCGTGTCGATCCGGGAACCCGATGCATCGAGCAAGAGGGGAGGAATATCGAGGTTCCTCCCGGCGATTCCGTCCTGTGATTCACTCATATCAGGCATAGTAGCATGCCGGTTCCACCGGCGCAATCACCGCCTGTCGCCGATATCGGGAAAAATATATCGACCGTATACACGGTTGATTTGAGATACTGATAGTATTAGAGACCGCTTGCATCGGGGCACGATCGCATGTATGATAGAGTGCGGTACAAACTTAGCGAAACGGGATGCAAAACCGTGCCCAGCGACACATCGTTGATAGAAAACGCAACCGTATTTGTCGTCGACGACAATCCGGTGAACATCGAACTCCTCATCGAGTATCTCCAATCATTTCGCCTGATCGTAATCCCGATCCGGCATAGTACCGAACTCTACAAGATGCTCGAAACTACCGTTCCCGATCTGATCCTGCTGGATATCATCCTCCCGGGAGACCAAAACGGATACGACATCTGCCGGACACTGAAAGCCTCCGAACAGACCACTCAGGTACCGGTGATCTTCATGAGTTCCCTCTCGGAGACGGAGGACAAGGTGAAGGGATTCGCGGTCGGCGGGGTCGACTACGTCACCAAGCCGGTCGAACCGTCGGAGCTGCTCTCCCGTGTGAAGGCGCATCTTACCATCGCGGAACTCCGGAACCAGCTGCAGACGGCCAACGGCCGGTTGGAGGAGAAGGTGACGGAACGAACCGCCGAACTGAGGGACCGGAACTCTCAGCTGCGCAGCGAGATAGAAAAGAGAAAGGCAATAGAGGCGGACTTGATCGAGTCGTTACGAGAGAAAGACACGCTGCTCAAAGAGGTGCACCACAGGGTCAAAAACAACATGCAGATCGTGAATAGCCTGTTCAACCTCCAGGTCGATTCGGTGGTGGATCCGCGAGACCGGCAGATGTTCAAGGACAGCCAGAGCAGGTTGTACTCGATGTCCTTGGTGTATGCGTTGTTGCATCAATCAGATAGTCTCTCACGCATCCGATTCGACAAGTACCTCCACAGTCTTACAGAGCAGCTCGAGTTCCAGTACCATTCGCAGAGTACCCTCGTAGACATCCGCTTCGATACCGATGAGATCGAACTGGAGATCGACACCGCCATGCCCTGCGCCCTCATCAGCAACGAACTCATCACCAACGCGCTCCGCCACGCCTACAAGGACCGGGAGCGGGGAGTCCTCGAGATCGGTTTCACCGTTGTACGTCATGACCGACCCGACCATGATCGATCCGATACCGAGCGAACAGACCGCGATCATCGGAACGAGCGAAGGTCCCGAGACGGAATGGAGTACCGACTCCGTATTCGAGACGACGGCCCCGGGCTTCCGCAGGAGATAGCCCGCTTCTTCGATTCGTCGGCCGAATCGGACGAAGCCGGCTATCTTCCGATGAACCTCCCGGACTATCTCGGGTTCAACCTGATTCAGAATCTTACCATGCAAATCGGGGCCCGTATCTCGTACGATCCGTCCCTCGGTGCGGATATCTCTCTCGTATTTTCACCATGAATTCTCCCTCTACCGGACCGAACTCCGGTCGACGCCTCTTCGAAGGCCCCCTCAGGAATGTGATACTGCCCGTACCCGTGTTTCCGGACCTGTGTCATGCGACGGCGCGGGTGAGTCGGATCGCGGAGGAACTCGAATCCCTCTCGACGCTGCTCTCGTCTGTGGAGCAGGAGGTACTCGGAGGGAAACGAACCGCGAAGCGAGCCGTCGAGTTCGTAGGCGGCAGGGTCCTCGCGAAGTTCTGCGTACTCTCCCTCG
>CAZAKE010000005.1:8797-63599 GCA_964485495.1 uncultured Spirochaetales bacterium
CGGCGAGGATGATGACGCAGAGACGTACCGCCGTCTGTCGGTCCTGCCGGGTGAGGATGGGGAGCCGCTCTTGCAGACGGAGGACTCTGCCGCGGCACCCTCGATCCACCTGTCCATCGCCCACGACGCGGAGTTCGTATTCTGTGCCGCCACTCCCGGACCGGTGGGCGTGGATGTCGAAGCGGTATCACGGCGTTTCGAACGGGTCCGGGAGCGGATCATCCGCGACCGGAACCGGGAGGTAGTAGACAGGTATCTCGAGCAATCCGGTGATGACGAGGCGGTCGTGCTGGCTCGGGTATGGGCCGCGGCGGAGTGTGCGGTGAAGACCAGCCGTCTCAACCTCTGGCGCATCTTGGACACCGCGGAGCTTACCGGCCTCACCGAAGATAGGATCCTCCTGAAGATACCCTCATCACCGAACGATACGATCGGAACGGTGATTCAGAAGATCCAGGATGGTCACGTGTTCTCGTATCTTCGCCGGCGATGATAGTTTTCGGCGATTTTGCCGCCGTTCACCGAATTTCATCGCCTTTCGCTGGTTCGGGGTGAGAGAATACACTATTATTACAGTACCATGCATGGTTCCGACTCACACGATACCAATGGCCTCTCTGAGCTCCGGGAGTCTCGAGACAAGGTACTCTCGGCTACGCTGGACAACACTCCCCTCGCTCTGGTGTTTTTCAAGGTCGAACAGGACAACATCGCAATACTCTACTGGAACGAGGCGGCACGTCGGATCTTCGGGTGGTCGAAGGAGGAGGTTCTCGGAAGGAACTTCTTCGAATTTCTGCCGGCAGCGGATGCCGTCACAGGAGTCCGTGAGATTTTCGAAACCCTGGTTCGCGACAGGGATCCCCACAACATCACCCATCTCTGCAACACGAAGGCCGGCAACACCAAGATGATCCAGTGGTTCAACAGCTCATTCATCTCGGAGAACGGCCGTACCATCTACGTTGTGTCTTTAGGACAGGACGTAACCGAACGGCTCTGGGCCGAACGCGCGCGCCGGCAATGGGGAACCGAACTCGAGGCAAGGGTAGCGGAGCGTACCGCGGAACTGGTTCGGGCAAACGAACTGCTGCAACTCGAGATAGAGCAACGCAAGAAGGTCGAAGAGGCACTGAGAGAGGCGAAGGCGGCGGCAGAAGAGGCCAACGAGGCAAAGAGCAGGTTCCTGGCGGGGATGAGCCACGAACTTCGTACTCCGCTGAACGGGATCATCGGGTTTTCCGACGTCCTGCGGAGCGGATCCGAAGAAGATATTCACCGGGACGGGAAGAAATACCTCGGGCATATCCACCAGTCGGGAAAGCATCTTCTGGCGTTGATCAACGACCTCCTGGACATGGCCAAGATAGAGGCCGGCAAGCTCCAGATCAACTGGGAAGTCCTGAGAGTGGACGAACTCGTCGATTCGGTCCTGCAGATGCTTTCCGGCCGTGTGATCGAGAAGGAGATCCACACCGACGTTTCGATAGATGCATCGGTTTCGGTCCGGGCCGACAGACGGCTGTTGCGACAGGTCCTGCTGAATCTTCTCTCCAACGCGGTGAAGTATTCGCCGCCTGGGGAGACGATCTCGATTCGTGTTTCCGACGGAGATTCCGACGGAGGAGCGGCAATGGTCCGCATAACGGTTTGTGACCGCGGTCCGGGGATTCCCGAAGAGCACAAGGAGCGTATCTTCTCCGAGTTCTACCAGATCGACCAGCCGCGGGATATCGGCCTCGGGGGTACGGGTTTGGGATTGGCCCTTTGCCGACACCTGGTCACCGAGCAGGGTGGTCGCATCGGCGTCGAGAATCTGGAGGGCGGCGGCAGCAGATTCTGGTTCACCATACCGGCCGCATCGGTGTCCGACCCGTCTGCAGACACTCCGGAGAAACAGAGTGAACACCGGGAAGGGGAAACACAGGAAGAAAAGCAGGAAGAAAAGCCGGGTGAAAAGAAAAGGAAGATCCTGGTCGCCGAAGACAATCCGGTCAACCGAGAGTTGATCACCGCCTTCATGAGCACAATCGGATACGATTTCACTATCGCCGAAAACGGTCGTGAAGCGGTTGCCCTTGCCGGGAAGTATCGACCCGACCTGATCCTGATGGACATCATGATGCCCGTGATGGACGGATTCGAAGCAACCAGACAGCTGCGGGGAGCTCCCGAGACAGCGGAAATCCCCATCATCGCCCTCACCGCCGCGGTTGATGAGAAAGCCCGCGCGACGGCATTGGAAGCCGGGTGCGACCTCCATCTGCCGAAGCCGATCAACCTCAAAATTCTGAAGGAGGCCATCGAATCGCTGCTCTCGACCGAGTCAACCGGCTAAATTCGTCTTCAGTAGGGCCTGGGTCTCTGCAAGCGCTCGTGGGGTGTCTGTAGAATATCGGGAAACCTTCCGGTCGATGCGTTTCAGCAACCCGGTAAGGACGCTCTTCGGCCCAACTTCAACGAAGGTGTCGACACCGCGGCTCATCAGGTTCCGGATCGACGCCGCCCACAGGACCGGCGAGGTAAGTTGGGCTACCAGGGAGTCGACGGTCCGATCGAAGGGAACCGCTTCTGCCGAGGCGTTTGCGATCACTACTCTATCTCCAGGATTTCTCAGTCTCAGATGTTCCCGCAGGTACGTTTCGAGCTCCTTCGCCGCGGGCTCCATCAGGGGTGAGTGGAATGCGCCGCTCACCGAAAGCGGAAAGATCCGGCCGCCCTGCCCTTCGGCGATCTCGCAAGCCCGGGCCACCGCCTCCTTCGCTCCTGATATCACCACCTGCCCGGGGCAGTTGTAATTTACCGGCACCACGAGGCCAACTGCGGAAGCCTCCTCGCAGACGGCACGCACGGTCTCGTCGTCCAAGGCGATAATCGAGGCCATGGTCCCCCTCTCCTCCGGATCGGCCCCGGCCATCAGCAGGCCCCGGGTCCGCACCGCCCTGATCCCCGTTTCGAAATCGAAGTACCCGGCGGCATGGTACGCGCCGTATTCACCGAGCGAGTGTCCCGCCGTATAGGTGAACTCACCCGTCACCCCCGAGAGGACGTCGAAGAGCCCCGCACTCAACGCGAAGATTGCCGGCTGCGTGTTCTCGGTTTTGGCGAGTTCCTCCTCGGGCCCCTCCCAGCACAGACGTTTGAGATCGAAGCCGAGTATCTCGCCGCCCCGCTCCAGATATTCGGTGACCACGGGATACTCCGCGGCGATCTCACGCCCCATGCCGACGAATTGGGACCCCTGTCCGGGAAACTGGAAACAGATAGTGTTCATTCGGTTTCTCCACTGCAGAATTTCGCGGCATGGTACCGCCCACGACCGAAGGTGTAAAGCCTCTCGACACATACACCCGACCCGTGACATCATGCACCCTATGGTAGCATTCATCAAGAAGAATTGGTTCCTTTTGGGTATCGTGTTGGCACTGGTTTTGGGATTCGCCTTCTCCGAGGCGGCGGTGACGCTCAATTCCGGCTCGCGGATCTCCACCGCGGTCGTGGTGATCATGTTCATCATCATGGGCCTCACCCTGCCCTCGGAAGCCCTCAAGGCCGGTCTGACCGACTACCGGCTGCACCTCTTCGTCCAGCTCTTCCAGTTCATCATTACGCCGCTCTTCTATTTTCTCATCACCATCCCCCTGGCGGGGGTGTTCGGGTATGAGATCCGCACGGGCATCCTGGCCCTTGCCTGCCTGCCGGCAACAATCTCGAGCTGTATCCTCTTCACGCAGCTCTCCGGGGGAAATGCCGTGGGGGCCATGTTCAACGCAGCGGTGGCCAATATCGCCGGGGTCTTCCTCTCGCCGCTGCTGCTCTCGCTGCTCCTGGGTCAGGCCGGTACGCCCATGCCGCCCGAGGAGGTGCTCAAGGTCCTGCGGAGCCTAACCCTCAAGATGCTGCTGCCCATCACCGCGGGGCAGGCCGCCCGGTTCCTGATCAGAGACTGGGCCATGCATCACAAGAAGAAACTCTCCACCGCCGGCAGCATCTGCATCCTGCTGGTGGTGCTCTTCTCCTTCGCCGAGACGGCGGGAGATCCTGAGTTCGTGGCCACCATCCCCAAGATGGTCCTCCCGTTCGGATTCCTGGCCGTCTCCTACCTGATCCTGGCGGGGATCTCCTTCGGCGGGACTCGTATCGCCGGTTTCTCGCGGGAGAACAGGATCGCCGCGCTGTTCGCCTCCACCCAGAAGACCCTGGCCATGGGAGTCCCCTTCGTGACCACCTACTTCGCGTCGCAGCCGGAGATCATCGGCACGGTCCTGCTCCCCATCATCTTCTACCACCCCTGGCAGCTCTTCATGGCCGGTATCTTCAACTCGCGCCTGACCGCGGCGAACCCCAAGGCGGAAGCTCCGGCCGCGGACACTTCTGTCGCGGAACCGTCGACCACCGTGATAGAAAAGAGCGACGGAGGAACGAGCGATGAATAAGGCCGCGGCCAACACCTTCGATCCGGCCCGGCCGGGGTGTGGTGGGGCGCAAGCGATCCGAGGGGTGACGGCTGTGCAATCGGACCGGCGGGCCTAGGCGGCGTGTAGGCCTGTCGAGAACATCCGCCGGTAAATCCTCCGGGACATCAAGAGATGGTCTCGCCGGACCTCATCTCCCGAATCGCTTGGAGGAAGAGGCTCCGCTCATCTTCGGTGAAATCGAGCATCGGTTCAAGCCGGTTCAGAAACGGCTTCACGAAGTGCTCCATGCGGGAACTTCGCCGTTCATATTCGGTGCGGTGATCGAGCATCATGACCGTCACCGGCTGGGGAGACCAGTATTGACCGATGCTCTGGAACCCGAGCTTCTCGTACATGGCCACATGCCTGACCTCATCCGAAAACACATCCATGAAGATCCGTTCCGCGTCCTTGGCCTTCGCAAATAGATATGCCAGCGTCATGAGCCCCAGCGGGATGATGCCTCCGCGCTCCTCCCGCATGACCGCCAACCGGTCTATCTCGACGCAGCGTTTCCCGGTAGAGAGCCCGTTCAGGCGAAAGTGCCGCTCTATGGGAAAATGGTCGCCGTCGTTCGGCGCGATACACGAGACGGTACCCACCGGCTGGAGCCCTCGGTACGCCAGGATGTGATAGGCGGATTCGTCCTCACTCCTCCGGATTGTCTCCTCGAGGTACCCCTTCTCGCCTACGAGTATCTTGCGCTGGAGAAAGAAGACGTCCTCCCACCTGGCCGGATCCGCGGCATGGATGAACCGTATCTTCGCCTTGCCCGTCTCCGTCAGCGGCAGGAGGATCTCGAACTCGGTGCCGAAGCCGAAGTCGCTCTTCGCGTTGATGCGCCCCCCCATCCCATACACGAGTTGGTGAGTGATCGACAATCCCAGCCCGGTTCCCTTGCCCGGTTCCTTGGTCGTGAAGAACGGGTTGAACACCTTTTCCAGATTCTCCTTCTCGATTCCATGACCCGTATCCCGGATATGCACAACCGCGTTGGAGTCCCGGGTGGTACAGCGCAGGGTGAGAGTCCCATGGCCGCTCATCGCCTGGACCGCGTTCATGATGATGTTCAGGAACACCTGCCGCAGTTCGCCCGCGTTGGCCTCGAACCGGGGCATGTGGTCATACTCGGTTCGTACCGTGATGCCGTCGAAATCCATTCCCCGCTTTGCCAGCTTGAGACAGTCCTCCATCACCTCGACGATGTCCACCGAGTCATGACCTCGCTGCTCCCTCCTCGAGTAGGCGTTTAGATCCTGGATCACGTCGGCCGCGGCTTCGGAATAGCGGATGATGTCGCTGGTATATTCGAACAGCGGGGAGTCCGCGGGGACACTCTCGAGCATGATCTCCGCGGTCCCCATGATGCCTCCGAGGGGGTTGTTGATCTCATGGGCGATCCCGGAGGCCAGGGTGCCGATGCCGGCCAATTTTTCCGACTGAATCAGGTCCTCCTGCAGCCGCTTCTGCTTGGTGATGTCCTGGAAGAACTCCAGGAAGATCCGCTCCTCTCCTACCGGCATGCTGATGGGGTAGAAACTGATCGAGTAGATCGACTTCGCCTCCGGGGCGGACAGCTCCGAGGAGAAGGTTAACCCGGTGTGCAGGCAGTCCTGGGCCTGGCAGGTGTCGCAGGGCCTGGCCCTGCCGAAGAACATCTTGTAACACTTCCGGCCCACCATGTTCTCGTAGGAAGACCCGAAGTAGCGAGTGGCGGCGTAGTTGACCGTGACGATGTTGTAGTTGATGTCCTGGATCGAGATCGGCGTGGTGATTCCGTTGAAGAACGCCTCCAGCTTGTTGCGGCTGATGGTAAGGTCGGTATTGAGCCGCTGCAACCGCTTCTGCTGTCGCTTCAACCGTTCGAAGGAGATGGCGTTCTCCAGGGAGACCGAACACTGGCCGGCAAGTATCTCCAGGGTCTCTATATCGTACTGGTTGTAGAAATCCTTGTCCACACACAGGCTCAGGGCGATGCCGCCGTTTACCCGCTCCTTGAAGGTCAACGGGATAATCAGACCAGCCCTGAGCCGCAGGGAGGTCCCGGGTACATCGATGTGAATCTCCTCCCCGGTGTTCTGTGCGACGATCAGGTCGCGGTCGATGGTCAGATACTCGGTAAACTCCGCGCCTCGGCTGAATTCGATACTCTCCATGACCACCGGCGAGAGGTTGAGCCCACGCTCGGTGACGAGGCGAAAACTCCGCCTGCTGTAATCCTGGACCACCAGAAAGCCCCACTCCAGGCTGAACGTGTCCATGATCTTCTCGATGGTCAACTCCGCCAGCCGGTCCAGGTCCACCAGGGAGGTCAAGCTGGACGAGAAATTACGAAGATTGCGGTGGTAGTCGAAGTGACGGCCGAAATAGAGCCGTTCCATGACGGAGAGGGTTCCCTTGCGAAGGGGCTGAAAGATCACCGCCGCAACCACCCCCAGGAACAGGGAGGGGACGAACGAGGAGTCGAAGGGGACCTGGATCGACAGGGTCGAGGAGATCCAGATGACCCCGTAGAAGATCATCGCGCTGATCACCACCAGCACGAAATACATGATCGCCCGCAGCACGAGGGTGGAGTAATTCACCAATCGGTACTTGTATATGGAGAAGAAGATGAGGATGGCGTTGATCGTCGCGGCGAACAGATCGATAGGATACCGCCCGACCGGCTCATAGACGTTGGCCAGTACGCCGACCAACATGATGCACGCCCCGTACAGGGGTGGAAAGAGCCGTTTCCTGGTGAGAATCGACTGATTCCGTCTGAGTTCGAGAGCCAGAAGATACACCCCCAGGATCAGAAACAGATAACTCAGGGAGTAGGCGATGGGAGCACCCTTCCCCAGGGTATAATAGAAATTGTGTCCCTCGAACCAGACGTCGGTGACGATGGTCCCGCGGACATTCAGGTAGACCAGAAATCCGTAGATCACATATCCTACGACGATCTGCACCGTGTATCTGAGTTTCCTAGAATCCAGTAGATCAACCATGGAATGGAAGATGGTGATGGGCCCGCCGAACAGGCCGATCACCATGAACCGATTCCAGAAGAGCGGCGTCAGAACCCCGGTGTTGGCATGCATCATGAACGAGCCGAAGCTCCAGGTTGCCATCGCCGACATATACAACAGGAAGGAGAGCTTAACCGTCACCTTCTGTCGTCCGCTGAAGCCGAAGACGACGAAGGCGATATAGAGGATGAACGCAATCGCCGGAATTATAGAAGACAGATCGAGTACCACAAAAGCCCTTCTTCAGTGCAAAAAATGGAGTTGGCAACGAGGACGGTTCTATAATACCATGGGAACCGGAATATGTGGTGTACAACTTTTGCTGCAGCCATCGGTTTTCTATCCCTGGGAGTGTATGATATCGCTCAGATCGGCGGATGGAGCCGCGTGGGCCGGCTCTTTTCCATTATCGGGTACGGTACAATAGTTTCTTCACTCATTTTTCATCTGATTCGCTCCCATCCTCCCGGCAGCCCTGTGCCGATCGTAATAGTCGGGTTCATCCTCGCCGCGGTGTGTCTCATAACCCTCGCATACACCGTACTCTTCGAAGTAGGACGACGGTCGTGCCGAGACAAACCGAAGGGCCCGAGGAGGGCGTATCGGCACGGATCGTACGGCGTCGTACGGCATCCCGGGTTCTGGTGGTACCTGTCACTGTGTGCCGCCCTGGGCACCGCGTATGGAACCGTAGACGTGGGAGCGTTTCTCGGCCTCACGGTGGTGATGAATTATCTTCTGATCCTGCTCGAGGACAGATGCCTCTTTCCACGCATCTTCGTCGATTACGACGACTATCGCCGGGTAGTCCCCTTTCTGATTCCGAGAAAAACGCCGAAGAAGAGAGTATGGCCAACATCTTAGTCGTCGACGATGAGGAGGCGATCCGGAAGACCACCAGAATCAACCTGGAAAGCTCCGGTTTCACCGTACACACCGCCGAAAACGGACGCGATGCCATGACGGTTCTCGCGCCGAACTATCTACCCGTGAAAATAGACTGCATCCTCCTGGACATCCGCATGCCGGGAATCAACGGCATGGACCTCTTAAAGGAGATCCATCTGATGGACGCTCGCATCCCCGTCGTGATGATGACGGCCATGAACGATCTGGAGACGGGCCTCGATGCCATGCGATCCGGCGCCTTCGACTATGTGACGAAACCGGTCCGCAAGCAACGGCTGCTCACGGCACTGGAGCGGGCCTTGAAGTATCGACACATCCAGATGGAGAATCAACGGCTCGAACAGGAGAACGCCGAATACCAGCGTTCACTGGAGATCAAGGTCCAGGAACGCACCCGGGAACTGATCGAGGCGTACAAGAAACTGCAGAGGCACACCATGGAGACGGTCAAGGTACTGGCGGAGACGATAGAGGCGAAGGATCACTACACCAGGGGACACTGCAACCGGGTACGGCAGCTGTCCAGGGAACTGGCGGGAAGGGCCGGCGTGAATACCGAACGCCTCGAGACCGTCGAGTACGGCGCCCTCCTCCATGACATCGGGAAGATCGGCATCCCCGAGGCGCTGCTCCTGAAAAACGGGACCCTCACCGATGACGAACTCGTGAGTTTCAGGCTTCATCCGGTGATCGGCGAGAAGATCCTCCGGAACGTGGCCTTCTTCGAGCCGTGTCTCAGCATCGTACGGCAACACCACGAACGGTACGACGGCAACGGCTACCCCGACGGTCTGCGGGGCGATGAGATCGATATCCTCTCGCGGGTGGTCACCATCGCCGACTCCTATGACGCTATGACCTCGACGCGTCCCTATCGCCGGGCGCTTCCCATCCACCACGCCCTGGCGGAACTCGATGCCGGCGCCGGCAGCCAATTCGACGCCGAACTGGTCCGCTTGTTCGTGCGGTGGGAGATCTACACGACGGCCGGCCCGATATAACTAGCTGGTTTCAATCTGCCGTTGCTCTCGGTGATTCCATAGAGAATTTTGTTTTTCCCTCCATAGATAGTATTTTTACACACAAGGAGAATACTATGCATACGAACACGACAACCCATATCCGCCGGTCGGTAGCGGCGTGTGTACTCATCGTGCTGCTAGCGGTCGCAGCCGTCGCCGGCGGCAGGGGAGAAGAGAGCCCATACGACACATATGCGGACCTTGCAGAATTGATCGCGTCCGATACCGAGTATCATCTCGTCGACGTCAGGACGCCGGCCGAATACGCTGCGGGACACATTCCCGGAGCGGAGAATATCAACGTCGATATCATCGCATCGAATCCACCGACCGAAGACAAAGACGCGCTGATAATCGTATACTGTCGCAGCGGTAATCGCTCGGGAGACGCGAAACGAATGCTCGAAGACCTCGGGTACACCAATGTTCACGATTTCGGAGGCATTTACCGCTGGGAGGGAGAGGTAATCACCGAATAATCCGAACAAGACGATTGATTCGGTTGGAAACGATGCGTAGCAGGGGCGTTTTACAGATGGATTCACATACATTCACACCGGGAATCGAACCCGATGAATTTCCTACGATCCCCGGATTCGGCAGCATCTCCCGCATGATCATAGACAGGTATGTGGAGACCTACGGATCATGAACCTTCTGCTCCTGGAGGACGACGACGGGATAGCCGAATTCGTCGAGAAGGGGTTGCGGGAGGCGGGGTTCGCCGTCGAGAGGGTCGGGAGTGCCGAGGACGCACTTCCGCTCTGTTCGGAAGGCGGCTTCGATGTCGCCGTCGTCGATATCATGCTGCCGGGGATGGACGGTCTCACCTTCATTGAGACCATCCGGCGTCATGGGGTCTCGATGCCGATCCTCATCCTGAGTGCCCGGCAGACGGTTGACGACAGGGTGAAGGGCCTTCGGGCGGGCGGCGACGACTATCTTACCAAGCCGTTCGCGTTTACCGAGCTCCTCGCCAGAATACAGGCCCTCCTCCGCAGATCCGGCGGCGTGGTATCGGCAACGACACTGTCCGCGGACGACCTTACGGTGGACCTGCTGACGCGAGAGGTCACCCGGAACGGAAAGCCGATCGAACTCCAACCCCGGGAGTTCTCGCTGCTCGAATACCTGCTCAGGAACAAGGGGCAGGTTCTGCCCAAGACCATGATCATGGAGCACGTCTGGGGGTACGATTTCGATCCACAGACCAACGTCGTCGACGTGCTGGTCTCCAGACTCCGCTCGAAGATCGATCGGGGATTCGAGAAGAAGCTGATCCAAACCGTACGCGGCGTCGGCTACGCCCTCAAAGGGTGAGTGTTGTGAGAGTGGTTGCCGGGCCGTGTTGCCGAACCGCATCCGGGGGGGCTCCCCGTCCCTCTCCCCCACCCGGTGTGATCGGGAGATTCACCGGGAAGATCAGTATCCGTTTTGCCTTCGTGTTCACGCTGATGTTCCTCCTGTTTGCCCTGATCCTCTACTGGGGCACCTTTCTGACCCTTTACCGGGGATTGAGCCTCAACGATCACGAAGAACGACAGCTGCGGATGCTGCAGATCTGGGCCAGGTTCCAGGCGGGAGGGATCGGGCTCCTGCAGTTGGAGGCCGAGGCGAGCCGCATGGGCCTCGGCGAACAGCCCTACGCCTTCAGGGTCGCCGATTCGCGGAACAGGACGGTCCTGCTACGATATCCGGAACATTGGGCCGTCTTCGACTTCGACTCTCTGGAAAACGCCCCCAGAGGTCAGGGGCTGCTGGTGCTCTCGTCGCAGGACCGGGGATACGACCTCGAATTTGCACTCCTTCCTCTATCACAGGAGTATACCCTCCAGGTCGGCACCAGTACGGAGCATCGGGAACGGCTGTTGAAGGTATACAGGAAGAATTTCCTGCTCATCGTCGCATTCCTCGTGCCCGTGTGTATCGGGCTGGGGATACTCCTGGCCTCCCGATCGGTTCGGGTCCTCAAGCAGGTCAACCTGGCGGTGGATCGGATCATCGACACCGGTGACATGAGTGGACGAATTCCCACCCGCGGAACCGGAGACGAGTTGGACGAACTGGCGATGCGGTTCAATCGGATGCTCGATCGTATCGAGACCCTCATCGCCGGAATGAAGGGAACCCTGGATACTGTGGCCCACGACCTCAGGACGCCCCTGGCCCGGTTTCGTGGCAACGCCGAACGTGCGCTCAAAGGCGGTGATGATGCGGAGTCCCTCGAGTCGGCCCTGGCGTCCGGCATGGAGGAATCGGATCATATCCTGCGGCTGCTGAATACGCTGATGGACATCACGGCGGCGGAGACGGGGGTCATGCATCTCGACTCCCAGCCGCTGCGGCTGCGGCGCCTCGCGGAAGAGGTGATCGACGTCTATTCCTACGCCGCCGAGGAGCACGATGTGGCGCTGGAGCTGTCCGCGGGCGAAGATCCGACGGTTACCGGTGACCCTGTACGGCTCAGGCAGGCGGTTGGAAACCTGATCGACAACGCGGTGAAGTATTCGCCGGCGGGGTCGACGGTAACGGTGTCACTCGCGATAGACCGTGAGGAATCGAACGGCGTACTGCGGGTACGGGACCGGGGACCCGGGATCACCGGGGATGATCTCCCTCACATCTGGGACCGCCTCTACCGCGGCAGCGGCGGTGCGAAGAACCCGGGGCTTGGCCTGGGGCTCAGCCTGGTCAAGGCGATCGTGGAGGCCCATGAAGGTACCGTCGAGGTCACCGATTCGAGTCCCGCCGGCACAGAGATAACCATGCTCCTGCCCTTGTCGAGTATTACAAAAATGTAATATTCCCGCAAGGATACCGAAAGGTTCCTCTCCTATATTCTACATCGTAGAGGATACACGAAAGCAGGGCTGAAAGAGACAGCCCGAAGGAGGAATAGATGGTACCTATACAGTTCAACAGAAAACGGAGCTCCGAGGAGGAGTATCCACGAACCAAGGCCCGTACGATCGGGCTGATTATACTCGGGTTCGCCCTGGCGGTGGCCGGCGGATTCTCGTTCGATCGGCTCGCACCGGCGCTCCACGCCGAGGAAACGACGGCGCCGTCGTTCATGCAAGGATTGGAATACTACCAGAATTCGTTTCGGCAGGTGGCCAAGATGGCCCTGCCGGTGGTCGTCGAGGTGAACGTGGTAAATGTGGTACAGGCGCCCAACATGTCGAATCCGAAGTTCCCGTTCAACTTCTTCTTCAACCGGCCGGATGACGAGGAAGAGAGCCGTCCGGAGGGAGAGGCACCCAAACTGCGTCAGCAGGGCCTCGGTTCCGGCGTCATCATCCGGAGAGACGGCAAGAGGGTATACGTGCTGACGAACGATCATGTCGTCGGTGAGGCCGACGAGATCAATGTCGGCCTCTATGACGGCAGGCAGTTTGACGCGGAACTGGTCGGCAAAGACTCACGCGTGGACCTCGCGGTGGTCAGCTTCGAGACCAACGAAGATATTCCCGTGGCGACCCTCGGTGACTCCGAGAGCCTCGAGGTCGGAGACTGGGTCCTGGCCGTCGGCAATCCCCTGGGATTCGAATCAACCGTCACGTCCGGCATCGTCAGTGCCGTAGGGCGCAAGACCGCGGTCGGCCGGACGACCGGTTTCACCGACTACATCCAGACCGACGCGGCCATCAACCAGGGGAACTCCGGCGGCGCTCTCGTGAATATCTACGGCGAGGTAGTCGGAATCAATACCTGGATCGCCTCCAACAGCGGCGGCAACATGGGGCTCGGATTCGCCATCCCCATCAACAACGCCCGGAAGGTCATCGAGGACATCGTGACCAAGGGCAAGGTCGAGTATGGGTGGCTCGGAATCAACATGGGTGACCCGATACCCGGAATCGTCGAAGACATGGGCTTAGACGGAAAGAAGGGGGCGTTCGTCTACAGTGTATTCCAGGACTCACCCGCCTGGAAAGACGGGATTCTTCCGGGCGACCTGATCTTAGCGGTCAACAACGAGTCGATCGACGACTCCGACGAGTTGTTACAGATCGTCGCCAGGCTGGAAGCCGGTCGTACATCGACCTTCAGACTCATCCGCGAAGGCAGAGAGATGACGGTGCGGGTAAAAACGACCGCCCGTGAAGACGAGAATGAGATTCAGAAGCAAAATCGTCGCCTATGGCCCGGCATGACGGTCGTGGAGGTGACCAAGGAGATCCGGGATGAACTGGACCTGCCCAGATCCGCGGAGGTTGTCATCGGCTATATCAGTGACGGCACCCCCGCACAGGCGGCGGGCCTGCGCTCGGGAGACGTGATCAAGGAGATCAACGGCAGTAAGGTTGACAGCGTGATGGCCTTCTACCGGTACATGAACGAACAGGGTGCGAAGGAACTCATGTTCCGGATTATCCGGCAGGACAACGAGTTCCTGATCGGATTGGTGAAATGACACACGGTGTCTGAAAATCAACAGGCCTGAAAGGGCCTTTTTCATAGACGGCGGCGGGCCGGTCCAAACGACTCGCCGTTCCGACCAAAACTTCTTCATTTTTTACCCCTCCTTTCCGCCCGGTCCGCGAGTGACCGGGCGGCTTTTTTCCCCAGAGTCTGCAGGAGACACAGAAAACCATCCGAATCTCTTCGGATAGAATGACAAGAGAAATGAGTAGATAAGAGTAACAGGAAACCAATGCCGCGGTGTTTCAGAATACACAACCACCGCCGAAAACGGCCCGGCACACCGACGCCGCTGACGCCGTAATTCGGCTGAGAGAGGAGAGAGAGGATGAAAAGACGATATATTGGCTTGCTCCTGGCGGCGGTCATGGTGCTCTGCGCCGGCGGCTGCGTATACTACCTCGGCGGGGACGACAGTTCCCCCCCCCCCCTCCCCATCCAGGGGGGGGGGAACGAATTTTCGGTCGGTCCCGATGTCCCCACATACACCATTCAGGTCCCCCAGGGCTACGACTCGGTCACCGTCCAGGCCACACCGGCCGACGAGAACGCGGTCGTCTCGGGAATCGGCACTCACGATTTGATCGGCGACCTGACGGTGGTGACCCTCCTCGTGGAGATGTACGAGAGGGTGTACAACGAGTACGGCGAAGAGGACCGGAGATTCACGACCGAGTACACCCTCCTGTTCTCCAAAGGATCAGAAGATTCGCTCGATGGGTCCGGGATGGATCCGGACGAATACGAGAGCGACGACACGCCGGAGACGGCCTCGATCTATGGCGACGAAAGCCAGCAGCACACGATCCACTCGCGGACCGATGTGGACTATATCGCCGTCGAGATGGTCGATTATCTCACCTACACCATCATGCTCGAGTCTATCGACGGGTTCTACCCGGAACTCGCACTCATTCAGGACGACACGGTGCTGGAGTCGGTCACCCCGTTCCTCGACTCCTGGAACGAACAACTCACCTACACGCCGGAGGCGGCGGGAACCCTCTACGTGAGGGTGAAATCCACCTACCAGGCCGAGTTGTTCGCCTCGTACACGCTGACGATCGGTACCGAAGTGATTCCCATGGAGGTTCCGGCGGGGTTGACCGCCACAGATGATGAGTACGACGATCGAATCGTCTTGCAGTGGGACGCCACGACGGACGCCATGTATTATGAGGTCTACAGATCCACCAACGGTACCGACTTCACCTTCCTGGGAACCAGCGAGAGCGCATCATATGAGGACATCTCGTCGCCGGAGAACGGTCTCTCATCCGGCACCACCTATGCCTATAAGGTACGGGGCGTCAAGAATGAGGAGGCCAAGAGCGAATTCTCGGACCCCGATGACGGAAGCATCGCCGGACTCGGCGTGATCTCCGACCTGACAGCCACCGTCGTGAACGGGACCATCCGGCTCAGCTGGACCCTTCTCGCCGACGAGGCCGTCGCATACACCATCTATGCCGCGGAGGGCGCGGAGGGCGAATACGAACCGATCGGTACCGAGTCGGACCCGTTGACGGATCCGAACACCGGGATGGCTCTCTACGACGTGGAGTCGGCCCAGCCGGAGATCGAGTACCGCTTCAAGATCGTTCCGGAGAAGAGCGGGGCAACCGGAGAAGACTCCAACACCGCCGGCGCCACCATCCCCTTCGCCTCGTATAAACCGATTGCGCCCAACGCCACCAACAGTGTTGTTGAACAGATCAGGGTCACCTGGGAGGCGGTCGACGGGGCCACCGGCTACGAGCTCTACCGGGCGGACGAAGGCATGCAGAATCCGATCCTGCTCGGAGAGTTCACCGTCGGCGAGACTTCCCACACCGACACCGACATCACCGTAGGAGTCTACTACAACTACGCCATCGTCGCGGTGAAAGACGGAACCACATCGGACATGAGTTACTACGACAACGGGATCGCGGTTTCACAATAGCGAAAAGATGCGTTCCTGTTATTTCAGTCTCGGGGGCTGCTGCATAGTCTCTCCGTCAGTTCGTCTTTTTGGTGTTATCCTTCTGCAGTCCAGGAGGTAAGGATGGCGGAAACACAGTCATTGAAGGTTTTCGCCGAGTCCGGAGAGGAGAAGATCTGGTTTCCTCCGAACACCTGCACTCCCCAGCCCGGGTCTTGTGCCCTCGTAAGCTCCCTGAGACTGAAGGGATAATCCAGATAGTCGAGAATGAGTTGCATCCGTCGGCTCTCGGGTATGAACTCCCGATCGTGAGACTTGATGATCTCGGAGAAGGTCTCGGCGTATTCTGCGATGCGGGTGATCTTTCTTTGGGTCCACTCACTCTGATATTGAGAGAGGATTCGCTCCGGGGTATCGGCATCCACACCGGTGGATTCACAGAAGTCGGCGATACAGTCATCGCAGAAGCAGCTCTCCTGCAAGTCCGGCTCCGGGGTCTCGAACCAACCGGCGCAGGTGAGGTAATCGAGCCATACCCCCGCCGGCCGGAAGGTCTCCATGCCCTTCCGTAACTCTTCGATCCGCTCTCGAACGAACCAATCTTTGGAGAGGCACACCCCCTGCACGAGCCGACCGTAGCGGATCGGCTCCCCGTCGCTTCCGATGGGAACCAGATCGGGATGCGCCGAGAAGTCGGCCCGGAAGGTCTTGTATTCGACACAGGGCGCCTTTCCCGTAGATTCGATCTTCTCGAACATCTGTTCGTTGAACCCGTGAAACCAGGCCGCATTGGCCGCGGAATCTCGGAAGCAGGGAATATTCTCATCGTCGATGCCGCCATACGGCCCGGCCAACGGCTCTCTCTGCATGTATCTCTCCAATTGGTGTACTTGTAAATAGTTGGTATTCTACAGAAAGATTGAGCGAAGATTGATCACCGGCGAATCAAGAAAGGCCTGCGTCCGGAGGGAGGCAGGCCTTTTTGCTGTCGGTTTTGCGTTCGGCGGCGCTCGCTAATTCTTCTTTTTCTGCTTCTGCCGCTTTCCCTTGAGTTTCCGTTCGGCCTTGGGAATTTTTACCGGCTTCGCAGGAGCACTCTCCTCGTCGGTCTTCTCCGGAAGCGAAGCCGCTGCCTGAGTGTCTGTACTCACTGCAGCCGGCTTTCCTTCAACCTTCCTGCCGCCCCTTCGCTTTCTCGCCGATGTCACCCAGGCGTGAAGCACGGGAGATGCGATGAAGATCGACGAATAGGTACCGACGATGATACCGACCATCAGATTCAATGCAAACATTTTGATCGGCCCGGAACCGAAGACGTAGAGGGCCATTACCGCCAGCATCGTCGTCAGCGAGGTGATTAAGGTCCGGCTCAACGATTGGGTGATACTCTGATTGACCACATCGGTGAACTTGGTGTCCCGCATCAGCGCCGTATTCTCACGGACACGATCGAACACGACGATGGTGTCGTTCAGCGAATACCCGATGATAGTGAGAACCGCGGCCACTGTCGAGGTGGACACCTCGAGCTGAAACGTGCCGATGAAGCCCAACATGATCAGAACGTCATGCGCCAGGGCCGTAATAGCGGAAACCGCGTATGCCAGTCGGAACCGGAACCAGATGTATACCAGAATCAGTCCCAGTGCGAGCACCGTGAGGAGCACGGACTGCTGTCCAAGATTCCTCGAGAACCTCGGTCCGACATAGTCGGACTGCTTGATGACAACCTGATTAGCACCGAATTCGGCTTCCAGCAGCTTCTCAACCTGCGTCTCGAGATAGTCCTTGTTTTGTCCCTCCGGGTCCTCGAACCGCACCAGGAACTCCTGCTCGTACTCCTGTCCGACTACCTGAATCTGCGGAGATCCCAAGGAATCGAGTGCGGTTCGGACCTGGTCGATCCCGATATATCTCCCCCGGCCCTCCGGCTCCACCGCATTCAGTACTTCCGTGGAATCGGAGATCGTGATAGGGAAGTTGAGTCCGGCAACCAGGTTCCGCGAGGAGATCTCACCGGCGAGCTGAAGTTCCACCAACAGCCCCGGGACGGTATCGAACGCCGAATCGAGAGACCTGAGTGTGGGGTAGCGGGAGAAGGGAAACTCGAAGGTCTGCACCCCCTGGTCACCCCGAATCTCCATGGCAACCGCCTGATTCCTGATGTCCAGCGAGGCGGTACCATTGCCCTCGAATGTGAAGCTGAACGCGATAGGGGCGACCTGTACACGTTGACTCAATCCGGCGAGGTAGTCGATACCGAGATTGAAGCCGCCCTGGACGAAAATTCCCGTAATTCCCCCCGCGATCAGAACGACCGACAGGACGAACATGATGTATCGCAGCCGTATGAAGTTGGCAACCCTCTTCATTATATCCTCCAGCCGATGCTCAGTTTTTTCATCCGCAGTGTCTCAATCCCAAAGTCGAACATGAGCCTAGACACGAAGAGCGCAGTAAACATGGATGAGACGATACCGACGGCCAGCGTGTTGGCGAACCCCTGAATCGGTCCCGACCCCACCTGCGAGAGGACGAGGGCGGCGATGAAGGTGGTAATATTCGCGTCCATGACCGTCCAGAAGGCCTTTCTGAATCCGGCCTTTACGGAGGCATCCGGAGATTTCCCGAGCCGGTACTCCTCCTTGATCCGCTCGAATATGATGACGTTGGCATCCACCGCCATACCCACCGTCAGGATCAATCCGGCGATACTCGTCAGCGTGAGTGTCAGATTGAATGCCGAGAGGATAGCGACGATTAAAACAAGGTTCAGCATCAACGCAACGTCGGCGGCGATACCGGCACCCTTGTAATAGGCAAGCATGAAGGCGATTACCAGAAGTCCTCCGAGGCTGATGGCCCTGAGTCCCTCCTGAATCGAATCTTCGCCGAGGGAGGCTCCCACCGCCTGCTGATTCGCAACCTTAAGATCCACCGGCATGGCCGCCGTACGCAGCACGAGTGCGAGGTTGGTGGCCTCCAGTCGGTCGAAACCGGTCATCTGAACCCGTTCCCTAATTGGCCCGGAGATCCGTGCTCCGGCCTTTACCTTATCGTCCAGCACGATAGCCAGATTGTTGTCCACGTTCGCGGAGGTAAACTGGAAAAATATCTCTCCGCCCTCTCTGTCGAGGGTGAAGTTGATTACCGGCTTTCCCGTAATCGGGTGCGTTCCCACCGTGGCTTCCCGAATGTGGGTCCCGTCGAGAGCTACCTCCTCGTAGATGATCAACGGCCGAATCAGCTGGTCTATGCCGTACTCATCCTTCTGGTAGAATCCCCGGGCGACCCGACCCGCTTCCAGCCAGTCCGGCTGGGCCAATCGGCCGTTGTCGTCGTACAGTTCACCGGGGTTCGATGCGAGGTAGTCCTGCAACCGCCCGGTGGCCTCCATGTCTTCCTTATGGAAATTGAGAGAACCCTTTCCCATAAGAAAGGCGTTGACGCGCTCCGGATCCGCGGCACCGGGTATTTCGATAGAGATCTGATCGGTTCCGGCCCTGCGTATGGAAGGCTCAAAGACGCCGAACCTATCGATCCGGTTGGTGAGGATCTCCATGGCTCTGTCGATGGCTTGGTTGGCGTCATCTTGGGTGGGGGAGTGACCGAGCCGTTCCTCGAGACTCTCGATATCGGCCTGCAGTAGGATGCTCATCCCACCGGAGAGGTCCAAACCCAACTGCAGGATCTTCCCGCTCCGATCCTTAAGATCGAGGAGCTCCTCCCTGTAGTAGGACTCGAGCGCCTCGAAAGCCTCAGTTTCAGACGAGAAACTGGCCAGCACGGCGGCAACCGTCCACTCTGTCGGCAGCTTTTTCTCGTCGAGTTTATAGTTCTCTTTCGCCAAGCCGGTCAGAAAAGACAAATCCGCGGGAAGAGGAGCCACCTCGTCGGTTCCGGCGTCTTGGGAGGCGATCTTCTTCAGCTGTGCGATGTCTTCGGCGGCCTTACGCCTAGAATACGCCCGAATCTGTTCGCGGGAACCTGCGGCCAACTCCTTCTTGCTCTCAGGAACGAGAAAATACCATTCGAATGAGGGATACAGGAACGCCCCGCAGATTATCAGGACGAAGATGACGATTATCAATCGTACGCGTTTACTCATACGGATACCTCTGTTCGTGTATAAATGGAAGCGCGCTTGTACAAATACTTACCGTATTTCTGACAGGATGATTTGCCGTTGGATGGTGTGTATCCCGGCGTGTTATCTTCCCCGAGTTATCTGTGCAGCGGTGGGCGAGAAGGGCCCGAAAATCCTGCTCGTTCAGCCTTCGGTTTCGGATTCTTCCCGGTCCTGCGCTTCGTCTTCTTCCGCTATCTCTTTTTGCTCTTGCTCTTGTTCTCGTTTCTTCGATGAGCCTTTTGGCTTCTGCTCAGTCTTGTCCAGTACCGCGGAGATTGCACTCTTGGAAAACTCCATCTTCGTGTGATCGTCCACCTTGATGACGACCACCTCATCCTTCACAGACTGGATGGTGCCGCGAATCCCCCCGATAGTCGCCACTCTATCGCCCTTCTTGACGGCTTCGAGCATCTTGCGTGTTTCTTTCTGCTTCTTGTTCTGCGGGCGAATGATCAGGAAATAGAAAATGAGAATGACGAGACCGAAGGTGACGAAGGTCGTCATCAACTGACCGGAAGCGCCCCCCTGTGCGGCCTGCAGCAGCGGGAGGGAACGCAATGACTGTATGAAAAGGTCCATAGAATTGTAACTTCCCCGTTATATAAAGATGACAATGAAACTATCACGGATACCATCCGGAGTCAAGGTAATCGTTTTTCCAAACCGTCCGGCATACCCACATACCTACTGCGTGTATATGCCGATCATACACTCACGGCGATGCCGTATCGCCCGTGTCATGGTCTGCTTCTTAGATATAATTGATCTTGGTGATGTTTTCCGGAACCCGATATACTCCGAGTAACCTCATGACCTCTTCGACGGAACCATATGTGCGTTCACCGGAACTGTTCAGCGCACTCACGACCCTCTCGAGATCTTCGCGGTGATCATCGAACAGGGCCCCGCAGAAGGCCGGCTTATAGAGACCCGCCTCGATGAGCTCCTGCGTCGACTTCGAACCGAATTCGCTTCTCGCCTTCTTGTCCACCAGCGCGGTTTCACCCTGATACCCGACCGTGAACATGAAATCGTCACGTTTCATCACATCTCTCCCTACACTCCGGCACCGACCAACGGCACGGTCACACGAAACAATGTGCCATCCTACATACAAAAGCCCCTCGTCCCCCGCTTTCCCGGAGGCCCCGAGGGGCTTGTACCACGGTGAACGGCGGCAATTCCGAATGGAATTCACCGCCGCCAAGGGGCGCTTGATTACATCATGCCGCCCATGCCGCCCATGCCGCCCATTCCACCCATGCCGGGGGCTCCGCCGCCGGCGGGAGCGGGGGGCTCTTCTTCGGGAATGTCGGTGATGTTGCACTCGGTGGTCAGAATCAGACTCGCGATAGAGGCCGCATTCTGCAGTGCCGACCGGGTAACCTTGGCAGGATCGATGATTCCGGCCTTGACCATGTCGGTCCAATCCATCTGAGCCGCATCAAACCCGATACCCTTCTTCTCTTTCTTGGCTCTGTCGGCGATGATGGACCCGTCGAGACCGGCATTCTCGGCGATCTGTCGGATTGGTTCCTCCAGCGCCTTTTTCACGATCCGGAACCCGACCTTCTCGTCTTCGGATAACTCGGTTGTGTCAAATTTCTCGAGCGCGTGCACCGCCTGGACCATCGTGATGCCGCCGCCAGGGATGATCCCCTCTTCGATGGCCGCCCGCGTGGCGGACAAGGCGTCTTCTACCCTGTGCTTCTTCTCTTTCAGTTCCACCTCGGTGGCGGCGCCGACGTTGATGACGGCTACACCGCCGGCGAGTTTCGCCAGCCGCTCCTGGAGCTTTTCACGGTCGTAGTCGGAGGTGGTGTCCTCGATCTGCGCCTTGATCTGGGCGATCCGGTCCTTGATATCCGACTGCTTTCCACCGCCATTGATGATGGTGGTGTTCTCCTTCTCCACCTTGATGCTTTTCGCTGTTCCGAGCTGGTTCAACTCGACGTTTTCGAGCTTCAGACCCAACTCCTCGGCGATCACCTGCCCACCGGTCAGGATGGCGATGTCTTCGAGCATGGCCTTACGGCGGTCTCCGAAACCGGGGGCCTTCACCGCGACGGCGGTCAGGGTTCCACGCAAGTTGTTGACGACCAGCGTAGCCAAGGCCTCGCCTTCGACATCCTCAGCCAGGATCAGGATGGGCTTGCCGGCCTGCGCCACCTTTTCGAGAATGGGCAGCATGTCTTTCATGTTGGAGATCTTCTTGTCGTGGATGAGAATGTACGGATCATCGAGAACCGCTTCCATAGTCTCCCGGTTATTTGCGAAGTACGGGGAGAGATAACCGCGATCGAACTGCATACCTTCCACAAAATCAGTACTGGACTCGATGGTCTTCGACTCTTCGACGGTGATGACGCCGTCCTTACCGACCTTCTCCATGGCGTTGGCGATCTCTTCGCCGATCTCCATGTCGTTGTTGGCCGAGATCGACGCAACCTGGGCGATCTCTTCCTTGTCTTTGATATCCTTCGCAGCCTTGCGGATCTCCTCGACGGCGATCTCAACCGCCTTGTCGACCCCGCGTTTCAGACCCATGGGATTCAACCCGGCCGAAACGCTCTTCATGCCCTCTTTTGTGATGGAATACGCCAACACGGTGGCGGTGGTGGTTCCGTCTCCGGCCACATCGTTGGTCTTGGTGGCGACCTCTTTCAGGAGCTGAGCGCCCATGTTCTCGAAGGGCTCCTCGAGCTCGATCTCCTTGGCTACGGAGACTCCGTCTTTCGTAACCGTCGGTGCCCCGAACTTCTTGTCCAATAGTACATTTCTGCCCTTCGGACCCAATGTGACTTTTACCGCATTGGACAACTTTTCTACTCCGCGCATCAGTGCACGACGCGCCTCTTCGTTGAACTGTAGCTGTTTGGCCATTCTTATGATACCTCGCTTTGTGTATTAAAGTGTTGCACGTGTTTAGGTATGGAAGATATTTCGAGTTTAAAATACAAATACTTCCATTCAGGATCAATAAAAAAATGAACTTTTTTCATCCTATCCATGGTGCGGAACCGCTGAGGATGCTCCGTCAATCGCCCCATGCTGAAAATAGAGATACTGTTTTATTTAGATACTTTCGTGTTTTTAAGAAAATGGCATCATTCGACTTGACTTTCTCGAACGGCATGATACAATGTCGATAGTTCCGGTGAGAATACCGGTCGAAATAAAACGTCTATAGTCAGAAAGAAGATCTGCTGCACACCGTGGGGTGCCGACCATGTATCGACATGCTCTATCTACAAGATCCGATGCGCGATTCACGCTGCTGCGCCACCGTGGAGCCGAGTTCCACTATGCAACCGTCTCTACTCCTGAGACTCCCGAAATTTCGCATCGCCCCATGACCGAGTACTTCACCGGTTGAGTTCCGAAGATTGAGGAGACCATTCGGCCTGTAGCAGATTTTCGGAGGTTCGCACATGAGCGACTTCGGAAGCGCGAATGAAAAGTGTACCGTCAGTGATTGCCCCTACCGGAAAGTCGTGGAGGATTTGGAAGAGCGGTGTGAGCGGATGCGCCATACTATCCGCACGATCCACGATAGGGTCTCTCCGATGGGTCACGACCTGCAGCACAACATCGACAGCTATCAGTCCCTGGCCGAGACGTCGACTGACGCGATCCTGCAGATAAACCAGGAGATGCAGATCACCTTCGTCAATTCGGCGGCCGAGCGCATGTTCAACTACAAACGGCAGGAGCTGATCGGCGAGACATTCAGCACCATATTTCCCTCGGCGGTCTATCAACGCTATCACACCCTGTTCGCCAAGTACTTCGTCATCGACGAACAACACCGGGACATGAGCGGCATGCAGAACACCATCGAGGTACTCGGGATCACCAGAGATTCCAACGTCTTCCCCATGGAGATCTCATTCGGAAACTCGAAGACGGTGCAACGGAATCCGCGGGTCACCTGTATCCTGCGGGATATCACTCAGCGGAAGATTATCGAACGAAAACTACGGTATTTGGCGTATCACGACCGGCTCACCGACCTGGGTAACCGGGACCTGTTCTTCGAATCCATCGAGGAGACCATCAAACGGGTGAAACGGGACGGCGGCAGGAAATCCGCGGTGATGTTCCTGGACCTCGACGGGTTCAAGTCGGTGAACGATACCCTCGGACACGCCATGGGAGACCGGGTGCTGCAGGAGTGTTCCAGACGGCTCGAGGGCTGCCTGCGCGAAAGCGATCATATCTTCCGGTTCGACGACCGGATGAACATGCCCGACAATATCAACGAGGACCTCTTCCGTTTCGGCGGAGACGAGTTCGTGGTGCTCCTCCCCTATATCAAGAAGCCGTCGGACGCCGCCACGGTGGCTCGCAAGATAATCAAGGCGATCCGCCAGCCCTTCATCGTATCGGAGGAGGCGGATTCTCGGAATATCAAGATCGGCGTGAGTATCGGAATAGCGGTGACTCCGGAGGACGGAATGACCGCCCGAAAGCTCATCACCAGCGCAGACGTCGCCATGTACAAGGCCAAGGAGGTGGGCAACCACTACGTCTTCTTCAACAAGACGATGAACCGCCGGATGATGGCGAAGCTCCAATTCGAACAGAGCCTCTCCGACGCGATGCTCGAGGAAGCCCTTCGTCTCCACTTCCAACCGATCATCGACGAGCGGGGCCGGGCGGTAGGCGCCGAGGCCCTCCTGCGATGGTTCCCAGAAGATTCGGAAGAGATATCCCCGGAAATTTTCATCCCCTTCGCGGAGGAGACCGGTCTGATCGTAGACATCGGCGACTGGGTACTGGAACGGGCCTGCCGCAGCCTCGGCGACTGGGAACGAAACGGGCTGAAGGATTTTTTCGTCTCGGTCAATATCTCGCCGAAGCAGTTTCGCTCGCACGACTTCGTCGAGCGGATCTGCTCCACCATCAATCGGGTGGGTATCAACCCGGGAAAGTTGAAACTCGAGGTCACGGAAGGCAGCATCATGGATGATCCGGTCGATGCCATTCGTAAGATGGAACTGATAAAGGAGATGAATCCGGGGCTTCGCTTCGCCATCGACGATTTCGGCACCGGATACTCCTCGCTGAGCCATCTATCGAATTTTCCGGCGGACATTCTCAAGATCGACAAGTCCTTCGTCATGTCAATAGACCGACGCAACAATGCAAAGATCGTGAAAACGATCATCGACCTGGCGGACAGTCTGGGACTGGGCGTCGTGGCCGAGGGCGTGGAGACGAACGAGCAGGCCCAATTCCTCCTCAGGCGGGGATGCAGGTTTTTGCAGGGATTTCTCTTCTCGGAACCGGTCCCCCACGACGCGGTACCCGAGTTCGCCAAGAATACCTCGGGGCTCCTCTGTTCGGTGCCATAACACTACGGACCCGAACTATCCTTAATACGCACCGACGAGTTCTCCGCTATAGACCCTACGTACCCCGTCACTCGTCCGAAGGAGCAACTCTCCCTCCGGTCCGACCCCTTCGAGCAGACCGAGTATATCCTCACCCCTATCAGGCGAGCCCACGCGCACCCGGACCTCCTCACCCGCCCGAAAGAGGCGTCGTGATACTTCGGAACGCCACGCCGCCTCTTGGAGGGCCCGCCGGAGGTGCGGCAGTAGCGATTCCAGGACCCGCACCGGCGACGGGGACGATCCCAGCTCAATGAAGAGAGAGGTGGCCTTGCCGGCAAGCTCCTGTGAGAACTCCCGTTGCCTGCAGTTCACGCCGATACCCGCCAGGAGCCTCGCTCCCCGAGCCTCGCAGAGGATACCCGAAATCTTCCGTCCGCCGCATAGGATATCGTTCGGCCACTTGATTACCACCGCGAGCCCGTACTCCTCCTCGAAGGCACGAGCCAGTCCCAGGCCGACGAGGAGCGGCAACGGCGCCCCGGAAGCCGGATCGGAGGGGTGTGACGGCACGAGGCACGTACAGAGCAGGGCGGTGTCCACGGGACTCACCCACGTGCGGCCGGGAATCCGGCCCCGCCCCGCCGACTGAAACCCCGCGACGATCACCGTCCCCGGCGGAAACCCCTCCTCCGCCAGTCTCACGGCCTCGTCCATGGTGGATTCCACCGTCCGACGGTAGAGCACCGGCGCGGAAAACGGATTCGGTATCTCGAGATATTCGTACTCGGTATCACTGAAACGGTGCTGATACCCGTTCATCGCTCTATTCATATCATACTGCGAACCGCTGTCAATACATATCTCCGAACACAATACGCCCGCCGATGGTCGGTCCCCAGGTCAGGAAGGACTGAAACGGAGTACCCGGGAGCAGGTTTCCGGAGACCTGATACCCGATATACAGAACGGGCATCATCCATTTGACGAAGGGGAAGCCGATCTCGAGGTCGATCTCTTCGAAGAAGCTGAGGTACCCCCCGCTGTCGAACAGATAGGAGTCGCCGCCGTAGGCGACACCGCCGACCCCGGTCCAACTGGTGATGGAGATCTGTATCGGCCGGGGCAGGATACGAATGCCGGTTACTATTCCACCGAAGGCCCCGCGGATCCCGGCAGGATTCTCCGAATCTCTGAAGGCCATGCCGAAACCGCCGCTGATCACGTAATTCCTGGACACACCGTACCCGTACGCGCCCAAGTTCACCATCTTGTCTCCCGCGGAGGCACGCCTGAAGGGCGCCGACATCCCGGGCAGCTTGTCGAGTTGATAACCGAAGAAGAACCCGCCGCCGCCGTCCGCAAAGGCCGAAACCGCTGCGAAGCAGGCAACCACGACGATCAAATATGCTTTCCTTTTCATGTCGATCTCCTTATACTCTTCTTAGTGCCTTAGTGCTCTCAATGTACACTCAATGTACGATCAATCGATATACAATATACTCAGTCTTGTGAACGAATTCCGACGCCGCGTCCGCGTCGGAGTGGACACTTGGTGATTCGATCTATCACACTATAACACTTCGTCACCCCGGAAGTGTCACCGGAAATTCCCGCACTCCGAGAGCTATTTCCGGAAAAAACACACGCCTCTCGGTGACAGGAATGATGAGAGTCGGTGTTACACATGATGAGCGGCTCAGATCACAGCGGGTGCGACGCGGGGATCTTCAGAGGAAACATGGCAGTCGACGTTGAAGAATTCTACAGAAAATACGGGCCAATGGTCCTCAGGCGTTGTCGCGCCCTCCTGCGGGACGAGGAGAAGGCGTTGGATGCGATGCAGGATGTGTTCGTACAGATCCTGAGGAAACAGGATCTACTTCACGACCGGGCCCCATCGAGCCTCCTGTATACCACCGCGACCAATGTCTGCCTGAACATCATGCGGAGCGATCGGCGTAAACCGGCGACATCTCAAGAGGAGCTGCTGTTCGAGATAGCCGGTAAGGACGACCCCGAACGACGGGTCCTGACCGGTCACTTCCTGGATAGAATCTTCGGGGCGGAGAAGGAGAGCACCAGAACCATCGCGGTTCTCCATTATGTGGACGGATTGACCTTGGAGGAGACCGCCAAGTGCGTGGGACTCTCGGTGTCCGGCGTCAGGAAACGGCTCCGGGGGCTTCGGAAACGGAGCCTTGCTCTCAAGGAGGTATGACGATGGGTAGAGACCAGATACCCGACTATGACTGGGAACGGTTGTCCCTGGATGAGTTGCCCGACGGGCGGCTCGAAGAGATCCGGCGGCATCCCGAATTCGATACACAACGATCCGCGGCCATGTCCCGGATCCGGCAATCCGATGCCGAACTGCTCGAACGCTACCCGGCTGATGTGATGGCCACCCGGATCAGGGAACGAATGCAGGTCGAAGAGGTGCGAAACGAAGGGACGCCGGCCTCGGGGGGAAGCATCCTCCGGACGGTGGTGGGAAATCCCCGCCTCGCGGCGGGCGTGGCGGCCCTGCTGCTGATTGCCGTCGGAATCATGCCCCTGATGTGGCTGAATACCCCGGTCACGCCGGAGCGGCAGCCGGAGAGCACCCGCATCAAGGGGCTGAAACCGGATATCCGTATCTATCGCGAGCAGGGCGGAGATCCGGAACTCCTGCATGAGAATGACCTGGTGAGAGAGAACGACCTCCTGCAGATCGGCTATGTCTCGGGAGGATGGAAACACGGCGCCATCTTCTCCATCGACGGAAACGGTGCGGTGACCCTGCACTACCCGGCCGATATCTTCTCTACGACACACTTGTCTCCGGAGGGAGAGATCAAACTCCCCTACTCCTATCAACTCGATAGCGCACCGGAGTTCGAACGGTTCTTTTTTGTGCTCTCGGACAAGGAATTCTCCGTGAACGAGATACTATTATACGCGGAGGAGTTGGTCGAATCACGCAGCGTGCGCTCTATCCGCTCCTTGAGTCTGCCCCGAGGGTACGAGCAGGCTTCTATCGTCTTGAAGAAGGGGGCGTCGGAGTGAACCACCCAACGAACGGGAAAATGAAGTATTTGGGAATTTGGGGATCGAAGATCCTCTTCACGGCCTGTTTCATACTACTCACGCTGCTCACGACCACCGGACTTTCCGCCGCGACGCCGGATTCCGCCCTAAGACGATTCGCCCTGTTCGTCGGCGCCAACGACGGCGGTGACGACAGGGTGCGCTTGCTCTACGCCGGTACCGACGCCGAGTCGATGCAGGCGGTCCTGTCCGAGATGGGAGGACTCGAGCGGAACGATATGCTGCTGCTCGAGGATCCGGATCTTTCCACCTTCGAACAGAGTTTCGAGGACCTTCGGACGCGAATCCTGACGGCGAAAGACAACTCCCGCAGGATAGAGTTCATTCTCTACTACTCGGGACACTCCGACGAGAACGGACTCATGCTCGGTGGGGAGTTGTTTCCCTACAAGGCACTGCGCGAACGAATCAACGAGATGAACGCGGACGTCAACATCGCGATCCTCGATTCGTGCTCCTCCGGGTCATTCACCCGCCTCAAGGGCGGCCGGCGCAGAGCGCCTTTCATGATCGACGAATCGGTGAAGACTCAAGGATACGCGTTTCTCACCTCCAGCTCGGAGAACGAGGCGGCACAGGAGTCGGACGCGATCCAGAGCTCCTTCTTCACCCACTACCTCATCTCCGCCCTGCGAGGCGCCGCTGACGCCACCCAGGACGGGAAGATCACGTTGATGGAGGCGTACACCTACGCCTCGGAGGAGACGCTGGCCCGGACCGAGAATACCCAGGCCGGGGCGCAGCACCCCTCCTACGACATTAAACTCACCGGCTCGGGAGACCTGGTCCTCACCGACCTCAGGTCTCCCTCCGCCGGCATGGTGATCGACAAGGATATCGTCGGGAGGCTCTTCATCCGAAACAAGGCCGGGAGGCTGATGGCTGAGATCCGAAAGCTCGAAGGCATTCCGATGATCGTGGCGTTGCCTCCGGGGATGTATACGGTCACCTTAGAGGATGAGGAGATGATGAGCGAAGCCGGAATCACCCTCACCGGCACCCGGATGGTGAGGGTCTCTCAGTCGGACTTCTTCGAGAAGGTTCGGGAGTTCGCGGTGGCACGGGGCGATGTCGAGGAGAGAGAAGACGAAGTAGCGGAGATCGCCGAGGAGTCGGATCCCGTTGCAGGAGACGCTCCGGCGGCCGGAGGGGCCGCGAAGCGGGCCGCGGAGGCCGCACAACGGGCCCTATCACGATTGGACGAGGAGTTGAAGGCGGCGGAGGATGGTGCGGAGATGAAGGCCGAGGCCGCGGCGAGTGCAGGGGTATCCGCCGCAGGCGACGCCGACGCAACGACAGGCAGACAGGTCGGAGAGAAACCGGCGCGAGCAGAGAAACCGGATGCTTCGAGTCCCAATCGGCAGGCGAGACCTTCGGTTTCCACGGACCCGGTGGAGGGGGGGATATCCAGGAGGGTGTTGAGCTTCCAGTTCGTACCGGGCCTTCCATTCAACAACTCCCGTCACATCGTGACCGCCTTCGGCCTCAATTTCCTCGGTCGCTCCTACAGGATCGAAGGCGCCGAAATCGGGTTCATGAATATCGTCATCGAAGATGTCCGCGGATTCCAGGGGGGAGTACTCTTCAACCTGGTAGGCGGCGGCGTGTACGGCGGGCAGGCGGCCTCGCTGTTCAACATCGCCCACAGCTCCAAGGCGGCCCAGGTGGCCGGCCTCTTCAACATCTCCAACGAGAGCACCTCCGTACTGCAGGCGGCGGGTGTATTCAACCTGGCCTCACGGGGTGGAATGATCGGCGCGCAGGCGGCGGGGATATTCAACATCACCGGCGGTACGGTCCGAGGGGTTCAGACGGCAGGCGTGTTCAACATCAACAACGGAGGGACACTGGGGCTGCAGGGAGCCGGGGTGTTCAACATCGCCGACGATACTGTCGGAGGTCAGATATCCGGAATCTTCAACATCGCCGGCGGCGGCATGACCGGTATCCAGGGAGCCTCAGTCTTCAACTCGGCCAGAGACGCAAAGGGCATCCAAATGAGTCTGGTGAACATCTCCGCCAACGTGGCCGGGGCTCAGGTGGGACTCATCAACATCGCCAAGAACGTCAAGGGAACTCAGATCGGGCTCATCAATATCAACCGGGACATGAAGGGTGTTCCTATCGGCATCATCAACATATCCAAGAGCGGCATCTTCAACTTCGGTTCCTGGTACGATGAACGGGGACTCATCTACATGGGCCTTCAGTTCGGTTCGAAGTATCTCTTTACCACGGTGTACGCCGGAATGCCGTATGAGGATCCACTCCAGACCATCGCGGCCGGAGTCGGCGGCGGTGTTCACGTACCCATCGGTCCCTTCTTCGCCGAACTCGAGGCATCGGTCCAGGAGGTCGCCCAGGGCACGATATTCAAGGAAACCTTCGTACATGTCTTCACCCCGCAGATGAACAAGGCGGTCTATCCGGTGGCCAAGGTAACCGGCGGGATCACCCTCTTCGGAAGCTTGTCGATATTCGGCGGCCTGGTGATGGACATCCACGTGCCGGGTTACACGGTCAAGAGCGGACTGGACTATCCGAGAGATCCGTGGGTGCTCAACTTCCCGTCCCGCGACGTGGAGCTGCACCCGAGATGGTTCGCGGGGCTCAGGTTCTAAGAATCGACGCGGAAATTTCGCATTCGCCGTTTTTTTAGCTATATTGTAGCTACGATACGGAGGATTGGATGTCCATCTACAGGTTGCACTTCAAGTGGAAAGACAAGGAATACACGCTCAAGGCCAAGAGCCTCGATATGACCCACCCGTATTTCGTTTCGATCAAGGGGCTCATATTCCCCAAGGGAAAGAAGCTCATCATCGATCCGTCCGACGACGAACTTCGCCGGCAGTTCGGCAAATCCGAGCACATCATGCTGCCGTTTCAGACCGTCTCGCTCATCGAGGAGTTCGAGGAGGATCCCGACGAGACGGATGAGGGCAAGGTGATGCAGTTTCCGACCATCGAAGAGCATTTCGATGGTGAGGAGGAGGATACCTCATCTTCGGATACATAGCCGGATGCCTCGCCCCTACGCAGGCTCCTGCGAAGGATCGTTCAAGGGCCCTTCCGTAGACTCCCGAGTGATATACCCGCCGCCGAGGATGATGTCGCCCCGGTAGAAGACCGCCGACTGTCCCGGTGCGACGACTACCGGTTTCTCAGTTTCGACGAGACATTCGGATCCGGTTTCGGAGGTGACGCGGCAGCGAACCTCGGCGGAGTTGTACCGGACCCGCACCAGGCACTCCATCGGTCCCGAACCGTCCCAGGTTGAATCCGGTCCGTTCCAGACGGTATCCACGGTGGGGAACCGATCGCGGCCGAGATCGTCCCGCCTGCCGACGGCTATCCGGTTCTCCGCCGGATACACGCCGGTCACATACCATGGTCCGCTCCCGAGACCCAATCCTCGGCGCTGGCCGACGGTGTAGTGGAGATACCCTCGGTGTCGTCCCAGGACGATACCGTCGGGGCCGACGATCGGCCCCGGACCGGGCATGATCAGCCGGTCTCCCAGGTAGTGCGCGATGAAATCCGTATACTCCCCCGTCACGAAGCAGGCATCCTGACTCTCCCTGACCTTCGCACTCGGGAGCCCCAACTCCGAGGCCCGGCGGACTGCGTCGGCCTTCCGTATCTCACCAAGGGGAAACCGGACGAAGGGCAGGAGATCCGGAGGCACCCTATACAGCATATACGCCTGGTCCTTGCGGGGATCGGCCGCCTTCCTGAGGTAGACCCGTCCGTTCCGTTCCACGGTTCGAGCATAGTGGCCTGTGGCAAAATAGAGAGGGTCATCCTCCGCGACGACACCCTCGTCACGGAGGGTCTTTCGGCAGGCCTCTCGAAAGGCGGTAAACCGGACGAGGCCGTTACAGCGTATACAGGGGTTGGGGGTTCTCCCGCGGACATACGCCTCGGCAAAATCACCGACAACCTCCCGATCGAACACCGATTCCATATCCAGTGTCAGGAAGGGCATCTCTAACATCTCGGCCAGCCTCCGGGCGCGATCAACGGCTTCCGGATCACAGCATGGCGAGTCCGGCCACACGAAGTGACTCACGCCAACTACCTGATCCCACACACCTCGATCACGCTCCTCTGCCAACGTATACGCCGCGACAGCCGAATCCACGCCGCCGCTCATGCCTATCGCAATTACGCGCTTCATGTCCGAATTATTACCATGCATATCAGGTTTCCGCAATCATCTCTCTCGGAATACGCGCCGTCACACCGCGGTGCCCCTCGAAACAGCAAAAAAAATCCTGACTCGTCTTGCATTTTCCGCCGAAAGGATGTATGTTTATGCGTCTATTTGGTATATTTATACAGAAGGTGCGGATATGCGGGAGCGAAACACCAGGTTGCAGGCCATCATGGAGATCATCGAACAAAACAGAATAGAGAGCCAGGATGAACTCCTCGATCTTCTTCACGGGGCCGGATTCGAGGTAACCCAGGCCACCCTATCGAGGGATTTGAAATCCCTCAAGGTCGGCAAGGTCTCGGACGGCGGCAACGGCTATTACTATACCATGCATGGAGACACGGTTGCACCGGAGTCCATTCCCGACCTGGTGCGTGATATCCAGCGCGGGTTCATCGCTATTGAGTTCTCGGGGAATCTCGCGGTTATCCATACGTTGCCCGGTCACGCCGACAGCGTGGCCTTCGCCCTCGACCGGATCGGGCCTACCGATATCCTCGGCACGGTGGCGGGAGACGACACGATCTTCTGTGTCCTCAAGGAGGAAGCATCAAAGGATGCGATCCTGCGGACGGTACACCAGAAGCGGCAACTATAGAACCCGCAGTGAAACTTCCAGGCGGCAGGAGAGACGTCGATGATCGACATCACGATCGATGAGGAAAATCAATGAAAGCAGCAATACTCGGGGCGACGGGCTATGTAGGGATGGTGCTCCTCAGGCTTCTCCAGGCACATCCACAGGTGGAATCGGTGATTCCGGTATCACGCTCGCAACAGGGCGAACTCGTGTCCGCCGGTGACCGGGGTTTTCCCGCGCAGGGCGGTAAATTCGGGCCGACTTCGGGTAGATACGTCTCCACGGAGGAGGCCTTGGCGCTAAAACCGGATGTGGTCTTCTCGGCGCTTCCCCATCTCGCGTCGGCGGAGGTGTGCCGGCCGTTCATCGGGAACTCGGTGGTGTTCGATCTGTCCGCCGATCTTCGGTTGAAGAACCCGGAGGATTTCCTCAACGCCTACGGCGAACCGTCGCCCTTTCCCGACCTATCGCGGAGGGCGGTATACGGGCTGGCGGAGATCTACCGAGAGGAGATCGCGAAGGCCGATCTGGTGGCGGTACCCGGGTGCTACCCCACCGCCACCCTGCTCCCGCTGCTGCCGGTACTCGCGGCGTTCGGAGCGGAGGGCCTCGTGACGGTAAACGCCCTATCCGGGGTCTCCGGCGCAGGCAGGAAGGTGAAGGAGAACTATCTCTTCTGCCGGCGGACGGAAAACTGCGGAGCCTATGCCCCCGGCCGGTCTCACCGGCATATCGCCGAGATGGTACAGGAGAGTTCCGCGGTGGCGTCGGAGATCGACCTGATCTTCACGCCCCATCTGGTTCCCCTGCACAGGGGCATGGCGGTGACCACCAGCCTCAGGACCCGCCGGCCGGTTTCCGATGAAGCGATCGCCGAGGCTCTCCGGAGCAGGTATGCCGAATCCCCCTGTGTGTACCTCACCCCGGGACATCCCCCCGAGACCGCGGACGTCAGGGGCACCAACCGCTGCGACATCTCCTGGTATATCGACGGCCGAGACCTGTTCCTCTTCTCGGCCATCGACAATCTGATGAAGGGGGCCGCCGGTCAGGCGGTGCAGTGCATGAACATTCGACACGGATTCGGCGAGAGCGAGGGATTGCCCCTCGCGTCGATGGTGTAGCCGGCGTCCAAATGGCCGGGGCGGTAGGCGTAATGAGGAGATGTGAGGTGAGACGATGCCCATAGGCGGTATATGCATCAAGGCCGGAGGCCGGGCCACGGCCGACGCCGGCAAATTACGGGACCTGGTCCGGGAGATTGCGGCGCTCCGGAGAGAGCACCCGGTTGTGTTCATACACGGCGGCGGCGCGGAGGTCAGTCGGGTCAGCGGAATCTTCGGACTGGAGCCGATGTTTCGGGACGGAATCCGTCTCACGTCTCCGGAGGAGATGCCGATCGTAGACATGGTGCTGGCCGGTGGTGAAAACAAACGCCTGGTCAGGGCGTTCAACACCGCCGGGTGCGCGGCTGTTGGCATCAGCGGGGCCGATGGTCCCACGTTCACCGGGAAGAGCCTGGACGGTATCACCCGAACCGGCGCGGTGACACAAACCGACCTGCGCCTGCTGTCCGCCCTGATATCGGGCGGGTTTCTCCCGGTGCTCTCGTCGGTGTCCACGGACCGTGAAGGGGTCCCCCTCAACATCAACGCGGACGAGGCCGCCCTCGCCGTGGCGGTGGGAATGCAGGCGGAACACCTGGTGTTCCTCTCCGATATTCCGGGGGTGCGGAAGGGAGAGGAGATCATGGGAGAACTCGATCGACCCGCCGTCGAACGGGAGATCGAAGCGGGAACCATCACCGGCGGCATGATACCGAAAGTCAGATCGTCACTAATGGCCCTCGACGAGGGGGTCGGAGAGATCATCATCGGCGAATATACAAAACCAGGAGACCTGAAGAGACTACTGACGGGAGCCGTCGGCACCCAGCTGAATATCCATAGTTGCACCAACACATGAACACAGAGGAAAGGAGAGAGACGAGATGGAGAACGACAACAAGAAAAATACGATCAAGAAGATCGTGCTGGCCTATTCCGGCGGGCTGGACACATCGATCATCATACCTTGGCTGAAGGAGAACTACTCCGGTGCCGAGGTGATCGGCGTATGCACCAATGTAGGCCAGGACGAGGATTGGGAACACATGGATGAGAAAGCCAAGAAATCCGGTGCCTCCAAGCTCTACATTCGGGACATCAGGGACGAGTTCGCCCGGGAGTTCCTGTTTCCCATGGTCCGCGCCGGAGCGGTGTACGAGGGCAAGTACCTTCTCGGTACCTCAATCGCCAGACCCCTGCAGGCCAAGCACGTGGCCGAGGTCGCCCTGGCCGAGGGCGCCGACGCCGTAGCTCACGGATGCACCGGCAAAGGCAACGATCAGGTGCGGTTCGAACTCACCTTCAAGGCATTGGCCCCCAATCTGGAGATCATCGCTCCGTGGAGGATCTGGGAGATCAGGTCGAGAGAGGCGGCCATCGAATACGCTAAATCCAAGAACATCCCCCTCGGAGACATCTCCAAGACAAACATCTACTCCCGGGACTGGAACATATGGCACATGAGCCACGAGGGCGGCGACCTGGAAAACCTCTGGAACCGCCCCACGGAGGAGATGTTCCGGCTCTCCAAGTCTCCGAAAGACGCTCCCGACGCGGAGACCGAAATCACCATCGACTTCGAACAGGGTTTCGCGGTAGGCCTGAACGGCGAGACTATGGAACCGGTGAAGCTGCTGAATGAACTCAACAGGATCGGAGGTGAGAACGGCATCGGCCGAGCGGATATGGTGGAGACCAGGATCGTCGGCATGAAGAGCCACGGTATCTACGAGACTCCTGCCGGGACGATCCTGCATACCGCCCTCCGGGAGCTCGAGATGATCACCATGGAATCGGACACCCTGGCATTCAAGAACAGCATGGCAATCCGGTACGCCGACCTGGTCTATACCGGAAAGTGGTTCACCACCTTCCGTGAGTCGATGGACGCCTTCCTGAACACCGCATGCAAGTGGGTCACCGGGTCCATTCGGCTGGTCCTCTACAAGGGCAACATCATCGTGTCCGGCCGCAAGTCGGAATACTCCCTCTATTTGGAAGATCTTGCATCTTTCGGGGAGAGTACCTATGATCACAAGGACGCGACGGGATTCATCAACCTGTATGGCCTGTCTACCGGGGTGACCTCGATGGTGCACAGGAGAATACCCGGAAAGCGCGGTGAGGCGCAGGACATGACCGAGATTGCCTCCACCTTTCACGAACGGTAATTCGGAACGGTGAACCGGAGCCGCCTCCGCCTCATGCGCTGCAGGCGGCTTCACGGTATGCTATTCGTCACGCCGACTCGAGGACCCATATGAAAATACAAATACGGCCGGCCACGCTGGCCGACGTAGACGCAATCTTCCAACTGACGAACCGGATGTCCCAGAACGGTTTCATGCTGCCCCGCAGCAAGTACAAGATCGTCACCATGATCACGAATTTCATGGTGGCCGAGGCGGTCGTACCGGAGGAGAATGCATCGAGATCTGAGGCTGCAATCATCGGATGCGGCGCCTTCAGTCCGTTGTGGACGGACCTGGGAGAGATCTGTGCCTTGGCGGTGGATGAGGGGCACCAGGCCAAGGGTATCGGACGCGACCTGGTCAACGCGCTGATAGAGAGGGGCCGTGAACTTCACGTTCCCGAGATCATGGCGCTGACCTATCAGGTCGAGTTCTTCAAGAAGCTCGGGTTCAAGGTCGCGGATAAGGATAAATTTCCAAGAAAGGTCTGGCGGGAGTGTCTCGAATGTCCGAAGCTCGAACAGTGCGACGAAACCGCCGTACATCTGTTGCTGTAACCACACATCAAATCGTGAAATGTTTGCGATCGAGGAGGATCAATAATGAGCGCTTCATCCCCCAATACCGGCAATCTCGGCTTTCGTGACATCGACACCTGCCCAGAGTTTTCAACCCTGCGGCAGTCGAAACCACCCGCCGGACTGAAGGAACTGTTGACTTCGGAGCGGATCGCGGACTGTGCGATACTCGCCGGCGGCGGCCTGACCTACAACTACGCGGCGAAACGGGTGGACGACACCGTGCTGGATCTCCTGCAAAGGTTGGCCGAACGGCAACAGCTGATCGAGAAATACCGAGCCCTGGCCGGCGGTGCGGTCATGAATACCGGCGAGGGCAGAAGAGTACTCCACCACCTGGCCCGCGGACAACTCGCAGGACCTGTCACAGCGGACGGGCGTGACGCCCGGACCTTTTACACAGAGCAGCAGGAGCGGGTAGCCGCCTTCGCCGAGGACGTCCATGCCGGGAGGATCCACGGGTCTACCGGCAAGAAGTTCGACACGGTCGTGCAGATCGGGATCGGCGGATCGGACCTGGGTCCCAGGGCCCTCTACCTGGCCTTAGAGCAGTTCGCCGCCGCCACACCCGAGGGCCTGAAGATGCGGGCCCATTTCATCTCCAACGTGGACCCGGACGACGCCAACGCGGTCCTTACCGGCCTCGACTTCGAGCGAACCCTGTTCATCGTCGTATCTAAGAGCGGAACCACCCAGGAGACCCTCACCAACCGACAGTTCGTGTTGGATGCGATGCAGCGTGCGGCAGTTCCCGGGTTACACCCGGGCGCCCACATGATCGCGGTCACCAGCGAGACCAGTCCCCTGGCCAAATCCGACGAGTACTCGATGAGCTTCTATATCGACGACTACATCGGCGGTCGGTATTCGTCGACCAGTGCGGTGGGAGGCGTCGTGCTGAGTCTGGCATTCGGCCCTGGACTTTTCGCCGACCTACTCGCCGGTGCCCACGAGGCCGACGCCGCCGCGCTGGAACCGGTCATCAGGAAAAACGCCGCCCTCATGGACGCCATGATCGGCATCTACGAGCGGAACGTGCTGGGGTATCCGGTGACGGCAATCCTCCCCTACAGCCAGGCCCTCTCCAGGTTCCCCGCGCATCTGCAACAACTCGATATGGAGAGCAACGGAAAGCAGGTCAACCGAGAGGGGAAACCCCTCGACTACGCCACGGGGCCGGTGATCTTCGGAGAGCCCGGCACCAACGGCCAGCACTCCTTCTTCCAACTACTCCATCAGGGAACCGACGTGGTACCCCTTCAATTCATCGGGTTCCGGAACTCCCAGACGCGGCCCGACGAACCTGATGAAGAGGGAAAGACCAGCCGAACGAAGCTCGCGGCCAATCTCGCGGCCCAGATCGTCGCCTTCGCCCTCGGCAAGGAGGCCGAAGACCCGAACAAAAACTTCCCCGGCGGCCGCCCGTCGAGCCTGATCCACGGCGATACACTGACTCCGGCCGCCCTCGGGGCGCTCCTCGCCCACTACGAGAACAAGGTGATGTTCCAGGGCTTGGCGTGGAACATCAACTCCTTCGATCAGGAGGGAGTACAGCTCGGAAAGGTGCTGACGAAACAGATACTCTCGGGGGAGAAACTCGATCCGGTGCTGCAGGCGTACACGAGACTGCTGGGGGTGACAGATTAACGCGGAACATTTGTACTACCGACTGAGTCGATGATTTGGCCCGGCCGGCCGCATGATTGCCGAACAATTCGCGGTTACAGTAAGAAATAAAAAAACCCCTCAGGGAAAAGGAGGTAACAAAACCCTGAGGGGAACTGTAAAAAGGAGGTCGATGAAAAAAGTTTCCTATGCCGCAATCACAATAGAAACAACATTCACCGTTTTAAGGTTACAACAAAAGTATGAAAAAAAGCAAAACGATGCACTGTTGCTGCGGGGTTCCCATCCGCACATCGCCATATAATACATTTATAGTATATCCACACCGTTTCATTAATTCAAGTGTTTTCTGATATTTTTCTCATTTTCGAGATTTTTGTCTATCGCCGATCTGCGAATCGACAATCACCACGGAAAATGGTGTACCCCGAATCAGGTTTCTCCGCAGGAATTGTCCATCACTACCGGCTGACCCGTAGTCTCGAGCACGTCGCGCCACAGATCGCTCTCGGGGTCCACCACGTTTCGCCGAGATACCGCCACCTCGGTGGGGATATGGACGAAGGTGTCGTGTACGAGGCTGATCAGCATGCGAGTCCTGCCGGACATGGCGGCATGCACCGCGTGGTTACCGAGGCGGGCGCAGTAGATGGAGTCGTTCGGGTTGGCGGGCATGCTGCGGATCATGTAGCTGGGATCGATATACTTGAGGTTCACCTCCATGCCGGTGCGCTTGAAGTGGTCCGCGATCATGTCTCTGAGAAAGATGCCGATTGTCGGCAGCATCTTGTTGCCGGACGCGTCGGTCTGATCGGTGCCTTCCAGCAGGTTCTGTCCCGCGCCTTCGGCCACCAGGATTACCGCGTGTCCGCGGCTCTTGAGACGCTGCTTAAGGTGAGAAAAGAGTCCGCACTCCCCGTCCAATTCGAAGGGTATCTCGGGGATGAGTACGAAGTTCACCTCATTGGATGCCAGCGCGGTATGCGTGGCAATGAATCCGGATTCGCGCCCCATCACCTTCACAAGCCCGATGCCGTTGATGGCGTCGTGGGCCTCTACATGCGCGCTGGATACCGCCTCGATGGCCTTGGACACCGCGGTCTCGAATCCGAACGAGCGTTGTATGAAGGCGAGGTCGTTGTCGATGGTCTTGGGGATTCCGATTACCACCACGTTCTGACCCCTCGACTCGAGTTCCTTGGCGATGGCCAGGGAGCCTCGCTGCGTGCCGTCGCCGCCGATGGTGAAGAGTATGTTGATGTTCATCCGCTGTATCGAATCCGCGAGTGAGGAGAGGTCGGCTCCGCCGCGGGACGACCCGAGGACCGTGCCTCCTCTCTTGTGGATGTCATCCACGAACGCGGGATTCAGGGAAATCGGTGCGAGATCGTACTCCGGGAGGAGCCCCCGGTAGCCGTTTTGGATCCCGGTGATACGTTTCACTCCGTACCGATACCAGAGACACCGTACGATTGCCCGGATGACGTTGTTGAGTCCGGGACAGAGGCCGCCGCAGGTAACCACGCCGGCGTGGACCTGGCTGGGAGGAAAGTGGATCAACTCCCGGGGGCCCGCCTTCTCCAGGAGCCTGCTTTTATCGTACGACTCACACGGGGCATCCGGCATCACGTCGATGTCGTACAGGATGAACTCGTCATCCCGGACATAGTTGGCCAGTTTGTCACCATAGGTGGTGGACATCTTGATCGGCGATTTCGTCTTCGCTTCTCCGATCCTCGGAATGGAGAAATCAAGGTTCGGCATGTAGTGTTTCCTCTCTTCCAATAAATCCAATAAATCCTGTAAATCCTGTAAATCCTGTAAATCCTGTAGATTTTGTAGATCCTGGTATTGTAGATATTGTTTGTACCGATTATGCGCTGCCGACTCAGGATACGAGAAAAAACCACCCCACGCAAGTCCTTTCAACAATTCGAAAAGCAAATTGAAAGGGTGACGTATATCGGTTCCTTCTTCTGCGATACCGGCATCGTTCCTCGTCGACGCCAGAGAAACGGTATGAAATACAGAGAATTGTGGCTATTTCAACTATAGCGGTAGCCATAGTTGGATAGCTGAGGCGTGGGCATTTACATTTCCCCCACCGCCGGGTACCTTCCATGGATAGAGCGTGTGACGAAAATAGAAACGGTAGATAGACAGAAGGAGATATTCGATGAGCATGAAGGTGTTGGTAATCGGCGGCGCAGGATATATCGGCAGCCATGTCGTGCGGGCGTTTCTCGACCGGGGCTACCGGGTGTCGGTGTTCGACAACCTCTCGTCCGGACTGCGGGAGAACCTGTTCGACGAGTGTGCGTTTATCCATGGGGATATCCTGCGGTCCGATTCATTGGAAGAGGCCATGTCCGACGGCGTCGACGCCCTGGTACACCTCGCAGCCTTCAAGGCCGCCGGGGAATCGATGCTCAAGCCCGAGAAATACTCCGTCAACAACATCACGGGGACCCTGAATATCCTGAACGCCGCCGCCAAATGCGGGGTGCGGCGGATCGTCTTCTCCTCTTCGGCGGCGGTGTACGGGATGCCCGAGTATCTGCCCATCGACGAGAAGCACCCGACGAATCCGATTAACTATTACGGCTTCACCAAACTCGAGATCGAACGGTTCCTCGGCTGGTACGACCGCCTCAAACAGGTTCGCTTCGCGTCGCTGCGCTACTTCAACGCCGCCGGATACGATCCGGCGGGACGGGTGCGCGGCTTGGAGCAAAACCCCGCCAACCTGTTACCCATCATCATGGAGGTAGCCGTGGGAAGCCGGGAACGCCTCGGGATCTTCGGCGACGACTACGATACTCCGGATGGTACCTGTATCAGGGACTACATCCACGTGAACGATCTGGCCTCGGCCCACGTGATGGGACTCGAGTATATCGACCGGCAGGATTCCTCACTCACCGTGAACTTAGGCACCGGGTCCGGCATCAGCGTGAAGGAGATGCTCGAGGCGGCACGTCGCATCACCGGCAGGGAGATCCCCGCGGACGTCACCGATCGGCGGCCCGGGGATCCGGACGAACTGGTAGCCTCGGCCGAAGAAGCCGGCCGGCTCCTCGGCTGGAAACCCGTATCGAGCGATCCGGACGTACTCGTCCGGTCAACCTGGGACGCCTACAAGCGGAGTCTCGGCCTGTAGCGGCCTCTATCCCGATTCACGCCGACTCGACCTTCCGGCGCAGGGCTTCGATCTCGGTGCCGAAGATCTTCGCCATCTTGGCGTGGGAGAACCAGGTGAACAGGGTGCGGCGGACATCCGCATGCTGATGTCGATCAGATCGAATTCGGCGGTAAAAAGGGGGGTATCTCCCTTCAGCATGTCCACCAGGAAATACCCATGGCAGCAATTCGAAAAGAAAATAGAAAGGGCGGCGTATATCAGTTCCTTTTCTGCGATATCGACTTCGTACCTCGTCGAATCGCCACGAAAAGGCATAAAACACGGAGTGATCATGCACATTCCAAATGTAGCTATTGCTACATTTGGAATTGCTGTACCCATAGTCCGCGCTCTACCACATAGGTTCCATCGTGACAACTCGCGAGATCACACCGGAAATATGAGAAATTCCGTAGCTCATTGCACCGGAGCACGATGATGCGGTAAAATAGGAACGACTAAGAGATGTATAGGGATGTATAGGAAAGAAATATGACGAAAGAGTTTGAAGAGATCGTCACCGATCTGCCGGGAATCAGGAGTCGGCTCGAGTCGATTCGCGACGTCATCCTGGCGAACCTGGTGATGATCGGTGAAATTCCGGCACCCACCTTCGAAGAACACAATCGCCGGGAGTTCCTGGTAAATCGCTTCACCGAGTATCACCTGCTGAACTGTTCCACCGATGAGGCCGGCAACGCGCTGGGTATCCTCCCCGGAGAAGACGGCGAGCGGAATATCCTGGTTGTCGCCCACCTGGACAGCAACTTCGACGACACCGTCGACCATACCATCAGCGTCGACACCAACACCATCACCGGTCCGGGGGTCGGCGACAATTCGCTGGGGTTAGCCGCCGTCGCCACAATCCCAAGAGCGCTGGAACATCTGGGAATCAAGCTGAAGTCGAACCTGATCCTGATGGGCTCATCGAAGAGTCTCGGCCGAGGGAACATCGAGGGGTTGCGGTTCTTCTTGGAGAACACCGACATCCCCATCACCACCGGCGTCTGTATCGAGGGGGTGAAACTCGGACGAATCAGCTACTCCTCCATCGGTATGATGCGTTGCCAACTCAACATCAAGGTTCCTGAGGAGTACGATTGGACCCGATTCGGCGCCGTCGGTGCCGTGGTGACCATCAACGAGGTGATCAACCGGATCCTGGAGATCCCCCTACCCAAGCGGCCGCGGACGAGTATCGTCCTCGGCTCGGTACTGGGCGGCACCTCCTTCAATACCATCGCCACCGAGGCATCCATCCGGTTCGAGATCCGGTCGGAGTCCGGTTCGATGGTCAAGGATATCGGGACGGAGATCGAGAATATCGCCGCCGAGGTGGCCTCCCATTCGGGGGCCGAGGTGTTCTTCAACATCTTCGCCCAGCGTGAACCCGGAGGCATCAAGTATGCCCATCCCCTGGCCATGACGGCCCGTGAACTGTTGGAGGGGTTGGGGGTTACCCCCAGAATCACGCCGAGTACCTCCGAACTATCGGCGTTTATCGACAAGGGAATACCGGCACTCACCCTCGGAATCACCGACGGCGAGAACATGAACCGCAATGACGAGACCATCGAGATCGAACCGATATACTCCGGCATGGCACAACTGATCGGCCTGCTATTGTCGATCGACAGGGGGCTTTGCGATGACAAAGATTGACACCTGGCTGAAGAATAACACCTATCACCATTCCAACTTCTGGGACCTGCAGCAGCTGGTCAACGAAAAACAGAAGAAGGATCTGAAGATATCACTGTGCATCCCGACTCTGAACGAGGAGAAGACCATCGGCAAGGAGATCGTCCTGTTCCGGTCGGAGTTAATGCTACGATACCCCCTCCTGGACGAGATCGCGGTGATCGATTCCGGGTCCGATGACCGCACCCTGGAGGTGGCGGCCTCGTTCGGTGCCGATACCTACCTGGCCGCTGATATCCTGCCGAATCTGGATGCGAAACGCGGAAAGGGCGAGAACCTGTGGAAGGCGATCTATCAGCTGGAGGGCGACATCATCGTCTACATCGACGCAGACATAAAGAACATCCATCCCAGGTTCATCTACGGACTGGTGGCGCCTCTGGTGTACCGGGACGAGATCAAATACGTGAAGGCATTCTACGACCGTCCGCTGGCGGTATCAGGCGGGATCAGGCCTTCCGGTGGAGGACGAGTCACGGAGATCCTGATTCGCCCTCTGTTCTGCCTCTTCCTGCCGGAACTATCCGCCATCATCCAGCCGCTGTCCGGCGAATACGCCGTTCGCCGAGAGGTACTCGAGCAGATTCCCTTTCCCATCGGGTACGGCGTAGAGACCTCACACCTCATCGACGTCTACATCAAATGGGGCCTCGACGCCTTCGCCCAGACCGATCTGGACCAGCGGGTCCACCGCAACCAGGCGACCAGGTCCCTGGGAAAGATGTCCTTCGGAATCCTCCAGACATTCCTGAGCCGGCTGAAGTCCCTCGAGATGGTCCAGGGACTCCCGGAGCTGCACAAGGTCCTGCGGCAGTTTCAAGCCCGGGATGATGACTTCGAATCAACGGAGATCCACATCATCGAGGAGGAACGGCCTCCGATGATCAGCATCCCCGATTACATCGAGAAGTTCAAACAGGACAACCATGAGTGATACGTTCTGCACCATCGATAACATCTCCTTCGAGTATGTCGATACCGACGAGGAGGGGCCTGAAGATCCCGGCGGACCCATCTCCGTGTTTCGAAGTCTTTCGGCCGAAATTCCCAAGGGACTGGTGACCTTCGTCGGGCAAAACGGCACTGGTAAAACCACGCTCATGCTGCTCTGCGGTGCCAGACTTCTGCCCCAGGCCGGTAAGATTACAATCTTAGGCCGGGACACCCGCACCATCACCGATGAGACCGAACGGAACCGGATCGCCTCCTTCGTATACCAGAACATGGAGTTCGAGACCCAGGAGGGTATCGAGGAGCTTTTCCACTTCGTCCTGGAAAACGGATTCAACGAGGACAAAAACCCGGGGTTCGTAGACGAACTGCTCGAAGTGTTCGGCCTGAAAGATGCGGCCGGACGCAGGCTGCAGCAACTCGGAAAGGGTGACATCCAGAAGGCGGTGGTCGCCTTCGCCATGCTCTACGGCTCCGATTCTCTCTTCATGGACGAGCCGGTGTTCGCCCTGGAAGAGAACCAGAAACACCAGCTCTTTGAGTATCTCTCCGACTACGCACGGAAGCATGACGTCCCCGTCTGTTATTCGATGCACGAGCTCGAGCTGTCACGGAAGTATTCGGATCATGTGGTCTTCTTCCACAAGTCCGGACGGATCGAAGTGTGCGACGCGGCCGAGTTGGAATCGGAGAAGAAGCTGGAAGTGGTATACGAGATCCCCTATGCCATGCTCTATCAGAAGGAGCACCTGCATCGCCGCCATCTCAAAGCCCTGGACGCGGAGGTAGAGAACCTGCGGCGGAAGGACAGGCCCGAGGAATAGTCGCCGGACGTTAGGCGATCAGCTTGGGGAAGACCAGGAGAGCGGTCTGTTTGAGCTCGACGGTGAGTTGCTCCAGCCGTTTCAGGTTATGCGGAAAAGTGTAGAGGCACATCTTCCGGATGATCATGTCCCGCTTGTCCGCCGGGGCGCGTCCCGGCTTGAAGCCCGAGACTCCCAGTTCGTCCCGCAGCACCGGCAGTAGGTAACGCCTCACCACCGCAACGAAGTGCTCCAACTGTTGGATCCCCATCATGATGATGTACTCGTCACCCTCATGGTAGAAGTGCAGCCCCAGCAGACGGCGTATGTCGGACATCACCTGTCGCTCCATGGGAAGGTCGTCGATCAGCACGGCGAACCAGGCCCGTTCGAAGTGAGCCTCGAACACCTCGCGGATATCGCCGACGATTGAGATCACCGATTCGTGTCGCCACGAATCGCCACGATCCGCCGGACTCGGTGCATATTCGGTCGTAAATGAGTAGGCGCCCATACCCCCATTTTCGGCTCGATTCCTCGAAGGCTTAACGGCTCTCCGAGTCAGAACACGAACCGCATACCGGTCATAAGGGCCAAGTCACCAGCCCGGGGCCAGCCGAATATGTCGTCCTGATCACCGGCCTGCACGATACCATATGCGAAAAGGTGGAATCCCTGGTAGATGTTCCAGTTCCCCCCCACCGTCATCGAGAGGGACTGGTCCAGGGGTGAGAGAATAGTGCGCCACATGAGACCCACCGTCTGCCCCACGGCAATCGAGATCTCCGGATAGAGATAGAGTCCATACCGCTGGAGGGTTCCGTCCTCATCGGTTCCCAGACCGCCCTCCGACTCGGACCATAGCCCGGCGGGATAGGAGAGAGCCTCCAGGCGCAGGGTAACCGAGTCATCCCGAGTGAGTTTCAGGATAGTGGACATGCCGGCCGAGACGGTCAGGAGTTCCCACAGGTCGATCCATGCGGGGGCGGAATCGGGAACGCCGGAGGCGGCGCTGAGGTGCCAGTCCACATCGCCGAAAGCCCCCTGTAACACGCCGAAGAAGCGGTGGAGCCTGTCCTTCCCGGCATACCAGTACCCCGACTCCACCTTCAGATTCAATGGCTTGGCCTGGACCTTGACCCCGGCGGAGGTCTCCTTGATGTCGGGCATGCCGGCGGCCGAGTCGGTAGCCGGTGCCGCGGCCATGGCCGCCAGGTCGATCTCCGGGGCGGTGACTACCCCCTCGACATAACTAAAGGTTCCCAGGGGGATGTATACCTCGGTGAGGAGCTTATTATCATCCCGGAGCACGTCCGCCGAGAGGTCAACCGAGAGATCGGTGGAGCCGAAGATCAGGTCTCCGGCGTTGAACATCACCCCTTCGCCCCAGGAGACCCGGGTCTTGCCCACGGTCACCCGAAACGCAGGGAACCGCACCTTGATGAAGCCCCGGGGGATGTCGAGGAGAAGCGATTGACCGATCACCGTGCGGAGAGCCAACTCGGCCTTGACGTTCCGGTTTCCCACAGCTCGGAACTCTACCTCACCGCTCCCCTGTAACAGGAAGGTCAGCGGCGTGTCGTTGCCGAGGGCATACCCATCGGGAAGCGCCCCAGTGCTCCCGACACCGGTGTCGGCTTCGGTGTTACCGTCACCATTCGGGGATCCCGCCGGCATATGTGAGAGGACGTTCATACAATGCAGGTCCACCGTTGTAGCCAGCTCCGCCCATGCGAGAGGCACGCCGAACCGGTACAGCAGCACGGCAATGAGTATCCCGGCGGCTGTCCGAGGCAGCCGCCCGCGTCGGTCTACCACGTAAGCTCCTCCAGAGAGAAGACCGCAGGATCGATGCGCGGATCTATCTCGATCTTTTCGACGATGAATTCGGTAGAGGAGTTCTTCTTCATCTTGTCCTGCATCACGAGGCGCATCGGCACAGGCAGCCCGTCGACGATCTCGACATCCGTGACCAGCATCTCCTTGAGGAGCTTGTCGGACAGGGAGTACTTCTCCGCCTTCCGTCCGATGAAGAGCTCCGAGTCAACCCATACGATCTGCTTGGGATAGGGCACCCTGCGACTCTTCGCCTCCATCAGGATCTTGTAACACTCGTGCCCGTCCACCTCCTCGGTTCCCATGAGGGAGACGTCGTAGGCGGATAGGAGCCCCTTCTCGCCGGTCATGTCCTCGTAGGAGAAATCCGAACCCAGCACCGAATCGCGCAGCGCCGATCCTTGAAGCCGGATCACCTCCTCCGCGTCGGGAAAGTAGAGATAGATCTCGTCTTTCGTACGCAGAATCTTCTGTCCGGCCTCTTCCTTGCTGGTAAACTCAATCAATGTCTCGTCCTCGCCCCGCGCCCAGGACCTGAATGTACTTTCTTTGGCGCCGAAGCGATCTTCGATGATCATCCGCCCTTCGGTGTAAGCGGTCTCGTGCACCTCGTTCTCCTCCATCCTGGTGATGATCTCCTCGGCATCCAGGCCGAAGGCAGTCACGGAGAGTAGCAGGCCGGTCGTCATACCGAATACCACTCGTATCAGGTTTCGTCGTTTCATGATTTTCCTCCAGATATCACTTGTGTAAACGCCGGCCGGCTACACCGCGCGCAAGGCCTCGATAGGCTCGATCTTGGCCGCCCGACTCGACGGCAGCAGTGACGCCGCGGAGGCGACGATGACGGAGTAGAAGAAAACCATCACCGTACTCTTCCAGGTGATGACGAACTTCACCACCGGGTTTATCTCAAAATCTACTCCGCTCATCGCCGCGGTGAAATCGATGCCGAAATAGGAGAGAGGAAGGGTCAACACAATCCCTATGATCACCCCGGCGGCGGCGCCGATCACACTGATAAAAAAGGCTTCCAAGAAGAAGAGTCTCACGATCTCCCCGCCGGTCATGCCCATGGCGGAGATAGTGCCGATCTCACGCATCCGTTCGTAGATCACCATCATAGTGGTGTTGACGATTACCGTGCTGCCGAGTAGGAAGAAGATGGCGGCGATCAGGTAGTAGACGGCCTCTCCTATCTTCATGAGCTGGAACGTGGAGGGAATCGAGGTCCACGTTCCGGCTTCCAGTGTATCGAGCCCCGCGTCGGAGAACGCAGTGTTCAGTCTCCCGGCGGCCTCACGTGCGGACTCTCCCGGATGCAGCTTCATCAGGATCTCGCTGACACTCTCATCCATCCGTAAGAAATATCGTACCCGGTCCAACGGTGCATAGAAGTGGGTGTTGTTGAGTCCGACAACAGGCAATTTCATCAGCCCGGTCACCTGGAAGGTGATGGCATTGGTGCCACGACCCCGTGTCTTGGAGAGGAGGGTGAACGTATCGCCGATGCCGATGCTCATCTCCTCGGCCAGCCCGATCCCCAGTATCGCCTCGTTGTTGCCGTTCTCCGGGAGCCGCCCCTCGGTGATGTGCGTCGCCAGGTCCTGATACTCGAGCTCCCGCTCCATATCGATTCCGACACCCATGGCCTTGTAGTTGTTTCCGCCGATATAGATCATGGTACCGAAACCGATTCTGGGCACGGCCAGATCGACGGAAGGATCCGCTGCCACGATCTCGAGGACCTGCTCGAGCGGCTCCACACCTAAGTGCAAGGGGTGGAGATGCTCGTACTTGTTGTACTCGATATGTCGAATCCGGACCTCTCCGGTAAAGAAAGTCTGCAGATTGTACCGCAGGTCTTCGATCATGCCACCGATCATGCCGAACAGCAACACGAAGGTCATCGCGGCGATACCGATTGCGCTCATCGACAGGAGACTCCTGCGCATGTTCCGTCGGATATTTCGAAATGCTATCTCGTGCAGTTTCATCCTCTCACTCCTACTCGTATCGCAGACACTCGGTGACTTCCATCTTCAAAGCTTTTTTGGTGGGGATGTAGGCGATGATCATGGAGGCCACGATTCCCACCACGAACGCCACAATAAAACTCACCGGTTTCCAGGTTCCCCGCATGATATCGGCAACCCGATATCCGATATCCATGTCGCCGATCAACGGTCCGAAATCGATGCCCCATTGCACCAACGGCCAGTTACAAAGGGCACCCAGAATCAACCCGGATAAGGCTCCCAAAAAACCTATTCCCCCGGATTCCAGCATAAAGGATGTGCGCACCTCCGAATCCTTCATCCCCAATGCCCGCATCATCCCTAACTCGCGGATTCGCTCATAGACGGCCATCAGCATGGTATTGGAGATGCCGACGGCGGCGATGATGAACACCAGGAAGAGGATAATACTCGATCCTTGAGTCTTCATTTCGGCGATGGCCAGGTAGTCTTTGGCCAACTCCTGCCACTCCAGGACCGACATGTCACCGTTCAGTCCCTTCAATTCGGATTCAACCTCATCGGCAAGGGTGCGAGCGTCGGCGCGTGCGGGAAACTCGAGGGCAATCTCCGTCACCGCGCCTTCCATCTGCATATAGTAGTCCGCCGCGCCAAGGGTCATGAGTACGGTACCCTTGTTCAACACCGGATTCGGGCAGTTGATGATCCCCACGATATCGAGGTCGATAGTCTGGAAATAGCCGTTTCTAGTACGAGTGACGATGGTGACGGGATATCCCACCTCGGCCCCGAGGTCGTTCGCCAGCCACGCACCTAGTACGACACCATCCTCATCGCCTTCCAGATAGCGACCATCGACCACCGTCTCACTGATCCTGAACACCTCCTCGTCCCGTTCGGGATCCAGGGCAATTACCTTCACCTGCATCGATCCGTCCTCCGGATAGGGGTCCCGATTCACGATCACCTCTCCGCCGAAGACCGCCCGCGGCACCGCCGGGTACTCCACCGCGGCGATGATCTTCTCCGGGTCCTCGATGACATACTTCAGCGGCATCTGGTCCCTCTCTTCCCAGTACTTCGTGTTCATGATCTTGGCGTATGCCGTCTCATACCAGATCAGGTTGCGCTCGGAATCGAGTTCGATCCCGGCCAGGAGCGAGTCTATGATGATATAGAGCATCAGGCCGAATGCGATGGCCGAGGTGGTGATCGCCGTTCTGCGTTTGTGGCGAGAGAGATTCTTCCACGATAACGACAGTATGAATTTCATCTTCAGTTCCTCCCGCTCCCGTTCTTCCTTTCGTCGGAGACGATCTCCCCATCGTGGAGTTGCACCAGACGGTGGGCGTAGTCCATCACCATGCTGTCGTGGGTGGAGAAGATGAAACTGGTCTTGTGCTGCGCATTCAACTCCTCCATCAGCTTCAGGATCGATTCGCCGGTCTTCGAGTCCAGGTTGGCGGTAGGCTCGTCGGCCAGTACCAGAGGCGGATTTTTGATCAAGGCCCTGGCCACCGCCACGCGCTGCTGTTGTCCACCCGAGAGCTCAGACGGCTTGCGGTCCTCCATCCCCTCCAGACCCACCTCCGCCAGGAGTGCCATTGTGCGGGTCTTGATCTCCTTCTCATCCTGCGTCAGGAGCGAGAGGGCGAAGGAGACGTTCTCGAACGCGGTCAACACCGGGATCAGATTGAACGACTGGAACACGAATCCGATCTTCTTTCGCCTCAGCATAGCCAGCTCCAGCTTGCTCTTCCCCGAGACCGGTTCGCCGTCGAAGATCACCTCCCCCGAATTCGGTGTGTCCAGGCACCCGATCAGGTTGAGGAGAGTCGTCTTTCCGGAACCCGAAGGACCGGCGATAGACAGAAACTCGCCCTCGCCGATCTCCAGACTCACACCCCGCAGGGCGTGAACCGTGGTTTCTCCGGATACGTAATCCTTCTTAACGTTCTCTACCTTGACCATTGCATTTCACTCCTTAGGTTTCTCATCTGTGGCGTTGTCACCAACATCTGTACCAGCATCCGGGTCGGTATCCTGATCGGCGTTTGTTTTCAGCTCCTTATCGAGCATGCTCCGCACCGGTTCATCGAAGGCGTCCTTGCCGACCGCCGCCGCGCCCATCACTGTGCCGATGTTCATGGTACCCAGAATCGAAGAGGGTAACACCATGAGGGATCCCTTCTGCCTGATCCCCTCATACACCATGTTCATGGCACGCAAGTGGAGGGCCGTCTCGTTGCCTTGGTATACCTTTGCGGCCTCTTCGAACTTCTTGGCGACCTCGATCTCCGCGTCGCCCAGGATGCTCCTGGACAGAAGCTCCCGCTCCGCCTGGGCCCGTTTGCTCAAGGCATCCTCCAGCTCCTTGGGGATGATGATATCGGTAAACTCGATGGAGAGGATCGTGATTCCCCAGGGATTCGTCTTGGCATCGAGGGCTTTCTGCGTCATGTCCGCCAGCTTCTCCCGTTCGGAGAGAAGCTCTCGGAAGTCGTGCTTCCCGATAGAGTCCCGGAGCGCGGTCTGCGCCGACAGGGTCACCGCCTCGAGGAAATCCTGCACCTCCAGGATGGCTCGCTTGGCATCCCAGATCATCCAGAAGGCAAGCGCGTCCACGTGGACCGGCACCATGTCCTTGGTCAGGGTCTTTTCTGCACTGAAGTCGGTGGCCCGGATACGGGTGTCTACAAATGCGGCGATCCTGTCGGCCAAGGGCATCAGCATGAACAGACCGGGTCCGTGTACCTTGCGGAACTTTCCGAACCGGAGCACCACCACCTTGTCCCAGTGGAACACCAGCTGAAAGGACGCGGAAATCACCAGACCCATGATACCGATCCCGAATGCCACCGGCGGAACCGCCTTGACGGTGATCGCCAGTGCGATGGGGATCAAGATCAGAAGCTGAAGCACCACTCCCCACATCGGTAACGCGGCTACCACTCCACCCCCGATCAGGAGGAACGCCGCCACCGCCGCCACGGCGGTCATGTCCACCCCGGGATCGACCTGTGTCTGTGCCGCGATCCCCGCCGCGATGAACAGCACCAGTATCAGGTATGAGAAGGCGTTGTAGTTGAAGTCCTTGGGAATGCTCCTCTTCGGTAAATTCTTGATCCTCTCAATCCTGTCCATTCTGCTCTGGAACAATTTCATATCGCTCCTCCTGAAAATTCTCTCTGTTCTCGAGACAGCACTGCATATCCTGCAGGAACGCGATCAACTCGCGGAGTGAAAACCCATACGAGTTGGCCTTTGTGACGAACCCTCTGCATAGCTCGTTGAGAATACGCTCGCGCTCCACCTGATCGAGTTCGATCTTCTTGTCGCCGATGAACGTCCCGGTTCCCTGTTGGGTGGTGACGATGCCCCTGATCTCGAGCTCGTTATACGCCCGGGCGACGGTATTGGGATTGATCTGTAGATCCACGGCTAAACTCCGTACGGTCGGCAGCTGGTCCCCCGTTCCGATCCGGTTGTCGGCGATGGCCATCTCCACCTGCAGGATTATCTGCTTGTAGTAGGGTACACCGCTCTTCAGATCGAGGCTGAATTCGAGTCTGTTTGCATTTTCTCTTGCCATCCGCGACCTCAGTTCGGCAAAAGTTGTATGAAAGTATTAGTACAATAAAAAATAGAACAGAATTGCCCATTTGTCAAGGGACTTTCGACGTTTTTACTTGAACTTACACAGTCGGAACGGCCGGAACGGCATATTCCGCTCTGCACGCCGAACCGGAGGTTTCTCGAAGTTTTCTCACTCACCGCTTGCCCTTTTATTACCGCAGCCATATAATGGCGTTCTTCACACCAACATCTGACCGACGACTGCGGGAACATATGCAGGGAATACTGGAAAATCGGATCTTCTGGGCGGCCCTTGCCGCAATGGTGGCTGCTCAGGTTCTGAAGGTCGTACTCATCTTGGTACTCAGCCGGAAATTCCAGCCGTTCAGGCTGATGGAGACCGGCGGCATGCCCAGCTCGCATACCTCCTCGGTGGCGGCTCTGGTTACGGGAATCGTCATGGAACACGGCTGGGAGAGCCCCCTATTCGCCATCGCCATGGTGTTCGGCACCATCGTCATGTACGACGCCATGGGCGTTCGCCGAGCGGCGGGAAAACATGCCGAGATGATCAACGAGCTGTACAGCCAGCTGTCCCACCTTTTCGAGAGCGGCGAAGCCCAGGAGAAGGCCTTGAAGACCCTACTCGGACACACCTATCCCCAGGTACTGGTCGGGCTGATCCTGGGAATCTCCGTCGCGCTGATTATTGTCTAAACCGGAAGGCACATACCCGGGAGGTGACCGTCTTTATGCGTCTCTTTGCACCGTTCTCATTCGTGCTTCCCACCCGCATCGAATTCGGCTCCGGAATCTCGGAGAGACTGCCGGATGTGCTACGGGAATCTGGGCTCCGCCGCCCGTTGGTGGTGACCGACCCGGGATACCTGACTACCTCCGGGTTCGAACGGATCCGTGCCTGCTTGGACGAAGCCGGAATCGGATACGAAATTTTCTCCGACATCGAACCGAATCCTAAGGACCGGAACGTATCGGCCGGTGCCGAAGCGGTGCTGTCCATGAAGGCCGACTGCCTGGTGGCAATCGGCGGTGGCAGCCCCATGGATTGCGCCAAGGCCTGCTCCGCAGTTGCCGCGGGAGCGGTGTTGGAGAACGCGAAAGATGCTGCCGGTCGCACATCATCGAATGTACTCAGATTTCCGGCACACTACCGGGACCCGCAAAACATCCCCGGATCACCCCTCCCCCTCATCACGATACCCACCACCGCCGGCACCGGGAGCGAGGTCACCTTCAGCGCCGTCATCACAGACACCGTAGAATCGTACAAGTATACCATCAAGTCTCCCCGGATCGCTCCTATGATTGCCCTGGTGGACCCGGTCTTGACACACTCGATGCCGCCGTCCCTCACCGCGGCCACGGGCATGGACGCCCTGACCCATGCCGTGGAGGCCTATACGGCCCTGGCCGCGGAGCCCATCGCGGACGCCTGCGCCCTGGCCGCCGTCACCCACATCGCACGGCACCTCCGGAGAGCCGTCTCCGACGGCACCGATTCGGATGCCCGGGAGGGTATGATGATGGGCAGCCTCCTGGCGGGCCTGGCCTTCAGCCACTCCGACGTCGCCGCGGTGCACTGCATCGCCGAAGCCCTGGGCGGCATGTACGACCTGCCCCACGGCCTCTGCAACGCGATATTCCTGCATCCGGTGATGAAGTTCAACCTGGAGTACTGCACCGAACGCTACGCCGACATCGGCCGGGTCTGGCGTCAAGGAGCGCCGGGCATGGGAACCGACACCATCTCGTCGTCAGAAACCTACGACCTGGCCGAACAGGCGGTGGCGACGGTCAAGCAGCTGGCCCGGGAGGTGGGACTGCCGTCCTTCTCGGACCTGAAGGTTCCGAAATCCGACTATCCCGCCATCGCCCGGAAATCCGCGGCCAACGGCAGCAACCCGGACAATCCGCGGCTCATGTCGGAGGAGGAGTACCTCGAGATCCTCGAATCATTGGGATGAGGCGGTCAAACGTATCCTACTGGGTGCAGCAATTCGAAGAGTAAGTAGAAAGTAAGACGTTAATCAGTTCCTTTTCTGCGATATCGACTTCGTTCCTCGTCGACGCCAGAGAAAAGGCATAAAATACAGAGTGATCATGCACATTCCAAATGTAGCTACTGCTACATTTGGAATTGCTTA
>CAZAKE010000006.1:0-63215 GCA_964485495.1 uncultured Spirochaetales bacterium
ACATCTCCCAACGGCTCGTATTGGTCCGCTTCGTCTCCTCCCTCGCCTCCGATCTCTTCGGGTTCCGCGCTCTGCGCCGGACCGGGTTTGATCTTCCCCTTTTGAACTTCGGACAGAGAATTTCGAATGATGTCGATACTCTGCAAGATGATGGTGACAATCTTCTGATCTGCCTGACGGTCCGACTTCCGGACAGAATCGAGTATAGACTCCAGGTCCATACATAGCCGTTCGATTCCCCCGAGCCAGAAGAATCCCGCGTTCCCTTTTATCGTGTGTATCGATCGGAAGGCGTCGTCTATATATTGGGTCGCGTTCGGATCCTTTTCTACCTCTAACATCACCGTCTCGGCACCATCGAGTAGATCGGTCGACTCCTCAACGAACTTATCGACCATCTCAGGGGTGATCAACTCTTCCGGGAAGTCATCCTCTACTTCCGTCTTCTCCTCAACCGGCGCCTGCCGACTTTCGGAAAGATATCCTTCGAATTTTCGTATCTTCTCCTGTGTGTCGAAGTCCGATTCCAATGAGATGGTATTCTTTCCACCTTGAATCTTATCGGTTTTCCCATCGAGTTCGCCGATCATCTTTTGCAGCAGATCAGACCCGCCGAGAAGATCATCGATGATTTCGGGAGAGATTACCAATTCCCGGTCTCGCATCTTATCGAGCACCGATTCCATGACATGACTCAGGTCTTTGATCTTGGACAGGCCGATAAAAGATGCCACTCCCTTGATCGTATGCATGGAACGGAAAATGCCATCTACCAGATCCGGATCATCGTTGTCTTCGAGAGTGAGGATCTTCTGTTCGATATCCGCTAAGTGGTCGTTCGACTCCTGAATGAAGGAGTAGACGACTTCCATATCCTGGAAGACCACCTGGTCTTCTTCTTTTTTGGTGCCGGTGTCTTCATCGTCAAGAGAGATATTTTCTTTCAACCGTTGTACGAGTTCGGCGAGTTCACCGGTGTTGTCCGGGAACCCGTTCTTTATCCATTCCGTCATCAGTGTATGAATTTCGAGCAATCCCGCTGAGACTCCGGGTATCTCGGTTGTGTCGTTGGACAACTCCATTGCCGTATCGGCCAATTGCATTGCCGCCAGCAGATCGCCCGAAGAAAGAGTTTGCAGATGGTTCAGGAATTCATGGAGGGGTGTCATTGTGTTATCCTATGAGCATTTTTGTGAGTTTCACGAGAGACGGTCCGTCGAATGGTTTCACGATCCATCCGTTTACCCCGAGCTCCTTTCCGATGGCTTTCTTCTCGGCAGCACTCTCCGTCGTGAGAAACACTATCGGCGTTGAGCCGAATTCAGGAACCGTCTTGATCTTACGTACAAAATCAAAACCGTTCATGACCGGCATATTCACATCGACGATGAACAGACCGATATCCTCTGCCTTGCTCTTATCGAGGGCTTCCTGTCCGTTCTCCGCCTCGATTATTTCGAACCCCTCAGGCGTCAACGATTTCTTGACTAACATCCTGATTGTAGGCGAATCATCGACACACAAAATCTTTTTTCCCATATTCGGTTCCTCCGGTATCAGAAAACAAATTTACAAACGCAATCGAGATCCAACCCAGACCGGCATCTCGAACTCTTACGGTCTCGGCATTAACGGATCTTCCTACCACCGTTATTTAGAACAGAGTGATGTCACCCTGTAGGTCTTCATCCCCGGTGTTCTTCGACGTAGTTTCCGATTGCAGGTCTTCCTCCAATTTCAAACCGATTGCATCCCATTCATCCCGCACCGTGAAATGTCGAGTAAACGTATCACGGACATCATCCTGGATTCTGCTCCTGTCTACCGCTTCCTCTACGCCTGAATTCTCGAATAATTCGGTGCACCGATCGCGAACTTCAAACAATATGGCATTCATGTGCTCCAAAATCTGCCGCATCGCATCATGATATTGGAGTAAAACCGTTACCTCATTCAGGTCTTCGGAGACGTTGTCGGATATAGCTTGAGACTTCTCGGCGGTGCCTGCCAGTAATTCCAGTTGCGGGGGAATGCCCTCGGCCATCACGGAAAGATCGGCTTGGGCTTTTTCCATGTGGATAATCGATGACGATATCCTCTCAGATTGTTCTGCAGAAGATTCTCGAATCACCCTGCCCGTTTCCTCAATCATCGTCACGATACTGTCGGCAAATTCCTGTGATTGATGCGCGAGTTTCTGCACTTCTCCGGCGATAACCGCGAAACCCGCACCCGCCTTTCCTACTCGAGCCGCCTCGATAGAGGCATTTATGGCCAGCAGGTTCGTCCGTTCCGACAGATCGAGAATATTGGCCGAGTAGTCCATCACACCTTGTACCGTCTTCTCGATTACATCCATATCCTTGCGGTAATCGGATTGGATCTGTCTGAAGCCATGTATTGTAGACTCGAAATTATCGATGGACGCGGTGAGTGTGTTCAGATCCTCCTGAAGACTACTATCACCCTTCACCATTCGGACGAGGAGTTCGGATATCTCCTTACTCACGAGTTTACTTGTGTCGGCGATGGAATAGATCATATCGGTCACCCGTACGTTGGTTTTTTCGGTACGGTTGATTACCATATTGGAGAGTTTCTCGAAAAAGGGACAAGAATCGACGAAATGCAGAAAACGCACATACAACATGTTGCGTTTCTCACTCTCCTCTGCCAACCGAGCATGTAGCGTCTCTCGCTCCTTCTCGAGTTCCTCGGGTTTGTCGTACCCATCATTTATCTTCTCTCTGTCGGCGATGAATTGGTCTTCGATCCCCTTCTCCTTGCCGACAGATCTTCGGTCGAATACCAGGAGGTATGCCGAGAGACCCAACACCATGAAAACGCTCGTGAATGTCGCGGGATGCGGCTCAAAAACCGCAGCCGTAACACAGGCAATCACGCTTAAAGCCGTCAGAATCATTCGCATTTTTCTATTGTCCCCCTGTCTCAGCAGCGCAAGCATGCATACATCTTCACCAATACACCAATAGTATCGAAAATGGAGAGACCGATTGCAAGGGTTTTACCAAAAAAATGAGAAAGTGGACAAAATGATATTCCGAATCAATGTGGTTGGGATTTTTGCAGGATCATGCGTTCATACGAATCGACACCGAAAACACGACACCCCAATGATAGTATCGATACATGTATACAACCAGGTTTGCTATCAGGCGTTACCCACGAATGTCCAATATCCAATAAAAACAAAGCCTTGTAAGTGTCCCTACAAGGCTCTGTACGTGGGCGACAGTGGATTCGAACCACCGACCCCTTGCGTGTCGAGCAAGTGCTCTAACCAACTGAGCTAGCCGCCCCGTTTTCCTACATCGAATTCTACTACCCCGAAATAGGGCTCAAACGCAGGACTCCTATTTCAACGCCATCAGTATTCTCTCCAGGACCTTCTTTCTGTCCAAGGGCTTCACTATATAGTTTTTTGCGCCTAATAGCAAGGCCTTTTTCACAAGATCTTGCTTTCCAAGTGCACTAATCATGACCACCTTCGCTTCCTTATCGAAATCGATTATCTTTTCGAGGGCGGTCACGCCATCCATTTTCGGCATGGTAATATCCATAGTCACCAGGTCAACGTTCGGGTAGAGTTCCTTGTACTTTTCGAGTCCCTGTTCTCCGTCGCCGGCCGTGCCGACGACCTCGAATCCCTCCGAGGTGAGTATCTGGCCGATCTGTTTCGTGACAAACATCGAGTCATCGACCACGAGAACCTTATAGGACTCACCGTCTTCTCTCTTCCCGTCCGGATTCCTTTCATTGATACTCGGGAAATCGGCTTTGGTCTTCACACAGCTCCTCCCTTACGCTCTTTCTCTGATTGCCACGTTGATCTCCAACTTTCCATGTTCCAGATCAACCGGCACGATTAACGCCTCGACTTCGGTATCGGTAACCTCCATATTTTCCCCGGTTATGATAGCCGGTGGCGTCAAATCGAATTTAAACCCTAATTCGTGCAACTTAGTAACCGCCTGTGCGGTTATCATATTCGCGAGTTCCGTGATAGTAGCCTTTCCAAGTTCATCGAGTCCGGATAACTCCTCACCGTTCATCTCCGACGCAATCTTCACCGCGGTATCCATACTCATATCGAATAGCACCCGACCCTCAACATCACCGGCCAGACCGACTATAGCGGCGACACCCAGCACGGGCTGAGATGCCGATTTTAGGTACAACTCCCCTCTACTCGGCTCGGAACTGAGGACCTCCTTGAGGATATTGAACGCTGCTTCGACAAATGGATTAATATATTCCACTCTCATCTGAATGACTCCTTCCCAACCTACACAATAAGGTTCGTTCGCTGATATAGAGCGCCGCAATCGGCACAAGACACGGTGTCGAATATGTACTAGACACGAAGAATCTACATACTTTTCTTCTGAAATGCAACAGCATTCCCCTCTCGAACCATCTCCCAATCCTGTCCATTCGCACGTTCATTCTTTCCCAATATCAAGATACCGTTTTTCCCAAGCTTCTCCCAAAACTCACGCAGGAGCCTCTCCTGCTCTTCAGGTTTCTTGAAAGAGAGAACATCCCGCACGACAATCATATCCAACGCCGGCAATGGATTCTGGTTGAGTATATCATGGTATTCGAACAAGATCATTTCTTTATAAACCGGATCAAACTGCAAGCCGTTCCCGTTTTCTTTAACGGCGTCATCGTAGACCTCGGGAAGCTCACTCTTCTGAAATACGAGGTTCGGCGCCATGGAAATAGCCAGCAAATCATTATCGTGCGCCCATATCTTAATCCGCAGGTTAGGATAATTACTCGTCAAACTATGGGCAACGGAATAGCTCTCATATCCACGGCCACATCCGGCGTTCCAGACCATATATGAACCGGACTCTTTCTTCGGCAACAATGATATAAAATCATCACGGTACTCTTCACCCCAGAACGCCCCGGTATAATCGGAGTAGAAGGATGCGAGGTATCTATCGGCATCCGCCTGGTCTTGCAGCTGCGGATCTTTTCCCTCGGAACGTCGCTCGATCAACCAGGTCTCAAAACGTGAATCGACCCATTCCGTATTGAGAGGGCTCGCCATGAACCCCCGAAACGTGGCCAAGGATTCCTTGACAAACGCACGGTTGACATCCGTAGACTCATCAGATTCGGGCTCTTCTAATCGGTCTTCGACAGTAGCTCGTTCAAGAGGCTTCGCCTGCTCAATCTTTGAGCCAAGAATCCTTTCCACATCGAGAATGAGATATAATCGATCTTCATAATCCACGACTCCGCGGATAAACTTTATGTTGATGTCCCCGAAAATCGGATGCGGGGGTTGAATAATATCCGAAAAGATCCCCACCACCTTGTCTATTGAATCGACTATTACGCCTAACTGATATTCGTCGAGACGAAGAATGATCATATTCTCCATCTCGTTTTCGCCCTTCTTCTCCGCCGGCAAGTTGAACATGACCCGAAGATCGATGATGGAGATAATATCTCCTCGCAGGTTATACACCCCTCGAACGAAGGGAGCCGAATTGGGCACAAAGGTAAATTTACTCGCCTTTGATATCTCCTTCACCTTCATAATATCTATACCATAATCCTTCCCGGCCAAGGAGAACGTCACCATCTTGAAGTCGATGTTTTCCACGCCATCTCTCGACAACTCTTCCTTAATTAGTTCTCCACTTACGCTACTCATGTTATCTCCCGTTTATCCGCTGCGATGCTAGCGAATCGTGGCTTCTCTCCTACGCCGTTGTTCGATCTCCTGCTGGAGTCCGAGTTCCAACAGCTGACTCACATCGATAATGAGTGACACGGTACCGTCTCCGAGAATCGTTGCCCCCGCTATCCCCGGTGAGTTCGTGTATCTGTCCCTCAGCGGCTTGATGACGACATCCTCCTCGCCGATCAATGAATCGACCATCAGACCCATGCGCTTATCGCCGCTACCGACGATCACCACAAAATGATACTCTGTTTGCTCTTTGGTATGAATTCCGAAGAGCCGACTCAATCGGATGAGGGAGACGACGTCCTCACGTACATTGAATACCTCGTAATTGTCTATCCTCTTAATCTCTGAGGGCTTGATCCGATGACTGTCGATGACGGAGGTGATCGGAATCGCATACACCTCGGTTCCGACTCGTACGAGCAGTCCTTGGATGATCGCAAGGGTGAGCGGCAGTTTTATCGTCAGCTTCGTACCCGCGCCCTTTTCCGACCATACACTCACGTTTCCGTTGAGCTTCTCGATCTGTTTCTTTACGACGTCGAGTCCTACTCCGCGTCCGGAGATATTCGTAACTTTCTTCGCCGTAGAGAAGCCCGGTTCGAATATGAGGTTGAAGGCTTCGATATCCGACATCTTCTTTGTCGGATGGATGACACCGCGTTCGATCGCCTTGTTCCGTACCGAATCGATATCGATACCCTTGCCATCATCGGATATTTCGATGATGATCATGTTCCCCTCGTTACTCGCCTTCAGGAGAACAGTGCCTTCAGTAGCCTTGCCGGCCTCCTCCCTCTCTTCCGGACTCTCAACTCCATGATCCACAGAATTCCGAACACAGTGAATAAGCGGATCGAGAAGGTCCTCGATTACCGATTTGTCCAGCTCGGTGTCCTCTCCTTCGATGATGAGTTTCACCTTCTTGTTCAGAGATTTCGAGACATCCCGCACGAGCCGAGGAAATCTGGAAAAAATTTGCGAAATCGGTACCATGCGGATTTGCATGACCCCTTCCTGCAACTCACTAGTGATCCGTCCGAGGTTCTGGGCGGTGCTACGGAATTTACTCACGGTATCTTTAAGAGAATTCTCGAATGGATCCAAGAGTGTAAAGAGATCGCCGTACCGGTCCAGAATATCTCGCTTAATATCCTTGATCGACTTGCCTCGTTGTATGTTGTCTAGATAATCGGGAAGCGAATCGAAGAGATCCTTGATCTTTTCACGAAACTCTCCCTCGGTAGTTTGCAGCCGGAGTTGCGTCTCGGTGAATTGGGCTGATATCTGATTGAAAGTAGCCTTATTGATTACCGCCTCGCTCACCAGGTTCAGAAGGTTGTCGATCCTGCTCGAATCAACACGCAGAACGGAACCCATGGTGCCGCTCTTCTTCGGTTCGGCGGCTTTGGCCGGTTTCGTTGTAGCGTCGGGCGCGTCCTGTTCTTTGGCAGGAAGACTTTCGACGGCCGAATCCATTTCCTCCGGAGGTTTTGACCGTTCGGTCGCCTCTTTCATCGAGTTATCGGCTGAAGCTTTAGCCGGTGCTACTTCTTCTTGTTCCTCAGGAGTCTCGCCTGCTCGAGAATCGGTAGATCCATTGAAAACATCGTCTATCGTTTGTACTGAAATTCCGGTCACTACTTCAGGTATGTCGATATGTGCCGCAACCTCATCTTCCGCCTGGTCGGAGGAGACATAGTAGTGCACGGTTGGGAAAAACTCATCCTCATAGAGTTTTTCGAATTCAGGGGTCGTCCTCAACACGTCGCCGGCGTTCTTCAAGGCCGCGTAGACTTGAATTCCTCCGACGGTATTCATCGGATGATCTTCCTCGAAGGCGACCGAGACGACGAAAACGGTGTGGCCTTCATCGGCCGCTTCTTTTAATTCCAGTATCTCATATTCAGAGAGTGTCGCGACGGCGTCTGATGTTGCGGATTTCGCCGAGGAAACTCGATCCAGGGAGGGTACCGCGTCTTCTTGTGTGTCTGCTTTCGGAGTTGACTTGGCAGGCGCGGTTTCTGCATCCGCTTTCTTCTGTCCGAGAAGGAGGTTGTGAAGCCGGTCGCTGGTCTGTGAGATATCGGCTTCATATATGCTGCCGTTCTTCCGCTCGGTGAGCATCCCTTTCACGATGTCGATAGATTCCAACAAGATATCAACAACGGAGCCGTCTACGCTGACCACATCACTCCGAATCTCGTCGAGTACATCTTCGACGACATGCGTGAACGATGCCAACTCGGCCATCTGTACCGTAGCCGCCGCGCCTTTCAGCGTGTGCGCGGCCCGGAATATCTCGTCGATGGAGTCATGGTTACTCGGATCGTTCTCAAGAACCAAAATATTCTGCTCCAAGGTGTCGACTTGGAGTTCGGCCTCCATGAAGAAATCTTTCAGGAGTTCCTCATTATTCGGATCTAAATAATCACTCATAATAAGGTTAATCTTGATATATTCATTTTCATAAGTCAAGTATCGGGGGGGGGGAATTAATTATAATCTCCCTCCCATTGCCTCTCATCGACCGGATAGAGCAATTATGAACAGAAAGATGGTCGTATATCAGTTCCTATTCTGCGATATCAACTTCGAACCTCGTCGAATCGCCACGAAAAGGCCGGCAAAAATGAGTGATGTGGCACATTCTATAAATGGCGGAAGCCACATCAGAATTGCTGGGCCGGATGACTTATGCTTGCACACCGGATACCGATACATAGTATAATGATGGCGGTTCGGTTTTTTCTGTATTTCAGTAGACTATGGAGTAAAATTATATCATAGTGTGTGTTTTCCGGATCGTGAGGAGGTATTTGATGAACCGTAGTGGTGCGATATTGTGTATTCTCATCATTTTCGTACCCGGCGCGGCATTCTCAGCCAACGTTTCCGTCCCTGAACTCGAACTCCTCATTCACGGATTCCTCGATGACGGTGTGTTTCAACTCAACACGATGGGCAAGATGGATGTCGCCATCGAAGGAGGATATAAATTCGGTGGGCGTGTCGTCATCGGATTCGAGAACGATGATCTCGTTTCCAGGCGCGAACATCTTCCCGATGACGGTACCACCGGAGTATCGGATATTGTGAGTTACCTCCTACTACAACCGAGTCTTGTATTCAAGTCCGCCGCGGTTACCATCAGAGAGCTATTCTCCATCCCATTGGATTTATCGGTATTCACCGGGCAACACACGATTTTCTGTAACGGTGATATCTTCCCATCCTATTTCGGCACCTATCCTGTGGCGTCCAGGTTCGGGAGTTACGTATATTTCCCGGACAGCATCGTCTACGATGGAATTCATACGGTCACCGGTACCGGACTCGAGATATCAACGACCTTCGGTTCTGAAAAGGCGAAAACGGCTATCTTCGTATATCAAGATGCCTATCTAGGACCCGGTATTTTCTCTGCCGATCTGCATACGATGGTTAATCTGGACTTCTTCAAGATGGAGGGCTTCATCGGTGCATCCTTTCCGGCGTCCGACTACGGATTCTATCGGGCCGGATTCCTCTTCTTCTTCAAAGCCGGCGACGTCGGAGAGTTTCTCACCCAGATCGGTATTCCAAAGTACGATCCTGCGAACGATAAATTCGCCATCGATCTCTTCTATTTTCTTTTCGAACCCCGAATCAAGATACGGTTCTTCAACATCCATATGACCCTCTTCTGGCATCCGGCTTTCTACCGAGAATACCTTCTCACCTCCACCGGAGAACTCGGATCCATTGATATCAACCTTAATCTCCTGTTCGCAGAGCCGGAAAAATCTCCATTCAGCGGTGGCTTGGAGGGCACTTTCTCATTCGATACCAAGGATATCGATCAATTCGATATAAAAGTGTCCCCCTACTTCCGAGCCGTTACGGCCGGAGTCATGTGGGATTTTCGTCTCAACGTAAGACTATTCCCGTTTGAACTTTCGGAGATGTTCGAAGGTTTTATTGGGATCACAGCGGAGTTTTAGATGAAACGTTTTCAGAATCTGTTCGGCCTCTTTTTGCTTGTTGCTTGTCTCACGCAGTTGGGAGCGATCGAGATCGGCACCTTCTTCGACATCGGTAACCTCACCTACGAGGACGAACGAACCGAGTCTACCACAGATTTCTCCGGCGCAGAATATTACTGGGGACTCTCCGTGCCCTTTTCCCACCGAATCAGTGATGAGTTTTCCATCGAAGCTGCCCTGCTCTACGATCCTATCCTAAAATACAACGTCTACACCATCTTTACCTACCAATTCAACTTCTTCACCATCGGTGTCGGACCCTACTTCGGAATCCTCAACACTCGTGAAACTGTTTTAAAGGCGGGTATTTCGACATCAATTCGTCTCGACTTTCCTGGAATCCTGTTTGCCTCGTTCCGGGTCGACAGCAGCTTGGGTGGGCGTCTTGTCGAGGTCGGCGACCTGCTTCAGGAGCGAAACCAGATCCGGTTCGGATACTATGTACCCAATGCAATCTGTTCGGTCAATATCCTGACTAAAAACTTCGCGCAGAAGACCGCCGAGGGCGAAATGGTGGAAAAATTCTCGGAATACTCTTTCAAGACCGATCTGTTCGAGAAGAATGTTCCGTATAAGATTCTGCTCACCTTCGGCTATCAGGCCCTCACACGGACCTTCGTCTACGGGGCCACACCGACGGAGCACTCTCTTCACTCCATCATTATTGGAACGGAACTCGATGTCGAACTACTCGATTTTCTCTCCTTGATAGCCGACCTCGACAGTTCGATCTACTCTTTCGGGTTTGTCGACGATACCCTCATGGATCTTCCTGAGGAACGCCCTGGGATCTACCTCTGGCGTCTGCGCGTCGGGTTTTCATTGAATGTGGATTCTCTGTTGAAAAGACGATAACACGACTCTTCGGCCTAGTTGGACTTACCCCGAACTTCTCTTTGCAAGTACTAACGGCAGATGACACCGATCTTGATAGAAAACACATCGAAAATACCATACATATTGCTCAGTAACAAACGGCGGCATGAAAGCCGCCATTTCCGGAAAAAAAGAGTGGCATACAAGAACTGCTCCCGCATGCCACATTTTACACGAATATCAGTTAGTTACAGAGCTTAACTATTCCCTATTCTTCTCCGTTGTCCTCTTCCTCTACATGCATTTTTTTCGTCTCGAGATATCTCAAGACCTGCATACGACCGAGTTTTTCAAACTCTGCGTTGCGACGTGCGGTTTCACGCTCATCTAAGATGCCCCACAACGCCTCGTCATCGATATCTCTATCCACCGTAAGAACGGCCTTATCATATACAACGGAGATATCTTTGATGTATGTGATAAAATCACCGCCAATCTGAGATGAATCCTTGTAAATCATTAGTCCGGCTAATTTCACCAACGGAGTGGCGTTCGGGTACAGGGGATATTTCTTCAGCTCTCGATTCCGGACCTCATTGATATAGTTCGGATTGCTCCAAGTGATGGTCTTCCATCCGTCGAAGTCGAGGTAATCGAGGAAGATGTTGTTCTCCTTACCGGTCTGATCCTTCAACACGACACCGAGTCCATTGGGGAAGTTCGAGCCGAGAATATTGATCGAAAGAGATTTGACCACCCCTACATTCTTCACGACACCATACCCGTTCTCGAATTTCGAACCGGTTCGATCGGTCTCATCTTCGACCAACGTTCCATCGTCTTGCAACTCGGTTCTGCGCATATACCCAGGGATCTCAAACGGAGGTTTGACGAAGGCCCAGGAGTTAAACGGATCTTCGGGGAAATGGACACGAACGCCCAATACGGTTTCACCGCCGTACCGCTTTGCATCGTCATTCACAGGAGCGGATTTGCACATCGATAAGGATACGTTGGTAACGGACCGTGACGACGGGGCGAGAACAACCTCCCAATTCTCGAGTGCCAGAGAAGTCTTCATAGCCAACTTTTCCTCTTCGGTAAAGCTGGTTCCCGCCTTAGAACTGAAATCGATGAGTGTAGTCTCATTCTCACCTTCGTCCGTATCACCGGTGAGAAGGGCAAAATCTATTAAAACCGATTCCTCCGCGAAGAGAGATACGCTCATCAACAACAGCAAACTACAAAGAAGAAAGCCGAATCGTTTCATTTATTGCTCCTTATATTACGCCAAGTGCTCTATTTACCTAAAATTATACGGAACCATGCTTTTTTGTCAACGAGAATTTTTTTTTTTATCCCGAGAATCGGATGCGGATCCCGTTTTCGCAATCCGCCTCTGCGGTGTTTATTCATCGATACAGAACAACCTGTGCTATTCATACCATACTCATACCATACTATACTATCCATACTGTTCATTCTATAGTATCGGCATACTTCTTTCAATTGCTTGGAATCTCACCACCGATCGTCACGACTACCGTTTCGACAAACGGGAAATTAAAGGTTACCGCCCGTTGGATCCCCTCAACGATCATCGAATACGGAATCATCACCGTACGCCGTGAAAACACGATCTCAGAGGAGATATCGACATATACCACCGAATCGCGCAGCAGAACAGATTCCGGTCGCGTATTTGTTGGGACCAATCTTTCGAGAGAGAAGCCGTATGGCCCCAGAAACACCTCTCGAATTAAATTTTCTATATTTTCTTCAATACCACGTCTATGCGGAATACGGCGTCTCTCGCCTATCAACGTCCCACCTTCCGACGAGGGGAAAAAAAGCACTGCCGCATAGGCTTCAGATACGTATCCGGCGTACTGCATAACCGAAATCACCAGAGAAAGAAGGAGTATGGTGCTAAGCACTATTTTCGATTTCATCGTATCCTTTCGCTTCAGTCTTCTAACTCGCCTTTGATTATTCGACGAATCCACTTGTCTCTTCGAAATACTCTATGAACCCGATCACGCCATTATAAATACCTCGGGAGAGCCTCTGCAAGTGTTGGGCCCCAGTAAGCAACTCGGCCTCAGCGGGGTTAGTTACGAATCCGAGCTCTATCAGCACGGCCGCCATGCGTGCATTCCGTACCACGAACCACGATTCCTCCATAAGGCCTCTATTCACACTGAGATCACCAAGCTCCGTTTCCAATCCCGCGAGGATATCCTTGGCCAAGAGGACAGACTCGACGGTGAACTCCTCCTCCTTCATGGCATTGAGTATCGGGATAAGATCTTCCTGCCCCTCGTCCAGATCGAGTTCCGACGGGTCCACCAGATCTTGCCTGGCAGGATAATCCGGAGGTAGATACCATACCTCGAATCCCTTAGCTTTCGAATTCAGTGAGGCGTTTGCGTGAACGGAGAGGAAGATCATTGATTCGTTCTGTTCGAGATCACGAGCCACCGAATTTGCAATTTCAGTCCGCTCCTCCAGCATCAGATACTCATCAGTCTCTCTGGTGATGATAATATCCCTATCCGCATACCGTCGGGTCAGCATCTCATACAACTGCAGTGAGACCGTGAGGTTAATCTCCTTTTCGACAACGGAAACCCGTTCGCCGTCTATGGCATGTACGTGGTTCGCACCCGGGTCCTTCCCGCCATGGCCGGGATCGATGACAACCGCCGCGATCCTATGTATCTTCACGGGCTTCTCGACCATCTTGTCTGAAATGCTTGCCGCGGTTACCCTTGGAACGAATATAGCCCCATCTCTCGCACGAAACGGTACTATCGGTTCTATATCCGAATAGTTTATGATCATCCAAGGTGCGTCCAGCGAAAAGGAGATATACGTGGTTCCGTTTGTGAGGACACCCGATCTTCCATACGCATCCCACTGAAGCCGGATGCCGTGATCGGTAACGAGTTGTGTCAACAAAACTGCTTCGCCGATATCTGTCGAGAATCCTCCGGACGGTGAATCCTGAGCAGAGACCGGAACGAGGAGAAAGAGTATCAATATCAGGAGAACGCTTCTTCGCACCATTCCCGAAGTGTATCCTCGATTTCATTCAACGTCTTTCGTCTTCGCAAGGAGAAAATGGTGTCGATGATCCATACTCCACCCTGATACCCCCCGCGAACCATTCCGTGCCAGAATACCTTTCCGAGGGTGATGCGTCCAGACGTACGATGTACGGTGGGAACCGCATCGGCCGAATTTACTCCATCCCACGGGAAACAGATGATCCCCGTGCTTCGTCTGACGTTCTCGAAGGCGTCGACCAGTGTCGTTCCGTGCCAGTCACGGCCGGCCTCATTCTCTATGCGTGGCAGTTCAATCACGACAATCTCCGTCGAGTCGGCTCCCGGTTTCCGGTTCGTTTCCACATCCGACGTCTCTACGAGGTATCCGAGCATCCGGCCCAATACGGATACATTTTCCGGGTCTCTTACGGAAAAAGCAGGGGGAACCCATGAATCACTTTTGCCGAATAGAAATGAAGAGGTCTCCTTCTCGCCCGGTCGAAGCCGCAATTGTATCCTGCCTACCGCCTGCTCCGCGGATCGGACCGCGGAGAGTCTGTCGAGAGATTGCGAGATGATATTACCACATTTCTGAACGTTGTTCGTAGGAAACCGGACACCGTCTCCCACCTTCACTCGGGGGAGTACGTTTTTAATACCGACCATCTGTTCCGCGGCCCGTACGCCGGAAATCTCCTCGATCTTTCCCGGAATGGAGATATACGCCCGTTCGGCGGAGATCCCTTGCCATCTGGGTTTGAGATCGCCCGCCGGCAGCCCGACCGCAAGGTTCAACGCAGCCGCCGTTACCTCCACGCCTGAGCTATAGGGATAGGTCCACCCCGACATATATCCGCCGGATAGCCGCGCCGCGATCTCTCCAATTACCGGACCCCTCGGCGAGTATTTTACATCACCCTTCGCGGCGCCGATGGTGATGCCCAACGCCTTCACCCCGCTGTTGAACACCGCAGTCATCTCTTCGATCCTCTCGGCAGGCGCCTCGGACGGGATCGTATGCCCCATCTCGACGAAATACGGATCGAAGGTAATGTGCCGGTCTGCAAAGCCGCAAATTGTTACTTTGCCGTTTTCCACGACGGCATCTATGCTGTACTCGGACCCCGGAACGAACTCCTCGACGATGACGGCACCGCTTCTCGAGTGCCGGAATGCCTCCGGCAGCCATGCGGTCAACTCATGGGCGGTGTCGATCCGTCTGATTCCTCTGGCTCCCATGTTGTCGACCGGCTTCATTACCATCGGAAAGTCTAACGTTTCGAAGACTTTTTCTATTGTATGGTTCGATTCGAGACGGATATATCGCGGTGACGGCACCATTGCCTCAGAAAATTTCCGCCTCATCCTGGTCTTGTCAGTAGCATTCAGTGCGGTTTCGTATCCGATGCCCGGTAGCCCCAACTTCTCGGCCACCCATGCGACAGTGGCGGAGAAATCGGTGCCGGCGGTGAAGACTCCGTCCAAACCTTCATGTTCGTAGCGTCTGCGCGCCGCCTTCAGCATGCCGTCCAGATCCTTCAGGTCGACATGCTCGAATCCATCAGCCAATTCTCGACCGAGCGCATCGGGATTTCCATCCGCGACGATCACCCGCCAATCCTTCTCCTTGGCTATCCGGATCGCCGGAATCTGCATCCCTCCGCCGCCGAGTATCAATATGGTTTTCAATTATCGATCCTCCGTTATCTCGTCGATCTCGCGCTCCTTCACCGCATAACATTCGAAGGTATCTCCGAGTCTCGCGACGGTACTCAACCACCGCATCAAGTCACTCCCCGTGCCATGGGTAATGAGACCGTTTTTCCCGATGAGCGGCCACCGTTCAGGATGATGCCCGGTCGAAACCATATCCACGACCCTGAATCCGAAGCGTCTCATGACCAGGCGCGCTACTTTCGGAGACCAGACGGTCCAATGATCCGAGGGACTCTCGGAGAGAAACCGTGTGGGATCGCTGAACCCACTTATCCCCCGGAAATTCGGCGTCGAGAAGGCGAAGATGCCGCCCGGCTTCAAGAGTCGGTTCACCTTCCGTAGTACTCCTCGTACCGTACCAAAATGCTCAAGGACGAACCACATGGTCAATGCGTCGAAGGTATCCGGCGAATCGAAATCCTCGAAAGGGATACACTGCGCTTCCAGTCCCAAGGTATCGTTGACATACCCGACAGCCTTCTCCGACACGTCAATTCCGAAGCATGGTATCCGCGATTCCTCACATACCGAGAGAAACGGACCGAAGGCACAACCGACATCCAACAGAGAGGTCACTCTGTCCACAGCAGCTAATCGAATCAGGTTGCTGAGTCGTTGTTTCGATACCGCCTTGATATGCTCGAAATCCTCGAGATAGGTTCTCCCATATTGACCCGCATACTCCTCGAAAAAATACTCAGTGCCGTATGATGCCGGTCTCGCCTTCGCCGTAATCTGATAGACCAACCCGCACTCGCTACACTCGAAGAAGCTGCGATCATGAAACCGTGCCTTCGAAGGATTTTTCGGCCGACGGCATACGGGACATACATTTACCCCTGAAAATCGCAATAGCGAGACGAAATCGCCCAGAGATATTGTCTGTCGGGGAGCCGCCTGGAGAGTCGCGCGATGCACACCATCGAGGTCACCGAGAGCGCGCCGCAACTGGGCGCCATACACCCTCCCGACACCGGCACGGACGAATCCCGCCTTCTTCGCCAATCGATCGTGATAGCGTGTAGGACTGACGATGATCACCGGAACACCCGCAGCTGCGGCCTCGTATGCGGTTATGCCGAAGGAGGTACACACCAGATCATATTCATGAATCTCGTCTTTGAGTCGAACCGGTTCTCTCCGTACCTCGATCCCCTCAGCCTCGTCCACAGCCGCTGCCTTCGGTCCCATCTGGACGACGATAAACGGTGATCCCGGCTCCCGTTCAAGCGTCTCTCGAGACGAATCATCCTGATACAGTTTTTGCACCTCGGAGAAGACTGTACGCGCCACCGGGAGAGACAACCCGGCGGGGTCTTCGCCACCGAAGGCGACCAATACGCGACGCGGCGATACTGCTGCTTTTTTTTCGACCGAAACAAGTCCGAGAAGATCGATACTCGCATAGTTAGCCGGAACGACCTTCGCTACCATCGGGAGGATGTCGATCAGGTATTCGAACCGTTTCCGATCTTCGCCTCCTTCGTCGATACCGACGATCGGTATCCCATCAGGGAACATATTCAATAACGACCGGGAGGTCCTGCGCTGATCGAGTACGATAAAACCTTCTTCGATATTCGAATCGATTATCCGATCTAGTTGATCGAAGGACATGACAAGTTCAGGGGCCACCTTCTCTATCTTCCGAACCGAACGATATGTCTCCTCGGAAAGCAGAATCGATCCCCTATTGCCGATGGCGTCGACTGCCCGGAATGAACGGATGACGTGTCCCACTCCATACCCTTTCCCGGTCGCAGGCACGAAAAGGATCATCCGGGATACTCCGTATCCTTCAGCTTGCGGCCCTCTTCCTACCGTGGGCCAACCATTCGACGAGTTCTTCCAACAGGATCGGACGACCGTGATAGAGTTCCTGATAGATTATTCGCAAGAACCGGTAATCGACTTCAGTGTCGAGAGTTACCTTGGCATCCGGGATAGCAAATTTTACCGGTGCCCCGGGACGGTAGATCGAGAAGGATTCCGGCCGATTGTACAGGTAGGGTGATACATGCTCCCGCTCATATGGATTTAGGGCATGTACATCCGCTACTCTCAAGGATGCGGCCTTGAGGGTCTCAACACCCGTGCCCAACGGCATTCCCAAGAATCCTCCATAGTCCGCGTCCCGAGTGATATGGCGACAGACCAACTCGTTCGCCAATTCGGCACTGACGAGTGGATTGTCTCCGGTAGCCCGGACTACCGTATCGATAGCGAAGTGGTCGATCGCCAATACATATCGTTTCAAGACATCGTCTCGCGGCCCTGAGAAGGTCTCGAAACCGAGATTCGTTGCCAACGGTCGCAACTCAGCCACACTCTCTGAGTCGGTGACAATCGCCCGCAGATCGACCACGACCTCCGACAGGGCCGACATGGCCTGTTCGATCACGGTCATGCCCCCGAGGGGCAGCAGGGCCTTTCGCGGCAACCTCGAAGAATCCAACCGCACCTGAAGAAGTACGGCACTCACATCTCTTCCGTTTCCCATAATTCGGTTACGCTCCTTGCATCCCGGGTATACCTATATGTATTCTTTTCGACCCAATTTCGCACTTCCTTGAATTCCCGGTACGAAGAGAGCAATCTCAGCCTGTTCATGGGAAGATAGGAGAAGAAACGGCTCCAAGGCAGGATGCCGGCGTCGCCTTTGAACTCTATTGCCAGATTTTTGAGAAAGAATCGCTTATAGCCGGTGTCCGGGGTCACATCTTCACCTTCATGGGTACCCGAATACCCGCATCGCAATCCCGGCATCGACACGATGCGTTCGCCCCACAGATATGAACGGAACCCGAAATCGAGTTTTTGCCAATATGCACTCCGAATATGCGAATCGTATCCGCCAAGGAGTAAGAATCTCTCCTTCGAGTAGATTCCGCAGTAATCGTACGGATAGAGGCTAAGCTGTTCCTTGGATTCGGGCTTTATCAGAAGGACCCGTAGCCGGTTTTTCTCGAGAGCGGGGGCACTCAGTGTCGGCATTCCCTCTCTACTATCGAGAAAGATCGAGGGCACCAGGCAAAGGGGGGGTGTGGTGTCTTCATCGAACTCCATCGAGCGGGGCAATCCGCCTGGCATGATCGAAATGTCTGTCCACATGACGAATACATATTGAGCATGGATCTCTTCAATTCCGATGTTGATGAGATCTCCGGTGGTCACGCGCCGGTGAGGCATAATGAACGTAACGTACGGATAGTTCTTGGCGACGGATTCCATGTCGAATACGTTGGATGGGTTTTCCACCGACACGACGGTCGTCAATCCCAAGCGGTAGTACTCCTGAAACAACTCCGGCTTGAACAGTCGACCGCCCCGATTCAACAGGAGGACGCCGACCGGCACCGGAGGTTGACGCCGTGTATCTTCCTTTCCGCCTCCGACAACCGTATACGGGATTCGTACTCGATTAGAAGTTGAATGTATAGTATTCATCACACTCCGCACAGATTCCGGGATACTCTCCGTCTACATGGCGCAGGTAGAGATCGGTGTTTCTCTCCCATATCTCCGACAGGTCTTCTTGAAACACATTGCCTATGATCTTCGAACCGGCCAGATCTTCTTTGCAACAGGGCACCGATCCGTCGATGAGAATGCACATGTCACGCTTCAGATGCCAGCAGGGATCACGTCGTATCGGGGCGAGATCGGTAACCTTTTCGTCAGGCAGATACCCGCAGAAATGGTCGTATTTCTGAATAATTACGTTGTCGGTCTTCTCCTTCCAACTTCGATAGAACCCCTCGAGGTTTCCTTCATTTTTCTTCATCCTGACTGCTTGAACATGGACCGTTTTCGGAGATTGTATTCGCAGATACTCCGCGGTCTCTACCGCCTCTGAAAATCCCTCCCCGCGCAGGATGCGGTAGGTCTCCTCTTCGGAGGTGTCTACAGATACGATCCACTGCAGCCTGTCGCCACCTATGCGAATGCACCTGTCGAGAACCTTCTTCTTCCACCCTATGCCCGAGGTCTCGATTACGACGCTGTTTCGAGAATTCGAAAGGGCGGCCCCCACCATTTCCGGTATGGACCCATGAAAGGACGGTTCGCCCCACAAGCCCAACCCGATCACCGCATCGTGCGTCCACGCCGAGATCTGTTCTACGAGGTCACGGAAACGGCTCGCATCGATACATCCTGTGCCTGTGTACGCACCGCCGGAAAATTTCGGATAGGGACAATAGGAGCAGGCCTGGGGGCACCCCTCTGTAATCTGCACCTGAAAATAGGCCGGCAGGGTTCGCAACAAGGCGCCACCCGAATCGATGTCCCTGAGAATAGACGATTCGTCTCTCCCCCCCGCATCGTAGATGCTCTTGGTGATCATGTAGTTGCGCAGCGTGTCGCACGTCAACGATATCCGCAACAACCGATAGTCCTTCGGTGCGATCTCCGTTTCCAGATCGAACGCATTTATGTCCTTCTGTATGACGGCGAAGAGAGATTCCCGATTCATGGGTATGCCCGAACCGTCCGACAGCTTCCGGAGTACCGGAAGGATGGACGAGTCGATGATCTCCGGTGCCAGACCATAGGGATATCCATCGGCAAAGGTGTAGTTCGAAAGGTATCTGATATGGTTTGCATACATACGCTGCATCAGAGCGGCATCGAGGAAGGGGCAGTCGGCGTACAGATAGACGATATGGGTATCTTTCGACGAGAACCGGCCGAGTACTTCGAGGAGGGTTGCCGCATCCCATGACTCTTGTTCCACGATCTCGACTTGGACATCTTCCGGTGTCGCTATCGATCCACCGCTTGTCGATAGGGTATCCCGGAGTATCACGATTTTGCGTAGGTTCGGTGTCTTTAAACAAAAATCGATGGTGCGATCGATTGCGCTATCTCCTTCGAACGTCTTTTTGTAGGCGTACTCGGTGACGCCTATCATATTTATCACGGCGATTGTATCCATAGGGTGCTCCATAGGGTGTAGAGTATCGCGTTTTACTTTTTTTTTCACCACCTGTACCGGAAAGGGCTCCGCCTTCGATTGAATGATCCTGTGATTCGCTGTATTCTCATCGAATGAGTGCCGAGTCGAGACAATATGAGACGGTTTCACAGATTACCGACAGGATAAAACAGTCCATAGAGACGAATTTCGACACCGTGTTCGTTCAAGGAGAGGTCAGTAACTTCCGTCCGTCTGCAGCCGGACACCTCTATTTCACGCTAAAGGACGAAGATGCGATCATCTCGGTGGTGATGTTCCGGGGCCGGGCTGCTCGGTTGAAATTCCAGCCGGCCGACGGCAACCTGGTTCGGATATTCGGAGCGGTCTCCGTCTATGCCAAGCGTGGCAACTACCAGATCATCTGTGAGACCATGGAGATCGCGGGTGAGGGCAACTTGCTCGCGATGCTCGAGGAGCGGAAGAGACGGCTCCACGCCGAGGGGCTTTTCGCCCCGGATCGAAAGACCGAACTTCCCATGTTTCCAAGAAGAGTCGCCGTCGTCACATCTTCTACCGGTGCGGCACTCAGAGACATCATGCGGGTACTCTCACGCCGGCACGCCGGCGTCGACATAGTGGTGCTTCCGACGCTGGTACAGGGGGCGGAAGCCGCAGAAAAAATTGCCGGGCAGATCCGCACGGCCAATATTCATGGTCTCGGAGACGTCATCATCGTCGGCAGGGGCGGCGGTTCTCTCGAGGATCTCCTTCCCTTCTCCGAAGAGATCGTGGTACGGAGCATTGCGGAATCGTCGATTCCGGTAATTTCGGCGGTGGGACACGAGGTCGACACCGCTCTGAGTGATCTTGCCGCCGACGTATGTGCTCCGACGCCGTCTGCGGCCGCCGAGATGGTCTGTTCTTCCCGGGAGGAGGTCCTCTCACGAGTCGCATCGATGCGGCAATCGATCACCAGGGCCCTGACCGCCCGTCTCGAACGGGCACGGATGGTTGTCGGTCAATTCTCCGAAGACAATCTCGAGCGAAACTTCCGCCTGCATATTCAGCCTATTCTCCTCAGGGTCGACGATGCCAAGGAGGACCTTCTTCACGGCATGGAACGACTCACCACCGCACGGAGGCATGCCTTCGCCATGGCCAAGTCGACACTGGAATCCCTCTCCCCTCTTTCAATCCTGGAAAAGGGATACGCGGTCGTCACAGGCGAAGGGTCCGAACGAATGATCAGGGCCGCAGACGACGTAGAGATCGATGGCGGGATCAGAATCCGATTCCATCGAGGCAGGGCTACTGCCCGAATCACAGGAAAGGAACAATGAAGAGCTTCGAAGAAAAACTTGAACAACTCGAATCGATTAATGAAAAAATCAACTCTGGCGACGTACCGCTGGAAGAGGCGATCGGGCTTTTCGACCAGGGGATTCGTCTGGCCAAAGATCTCGAGAAGACATTATCAAAAGTCGAACGGAAGATCGAGATCCTCGTGAACCAACCCGAGTCTCCGGATGAGAACCCCGATCTGGAGTTGTTTCCGGATTTAGCAGAAACAACTTATTCTGAAGATGACGGTGGATGACAAACGAGAGTAGTGAGGATTGATCGCGCTCATTCGCGGGTATAGGATTCGGGAAATCCGTCGGGGAACACAATAGCGTCTCCCGTTGTTGCTCCGATCTTCTCGAAGAACCCCTGATCTACCTCGAGTGCGTATCTCACCGAATATGTCGACGGCACGCTTTGAAGCGAATACGGCTCCATGTCGTATATCTCTTTGATAACACCGTCCTTGTCGATATACGCAATCGACAGGGGGATGGACGTGTTTTTCATCCAGAAGGAGAGACGACGGTCGGATTCGAATACGAACAACATGCCGTGGTTGTTCGCCAGCTCCTCCCGGTACATCAGGCCCGTCCGATGCTGCTCCTCCGTTACCGCAAGCTCTACCGTTACCGGCGTGCCCTTGATCCAGAGCACGACCTCCGATTCTTCGCTCGAGCAGGAGAGCAGGAGCGCACTATACCCGATGATACTAGCCGAGAGAAAGAGCGCTTGCATCGACGCTTTCATAACCGGGAGTAAAGAATGATCAGATCCTCTCGTGAGTTTTCGTATCCATGATTCCGGTTTCAACACGTTTCTCATGCTCACACACGCACCTTATCGACTTCACCAACTCACCGAAGTATAGCCTAAAACTGATCTAAAAACGACTCCGTATACATCGCCTGAATCGATTCCTCAACCGAGTTCGCCTCGAATATCGCCTCGAATACCGGCTTGTAGATGTATTTAACACCCAAAGGCCGCTCTATGGCAAGGCGTACGGTGGTATCTTCCCAGAATGTGAGTCGTGGATCGAGATACTCCGGTTCGCCGTACTTCTCCGATAAGGTGTTGAACATGGTGAAGTGATCCATCTCTTCGGTATTCAAAAGTATGTGGATCAAGTAGAGCCTTCCTTCGTGAAACCGGAAGAATCCCCTCTCCACGAATCCGATTCCCCGGGTATCGATGGCCTTTTCGTTCGGTTTGTTCAGCAGGGTGACGTCCGGATCTCCTCGAAAATCGAAATTCCTATCCATCGCAAGGGCAGCTTTTGCCTCGTCCATCGTCATCCCGAAGCGCAGCTTCCCGAAACCGCCGGGTAACGGTTGCCGAGACTCGGCTGCTTTCGCAGGGTCTCCCATTTCCGCCGTTGTTTCCGCCGCTGCCCCATCCGGCGTAGCCCTATCCGCCGTCGTGGAATCTGTAGCCGGCGTATCGGGATCCACGACGGAACTCTGTCCCGACGCCGGAAAGACGATGAAAGCCGACAGGCAGACGGCGAGGAGTATGCGGGGAAACGGTTCAACATGAATCATACGGATACGCCCCTCTCACGACCGGGACAACCACCTTCGGTGGATCTTGTCTCTTTGAATATCGGCATGAACCGGCGTCTCCCTTGAGTATACCTCCGGTTGTTTCCATATTCCTTGATTTTCCGGTGTTTCAGGGGATACACTATCAGCATGCATGACTTCCATAGTACGGATACCACCGTGAGTCGATTTGGGCTGCAGATCGTAGTTTCGATTCTCATGGTTTTACTCGTTTTTTCTTGTACGACCTCCTCCGGCGAACTATTTTCAACTGTCTCCTCATCGGGAGCGGTTCCGAAAGACAATGATTCCACGGTGCAGGATTCACCGGCACTGGATGGAGTCGACCAGGGTTCGCAAGAACAAGAGGCGGTTACACAGGGCTCCGGCGTACAGGAGAGAGCGGAATCCGATACCGGCGGGGTCAAACCTCCGCTGAGTCCTGAAGCGGAAACGACACAACCGCAAACATCGAAGCCTGACGAGTCTCCCGGAATACATGTCAAGACGGATCCCAAGGGAGCTACGGTCTTCCTCGATGGTGACTATGTCGGCAGGTCCCCGGTATTCATCACCGATCCGGGAACGGGAATGTACTCCGTACGCATCGAGAAGGATGGATGGTATCCGGAATCCTACAGAATCGCCTACGATACGGGGTCCATCCATACAGTGGATATCGATCTCGAAAAGATCACCGGTTTCCTTCACGTCGAAACGATACCCGAAGATTCCCAGGTCTTTCTCGATCTCTCGCCTCTTTCTTCCGGAATTACCGAGCTTCCCGTCGGACGGTATCTGGTATCGGTGAGGAAATTCGGATACGAAGGCTATTCGACGAGTGTGCGGATTGTCCCACGGTACACTACGACGGTTACCGCCGAACTGCAGGAAGCCGAATTCGGCCTGCACGGGCTCACCTCGACACGAAAGATCTTCTCACCCGCCAATGCCGGAGAGCTCGGTGCCACCAGAATTACGTTCGAAGTAACCGACTACGGCTCCGGAAGCGTGAAGATCTACGATTCGACCGGATCTGAGATCTATTCCGACCAACTCCCGCGGTTCACGACGTGGAATCAGGAGTTCAGGTGGACCGGTCTCGACTCAGACGGACACCAGGTTCCCGACGGCGAGTATCGGATACGAATTACCGGGATCGGGGAGACGGACAATCGTGTCGTCGAGTCGGAGACATCCGTTACCATCGACAGCTCCGTGGTTCTCCGGTATCGTTCGCTGGTCAGCGGCACCTCCGGCGCATTGTTCGCACCGGAGCCGATGACATTACCGCCCTTCGCTTTTCAGATCACGACTATGCTGATCGGTCATGCCGATCCGGAAACCCATACGGCGCGAGTACCCCTTCACGGAAGCGCACGGTTCAGTCCGTATGCCGGCTTGGAGATAGATGCGCAGGGTACACTCTTCATTCACGGTGAAGATACTTACCCCTTCTCCGCCGGTGTATCGGTAAAGTATCGGTTCACATCGGCCAATCTTCCGGTTTTCGCGGCGGCTGTCGCACTCAAGGGGACCTACTACCGGGGGGACTCCGTCGATTCGTTCTCGAATTATGCCGGAGGGTCGTTTTCGGTACCGGTTTCTTTCGCCGTCGGACCCCTCACGTTCATCCTCACTCCGGAGGTCACCATCTCGCCTGTTCCCATCGAATATTACGAAGAGGCGGAACCTTCTTCGGTGTACGCCTGGGGATACGGCAGAGTAGGAGTATTACTCGATATAGGTCCATTCTCGGCAGGCTTCTCGGGCGCCCTACGAACACAACCGTTTCATGAAGGTTTCTGGATCGAACTTCCATTCCAGGCAGGCGCTGAGGCGCATCTCCTGATCCCGGGAACACAGATCGTTCTCTCGGCGTACTGCACCGGAGAATTCGATCCGTTGATGAAGAGTTGGTATCTCATGGGCGGTGGCGGTGTGGGATTCATTCATTGACCGCTATACACGAAGATGCTCCGGCAGTTCCCGGATCATCTGTAAGAACTCGTCCTCATCGACGATCGTTGCACCGACGTCCTTGGCCTTATCGAGCTTGCTTCCGGGGTTTTCTCCGGCCAGGAGGTGTGTGGTCTTTCCGGAAACGCTGCCGGTCACTCTTCCACCGCACGCCTCCACGATGTGTGCGGCCCGATCACGGGGCTTGAAATGCGCGAACGAACCGGTTACGCACCACGTCTGGCCCGAAAAGAGGTCCGGCGTGAGAACCTGATCATCTTCGCCCTCATCGGATGTAAAATTTACACCGTTCTCACGGAGCCGCTTGATGAGTACGCGGGTTTCCTGCCGGCCGAGTTCTTCGGCAAGATTCGAGGCAATCTTTTGGCCGATACCGGGGATCGCCTCCAACGATTCAAGGTCTTCGGCGTCGATAACGGCGTAGAGAGAATCGATTGAAGGGAAACCGTTCCGTATGAGAAGCTCAGCGACGTTTCTCCCCAACTCCGGAATGCCCAGTGACTGGAGAACGATTCGATAGGGTTGTTTCTTACTCTCCTCGATCCCCCTCCGTATCGCCGCAATCTTCTTTTCTCCGAAACCCGGTAGTTCGAGAAGCCGATCGTAGTCGCAGATATAGAGATCTGCCGGATCTTGCACCATCCCTTGCGATATCAGCACGTCGATGGTTTCCGGGCCTAGATTTTCTATATCCATCTGATTCGATCCGACAAAGTAGTACAGCCGCTGCCGAACTTGGTCGGGGCATCGCCTATTCGTGCAAAAACTGTGGGCACCGGTTTTTGATACCGTCTCTCCGCAGGAAGGACAGGTGTCCGGCATCTCCCAGGTGGTGTTTCCGTCGGTGTTTGGTTCGAGGACCTTCTCAATAGCAGGAATCACGTCTCCACGTTTCGAGACGGCCACGGTGTCTCCTATGGCGAGTTCCAGAAGCCGGATATATTCCTGATTATGGAGCGTCACGTTCCTGATCGTCGATCCACCGATCTCAACCGGATCGATCTTGGCTACGGGGGTGATCCTGCCCGTTCTGCCTACTTGTACTTCGATGGAACGTACGACGCTCTGTCCCTCCGGGGCTTCAAATTTCAATGCCAGGGCCCACCGTGGGTGGTGTCCGGTCGATCCGAGCCCTTCACGGACCGAGGTATCATCTACTTTGACAACAAGTCCGTCGATCTCATAGTTGAGCTCCGACCGTATATCCGCGATACTGCGTGCATATGCAGGAAAATCATCGAGACTCCCGTTGACCCATCCATCGGGAGGATCCGGAATCGGGTCGGCACTAAAGATACCCATTCGTGGATTCGTCTTGAACCCGAGTTCCTTGAGTGCCATGAAGCTCCGCGAATGACTTTTTTTAGACGGCTCGAAGTAGCCATCGTACACGAACAGGTCCAAAGGAATCTCGGCGACCTCTCGGCTATTCTTTCTTCGAATCGTGCCGGCGGCGAGGTTTCGCGGGTTTGCGTAGGGGATCTCCATCCGGCTGTTTATCCGCTGGAATTCATCTCTCGGAAGAAATACCTCTCCCCGCACGACGACATCGACGTCACGATGTAACCGGAGGGGAAGGGATCGGATTGTCAGTACGTTCCCCGTAACATCGTTACCAATATAGCCGTTTCCCCTGGTCACGGCCCGTTGCAATCTGCTTGCATCGTAGTAGAGTACGATCGAAAAACCGTCTATCTTCTCTTCGGCAACATATCGCAAGGGCTTTCCGACGTTAGTGTCTGTTTTTCGCATCCACGCCACTACATCCTCGGCCTGATATGCCTTGTCGAGGCTGAGCATCGGTATGGTATGTTCAATCTCGGGAAATTCGTTCGTTAGGTCCGATCCGACACGCGCAGTCGGTGAAAGGGGATCTCTCGCATCCGGGAATCGTTGTTCCAGATCTATCAACGTATCAAATAAGCGGTCGTACTCGAGATCCGAGACCTCGGGGTGTCCGGTCACATAATACTGGTACTGATAGCGACGAAGCCGTTCGACGAGGTCGGAAATCTCTGCTCGTATCTCTGCCGGTGTCGAATCGGCGCGACGACCGTCCTCGCTGTCACTCATCGAATGGAGCCTCTACTCGATCTTCCTCACGAACGCATCCGAAAACCCTTCAGACCGGAGATTGAGCAGGACCACTCCACTCTCATCGGGGGTCAACGGTCCGACCATGATCCGAAAATATCGCTTCGCGGAACCTTCGTCCACATACATCGTCATGGGGTAGTCGCCGATAAGTCGAGACGCTATCGAACGTGCGCTCTTCTCCTCGGAAAATGTTCCAACCTGAAGATAGTGCGATCCGCGTGCGAGTGCTTCGGTGATTCGAATCGAGTCTGAGGCGGGTTCGGCAGTACTTCCTCTCATGGCCACTGTGGGCACAGGGGTTTCCTGTTTCGGCGTTCCCGCCGGAGTCTCGGTTGGCGAGAGTACATCGGGAGGGCCTTCGGGCGGTCGTTCCTCCGCCGGCTCCAGAACGATGACCGCATCTTCCGGAATTTCGGGCACCGCCCCGATATCTTCCGACTTTTCCGTGACAACTCCATCTAGTGGCGAGACCACGGCAATATCCTGCGTTTCGATCGCAGTCTCATCCGTTTCCCGTTCCGGTTTCGCCTCGGATAGATCAGGCGGCGTCGGCGTGACCACCATTTCCGACTCGATTTCACCACCGGCGTCACCAGAAACCGGCGCATCCGCTATTCGTGGTTCCTTCACCGGCATCTCGGGAGGAGTCGGCATGGTTATCAACCCGGTATCGATTTTCGTTCCACTCCCGGCCTGCGCCAATGGTAATGCGGGAAAGGCCCCGGACGCATCTCCGGCGACGGCCTCGGGAACGGGCATATACACGAACGCCAGGTGGTTCACTTCCGGTTTCGGTGTGATCCGACTCCCGGAAAGCCGTGGCCAGATTTCCAGATCTTCGGGTGCATCCGGAGTTGTGATCAAGGCGTCGTCTATGGTCGCCCTGTTCGGTTGCAATGATGCGAACTCATAGTATCCCCGAAGATACTCACGGCTCGTGCCGGACGGAGAGGTCGCCCGTTCGGCAGACTGGGCCGGTTTCGGCGACGGTTCCGGCAGAAAAGCAGTCACGCCGGATACGTGAGAATCGATACCCGAGGGTTCGACTCCGGAATCTGCATACTCTGCATACATGGAGGCAATCTCGAATGCCGTATCGGTAACGTTCTCCGGAGGCAGCGGCACAGCTTTCGTCACCATCGACACGAAACTATCGGCCGGAACCATGACGTCTACACCGTATACTCCGGCGATGTCGTTGATATCATCCGGCATCTCGGGCACGGCCCCGACTCTCTCCGGAATTGCGAGCGCCAAATCCGACTGAACCTCGTCGATTTCAGGGGTCGTAGAGGCGATTCCGCGCATCTCTTCTACCGAAAGCGGTCGATTTTCTGCAGTCGAATCGATGTACCCCGACTCTTCCGCCGCGATCGGTGTCTGCTCGAACTCCGTCGGCTCCGCGTCTGCGGATGCGGTCGAATCCATGCCCTTGGCATTGAGCACCGATTCGAGGAAATCCATCTCGTCGCCGTCCATGAACGATGCAGACGGATTTATATCCGGGTCCCTCGATTTTGCCAGATCGGTATACGATCCCGCGTACTCCTTACCATCATCCGCCATCGTAACCCGTGCCTGTACGATGGAGTCCGAGGATAGTCCGAGTTCCGTCGCGGCCTCCGCGGATACGGTCATGAATAATCTCGGGGTACTCAACCGGTCGACGATAATCACCGAAGCCGTCTTGCCGTTGTGCAAGTTCTCCACGGTAACAACCGTATTTCGTGGAAATGAATCCGAGGCGGCATAGAAACCGGTCGGCGGGAACGCTCCGTATCCACCGGCTGCGATCGTGCCCTGCCATTGCAACTCATCTCCCAATACCGGGGCGCCCATCGAAATCAAGAGGAGCAGCCCTAGTACGACAAGAGTGAAATGTATTTTTTTTACAGCATTCATCACATCTATTCCCCCAGAACCAATGTCAAAAAAACAACCTTCCTTGAAATTGCCAAAACCTTTAGAACCCTTACTTCCTCATAATTTGCAATAATGCAAGGAATTACAACCTCTACACCAAAAAAGATTCTTTCGAAATGACATCTATGAAAGAATCTCCCCAATCATCTCGCTCGAGTACTGAGTACGCCGGCGGCGATCGACTGTCCCAACATGAAACAAAGTTCCTCACCCGAGGGCTGAATGCCTCCTTCTCGTAGTGACGCGGTTTCAAGCAACGCCTCGGTAAGGATCTTCTCCGAGGGGATCTCAACGAGTCTGTATCTCGCTGTTATCGGGGTCGCATATACCCCTTCATCGGCCTGGGCGTAGGAGAGCGCAACCTCCAGCAGGAGATTCGCGCCTCCGTTTTTTGCCAACCTGTAGGCCAACGGTTCGGCATCGAAGGGGCTGTACATCCGATCGGTGTATCCTGCGTTAAAGATGATATGTCCGTTGTCGAAGAACAGCGACATCACGCCGTCCTCGACGATCGTGACCGAAGGAGCACGTTTCGGATCGTCTGCTTCGGCGTAATCATCCTTTCCGAAGTCGTCGTTCATCGTATACAACAGCACCGTATCCGCCATCGCAACCGGAACGAGTACACACAACAGGATGCAGAGAGTCAAGGATGCTCGAAACATATCCCCTCCAATGATACTGTACCTGTGGTAGTTCGAAATGACAAGTTCGATCCCACTTCGCCTACTTTTATACGATTTTCGGCACATTTCAGTCAGATTATTACCTTCCCCCAGAGGAATCTTGTCGAAATATTCGAAATGATCGGGGAGCCGCGTGCGTGCGACAGCCTTCGCGTTGATCTTGATAGCGAATCGATTCCGTGATAGCTTCTATTGTCGAAAATGCGAGGAGCTTGTATGCAGCCGGATACCACACAATCGGAACAACCGCGAGAGCAGCCCGACACCTCGACTGCCGCACCCGGCGGCTATGGGTACGCCGAAGAGGATACCATATCACTGCTGGACCTTGTCGCTGTTCTGGCGAAGCGGTGGCGATTGATCTTCTTCGCGTCCCTCTCCGCCGCGGTACTCGTGGTCGCGTTCTCGGTCTACACGCTCAAGATTCCGTCCGATTCACCCTATAACCCGCTACCGAACGTGTATACGCCTGAGGTAAAGGTCAGACTGACCGAATCCGGGGGGAGCAATATCACATCCGTGCTTTCCAACAGCGGTCTGGGAGCCCTGGCCGGTCTGACCGGCGTGGATGCCGGGCCGTCTAACGCCGAGTTGGCTCAGGAGCTATTGAAAGGCAAGTCCCTCATCGACGAGTTGGTGGACCGTTTCGATATCATCGAGAAGTACGAGATCACCGAGTATCCCAAAACCACCTCGAGGCAAATGATCCGTGAGGCATTGAACACCGAATACTCTTCGGCTACGGGAATCATGACCATCACCTACACGCACATCGATTCGGAATTTGCTACCGAGATCCTCAACGCCGCCCTGGACGAACTCGAGATGCGATTCAGCGAACTCACCACCGAGAAGGTGCTCCTGAAGAAGAAATTTCTCGAAGAGAGCCTCAATTCCGTTGATCAGGAGCGTATCGAGGCGCAAAACGCACTCCTCGAATTCCAGAGAGAACACGGCATCGTCGACATCGACTATCAGATGCAGACCCAGATAGAGGACCTGGCCGAACTCAACTCCGGGCTCATCAACCTCGAAATGGACCTCCGTTCTCTCCAGCAGTATCGAAGACAGGACGATCCCGAGATAATACGGCTCCGGAACGAGATCGAACTCACCAAGAAGCTGATCGAACAGAAAAAACAGGGCTTCAGCGAGTTTTCCGGAGGGTTCGCCCTGGAGGAGCTCCCGGAGATCGCCGCCCGCTATCTCAACCTTAAACGGGATCTCGGCGTAAAGGAGACCATCTACACGGGGTTACGGCAGCAATACGAAACCACCAAGATCGAGGAGGCGGACGACTCTCGCCGATTCCAGGTGATCGAACGGGCGGAAGTCCCGGAGAGGAAATCGGGTCCCAGTCGTGGAAAGCTCTGCGTCATCGTGACCATCACCGTTTTCTTCCTCTCCGTTTTTCTCGCCTTCGTCTTCGAATACTTCTCCAAAGTCAAGGAAGATCCCGTAGAGTCGAAAAAGTTGAAGGAGATCAAGGATTCCATGGGTTTCGGCACGCGACGGAGCAGATCTCGAAAAGAGTAGTTTTATGAAGTATTTCGCCCTGCAGGTCATGACCCGGGCCGAAGGGAAGTGCCTCAAGCTTCTCAAGCACAATCTCAAAGTTGCAGGCCTGTCGGAAGCGGAAACCGGATCGATCTATTGGCCGAGACGCACCCTGATGATCCGTCGTAGAGGCAAGACTCGCGAAGTGCAGGCTCCAATCTATCCTGGATACCTCTTCCTGGAAGCCGAATCGGTCGAACCGGATGTCTACTGGGTGTGTAAGCGTACCTCCGGCGTTTTCAAATTCTTGAAGGACAACCGTCACATCGAACCGCTCTGCGGCGACGACGAGCGTATTTTGAAGCATTTTCTCGCCTTCGGGGAGGTAACGGAGAAGTCCAAGGTCTACTTCGACACCGACAAGAAGATAAAAGTCCTCTCCGGACCGATGAAAGGACTTGAAGGAAGGATAATAAAGGTCGATAAAAGAAAACGACGTGCAAAAATTAAATTATCCTTATACCAAGATTCGTTTGTGGTTGACTTTGCTTTTGAGCATATGGAACCGGTTGATGACGATGAGAGATAAACGAAATACCCGTATCGTGATCATCGGAGCCGGATTCGCCGGTAGGTCCATCGCCGGTGAATTGTCGGAGAAGGGAATCCTCGGCAATGTGGTCGCCTTTCTGGACGACGATCCTGAGAAAATCGGCAGGATTCTGGACGGGATACCGGTCTATGGGCCCATCGGCAACGTCATGGAGGTTCTCACCGAGTGCCCGGCCGAGGAGGCGCTTATCGCCATCCCGGGCATCTCTACCGACCGACTGTCGTGCATCTATCAGATCCTGTCCGCCGCCGGGTTCAATCGAATCCGTATCCTTCCGGGAATCTCGCAGATAATCGAAGGTGACGCCCATCTCATCCAGACCCGTGAAATCGATGCGCAGGATCTCCTCGGCAGAGACCCGGTAATCATCCCGCTGAAGAAGAGCCTCCAATACCTGCGAGGCAAACGAGTCCTCATCACCGGGGCCGGTGGCAGCATCGGATCCGAGCTTGCCAGACAGCTCCTCTCGGGAGGTGCCGAACGGCTCTACCTCTTCGATCACGGCGAGAATAACGTCTACGAAGTGGAGCGCGAATTGAAGATCCTCCAGGAGGAGGGGGTCGGAGAGGCGGCGACGATCGTACCGGTGATCGGAGACCTCCAGGACCGGGATTTCATGCAGTTTATCCTCTCGCGTCTTCGCGCCGACGTGGTCTTCCACTGCGCCGCCTACAAACATGTGCCCCTCACCGAGGCCAATCCGGTAGAGGCGATAAAGAACAACGTGTTCGGGACCAAGAACCTCGTCGACGCGGTGGCTGAAACCGGTGTTTCCAGGTTCGTGTTCATCTCTACGGACAAGGCCGTCGATCCCGAGTACGTCTACGGCTGTTCCAAGATGATCGCCGAGGAGATTGTACTGGAACATAGACCGTGTGACACCAAATTCATGGTAGTCCGTTTCGGCAACGTCCTCGATTCGAACGGAAGCGTCGTTCCGCTTTTCAGGAAACAGATTACGAAGGGAGGCCCGGTAACCGTCACTCACCCTGAGGCTACCAGGTTTTTCATGACCATCCCCGAGGCTGCCTCTCTCGTGCTCCAGGCCGGCGGTGTCGGCGAAGGCGGGAATCTTTACATCCTCGATATGGGCGATCCCATCAATATCGAGCAACTTGCACGTCAGATGATCTCATTCTACGGATTTGTTCCCGACGATGAGGTATCGATCGCGTACATCGGTCTCAGACCCGGAGAGAAGCTGCATGAGCGGCTATTCGCACCTGATGAAACACCGGTGAAGACCCCCTATCCCCGCATAAACAGGTTGATTCGTAAGACACGGTTCAACGGCGCACTCGACACCTTCCTCGACCGGATGCAGTCGGTCTGTTACTTCGATCCGGACTTCTCGGATCGATACCGCAACCGGCGACTACTCAAGGAAACCATTCGAGAGTATATACCGAGTCTCGTGATACACGACGACGACCCGGAGTACTGACCGAATCGATGAAATCCGGCGAAATGCAGCAAGCGAACGACTTCATCCCCTATTCCCGGCCGACATTGGGTCGCGAGGAGGAGGAGCAGGTCATTCAGGTTATGCGCAGTGGCTGGCTGACCACGGGCCGTCACGCGGCGGCTTTCGAACGGGAATTCGCATCGAAGATCGGGTCTCGATACGCCCTGGCCGTGAATTCCGGGACGGCGGCACTCCACCTCGCCCTCGATGCTCTGGCCGTACAGCCGGGTGATTATGTGATTACCACCCCCTACACCTTCACTGCGACCGCGGAGGTGATTCGATACCTGGATGCACATCCCATATTCGTAGACATCTGCGAAGACTCCTATAACATCGATCCGGACGGTGTTCGCAGGGCCGTGAAATCCCACCGTCATGGCAGAGACGGACGAATCGCAGCCATCATCCCCGTGCACATCGGCGGAGACCCGTGCAAGATGGAGGAACTCTGCGATATATCGGAAACCGATCGAGTGCCGATCATCGAAGATGCGGCACATGCGTTTCCCGTACGGTACCGAAACCGCATGATCGGCACCTGGGGCCGAATGGCCATCTTCTCCTTCTACGCCAACAAGACCATCACCACCGGTGAGGGCGGAATGCTCGTCACCGACGAACGGAAGATTGCGGAACGGATCAAGATCATGCGACTCCACGGCATTGACCGGGATGTGTGGAACCGGTACACTTCCAACGGCAGTGACTGGAGATATGATATCGTCGAGGCGGGATACAAATACAATATGCCTGATCTGAATGCGGCCATCGGCAGAGTACAACTCACCCGGGCCGATGGATTCCTCGAGCGCCGTCGTGCAATCGCCGAACGCTACGATGCGGCCTTCGAAGACGTCCGGTTTCTCGCGATACCGCCCCGGAACGGTCCCGACCATGCCTGGCACGTCTATGCCCTCCGGCTCAAATTATCCGCGTTGCAGATCACCAGGGATGAGTTCATGCACCGACTCTCAGAGGAGGGAATCGGGACCTCCGTTCACTTCATACCTCTCCACCTGATGACCTACTATCGCCGGCGGTACGGATACTCCCCGGAGGAGTATCCCCTCAGTGTCGCTCAGTACGAGCGCAGTATCAGCCTGCCGATCTATCCGGGCCTTACGGACGAGGAAGTCGATCGAGTCATCGAGGGAGTAGTACGGATCGGAAAGAGATACACCGCTCCCCGCTGCATTTCTGGTTCTTCCGGAGCTGCAGTTGAACCCGGCTGATTCCAAAGAGGCCTCCGCCGCAGCCAAGGCTACAGATACCGATCCATCAGATCTGTATTACGGAGCAGTCGTCCGTTCCGCGATACCACGGGGCGTCATAACGAACCGTGACGTTTCCTCGCTGCCGGCGGATATCTGTACCCTGGCACCCGACGACATTCCCGGATCCCGCACGATGACCTTTCTCGAACAACGGATACCGATTCTCGCCGAGAGAGAGGTCGGATACGAAGGAGAGCCACTGCTGCTCCTCGCAGGTGCCGATAATGACACGGTACTCAGGGCACGACGTTCCGTCGAGATCGAGTACGAGACAGACTATACCATTCTGACGTTCGAAAACTATCGCGATACCCAAATCGTTGCCGAGAAGCGAATCGTTCACGGCGACCCCGCGGGAGCACTCAAGAACGCGTTTCAAGTCTTCGAAGGCACATATTTCGTTCCTTCCGAGTCACCGAGTACCGCCGGGGTACCGTCGGTATACGCTACGGTGGACAACACTCATGTATCCGTCCTACTCGATACCCAATGGCCTCATCATGTCCGACGCAGCCTGGCTGCGGTCCTCGACGTGCCGCAAAAGAACATCTCCGTCCGGACCATGACACCGGCGTTTCATGAACGAGACGATCGTATCTGGTATCCATCTTTGCTGGCGGTGCAGGCCGCACTCCTTTCGATGAAATGCGGAAAATCCGTTTTGCTCAGGCCTACGAAAGATGAGGACACCCGTTTTGTCCGCAGGAGAGCGCCGGTCCGCCTCGCCTACAAGACCGGACTCGACAAGGAGGGCAACATCCTGGTTCAGGATATCCGCGTAGATATCGATATCGGCGCCTATCCGGTGTACGGCAACGAGCTCATCGAAAGAGTATGTCTCAGTGCCCTGGGAATCAATCGATCGCATCACCATTCGCTACGAGGCCGATTGATCCATACAAATAGCCCCCCGGTGAATGTCTCTAAGGGATTGGGTACTCCTGCCGGTTTTTTTGCAGCAGGATGTCATGCGAACCGCCTGGCGGAAGTATCGCACTCCGATCCGCTTCTCCGCCAAAAGCACAACTCAGGATTCCCAACCGACCCGTTGCCGATCGGAAGTGAAAAAAAGTCTCACAAAGGAATCGTCTCAGATCGGCTTCATCGTGTCATGGACGGGGCAACCGAAGTAGTGGATTTCAGGAGAAAATACGCCGCATACGAGATGCGGAAAAAACGTCGCCGGAACTTTGTGGTCGGAGACCATCCCTATCGAGGCATCGGCTTTTCAGCCGCATACCAGGGGATGGGATTCCTCGATACGAATCTCGAATCTCACAACGTCTCGATGCGCTTGGAAGACAAGCCGTCACTCACCATCCGCGTCTCCGTACTGCCGCGTTCACCGGCCACCCTGTCCGTATGGAAGAAAATCGCAGCCGACATCTTAAATATACCGTTGGAAGACATCGTCGTAGAGCAGAGCTCCGCCGGCAGGCTCGATAATTCGGGCCCCCTTGCCTTTGGAAAGGCGATTTCAACGATTTCAGGCCTGATCGCCAGGACCGCCGCAGGGATTCAGAAAAAGCGTTTTCGTTCGCCTCTCCCCATCGAGTTAACCCGTGGCACGCGTGCCGGTGGCACGACCTGGGATTCTCGCACCTACTCGGGGATGCCCTTTTCCGGAATATCCTGGGCTGCCGCCGTGGTAGAGGTGGAACTCCATCCCGTTACCCTCGAGGCGGAAATACTGAATGTCTCTTGTGCTGTTTCCTGTGGAAGAGTCTACAAGAAGGAAGCGGTCCGCACGGAACTCGAAACCGGCATCTACCGTACACTGCAGTGGTGTATATACGATCCACTCATGGTACATGACTCAACCTTCACCGAAGACTACGGATTCGTGCCGCTCTTCTTCCGCCATCCGGTCTCCGTTCAGATACAGATCATAGAGGATCCGGGCAATCCTGCGACGGGTATCGACGAGGTTCCGTACCTCGTTGTCCCGGCGGCCCTGGTATCCGCGATATCTCAGGCGTCCGGACTATACGTAGACCGGCTGCCGGTCACTCCGACGCTTCTTCATCGATATCTGGAGGAAACATGAGGATCTCCTTTCGCCTCAATGGTGATGACGTGACCGTCAACGTTCCTCCGGAGACGAGTCTGGTACATACACTGCGGACTCACTTCGGAATCCGCAGTGTCGGACGCGGGTGCGGACGCGGCGAATGCGGTACGTGCGCGGTTCTCCTGAACGACTCGGTCGTGTACGCGTGCCTCATCCCGGTATTCGCCGTGAGAGACAACGCCGTTCTAACGGTCGAAGGATTCTCGGGTTCGCACGAGTATCAGCTGATCATGTCGGCCATGGAAGCCGCGGGAATAACTCCGTGTCCATCGTGCCTTCCAGGTGTCCTGTTCGGGCTGTACGAACTCATGAACACGACGACCCATCCCAAAGATACCGATATTTTCGACGCATTGAAGCCGCATCTCTTTCACTGTATCCCGTTTTCCATAGCCGCGCAGATGGTGAAGAGGATCGAACTCTCATGGGGGCGACGCCGTTGAAAACTCCGAATACCTCTTCGCCGCATGTATTCTCCCCCTCCTCTCTTCAACAACTCCTTTCACTCAAGCGAGAGATGCCGAACGCGCTGGTCTTCGCAGGGGGTACATATATACTCAGACGGAATATCGAGGAGCGGTACGACCTCTCATCCGATATCATCTTCCTCGGTACCATAGAGGATTTCACCCGTGTCAGTCGTACGGAACGGTATCTCGAGATCGGGAGCATGGTCACCATCCATCGAGTCTTGTCTATCGGAAAACATATACTCCCGGAATGTCTCTACACGGCATTACGGGAGATAGGGTCGCCTGCGATACGGAACATGGCCACCATCGGTGGGAATCTCTGCGTCAAAGAGCGCCGCATGACTGCATTTCCCGTTCTACTCATGCTCGATACGAGGCTCGAACTTCGAAAGAGCGGTGGATCCCGCTGGGTGCAGATGAACCGTCTGGTCAATTCCGACGGGAGCCTGGATTTCAAGCCCGGAGAGATTCTCACACGGCTACGGATCCCGAACACATCATGGAATTTCCAGTTTTACCGCTCCCTACGTTCCGGGATCCTGTTAGGACGGAACGATTTGAGCATATGCGCGTTGGGCCAGGTGCAGAAGGGAGTCTTATCGGATTTCAGATTTGCCTTCGGATCCATCGGACCATTTCTCTACAGGAATCGGGAGGTGGAGTCGCAGATAATCGGCATGAAGCTCCCATTTTCAAAGCGAGATACCGATACCTTCAGGGGGTTGCTCGAACAGTCGTCCGTGCGGTTCGGTTCCGATATCACCTCGTTTCAGAAGAAGCGTATTCTAGATCTCTTTTCCGGTGCCCTGACGGCCCTACAGCACTCCGTCTTGAGTGACGAGATACTCCTCGAGTGAGCAACTCCGGGACGGAAATGTACTCCGAGGTATCTTCGTCATCGGGTTCCCACTGTTGCGGCAATTCGCATCTGAAGGTACGGTATACCGTACTCACGTCGATCCCACTATATGTGGTGGCGGATTCGAGTAACTCTTGAGTAAAACCGCCATATGTGTAATTGTGCACTATAACATGATACTATGAATGGAAGGAAACGCGCCGCGTAAGGAGTGCGTCGTATGAACGAGTTTGTACATCTACATAATCACTCTGATTTCTCTCTACTCGACGGCGCAGCGCCGATCAAGGGACTGGTGAAGAAAGCCGAATCGTACGGGATGAAGCACCTGGCATTGACCGATCACGGCAATCTATCCGGAGCCCTCTCATTCTACAATGCCTGCAGGCGCAGCGACATCAATCCGGTTATCGGGTGTGAGTATTACGTGGCGCCGGGCTCGCGGCTCGTAAAAACCGGATCGGACCAGTCGAACCGATACTTCCATCTGGTACTGTTGGCCAAAGACTATACCGGCTATAAAAACCTCATCGAGCTTTCGTCGATCGGCTATATTGACGGCTTCTATTACAAGCCCCGAATCGATGACGAGGTGTTGCGTGACCACGCGGACGGACTCATCGCCCTCAGCGCCTGCGTGGCCGGAGAAATTCCGTCCGCGATCATCGACGGTAACCCCGCCGCCGCCGAGAGTAAGGCCCTGCACTACGCCGAACTCTTCGGCCGGGACAACTTCTATCTCGAACTCCAAGACCACGGCCTGGCGGAACAGAAACAGGCCAACGAGGGACTCATTCGGCTCTCTAAGAAGACCGGCATCCCCCTCGTGGTGACCAACGACATCCACTATCTCGAACGGGACCATGCCGGCGCACAGGATATTCTCATCTGCATCGGCACGAACAAGAAACGTTCCGACGAATCGAGACTGCGCTTCGAAAGTCCCGAGTTCTACTTCAAGAGCCCGGAGGAGATGCTATCACTGTTCCCGGAACTACCCGATGCATATGCCGCCACCGTTCGTATCGCGGAACAGTGTCGACTCGAAATACCCTTGCCCGGTCCGCAACTCCCGGAATATGAGATCCCAAACGGATTCGCCTCGGGCGAAGAGTACATGCGCCGCATCACCTACCGGGGACTCGAGAAACTCTATCCGGTGGTGACTCCTGAAATTCGAGACCGGACCGAACACGAGCTGGATATCATCTTCAAGATGAACTTCACCAGCTACTTCTTGATCGTGTGGGACTTCATCGCTTTCGCCCGAAAGCGGGGGATCGCCGTCGGACCGGGAAGGGGGTCCGGTGCCGGTTCGATCGTGGCGTATGCCATGCGCATCACCGACATCGATCCGCTCAAGTACAACCTGCTCTTCGAGCGGTTTCTCAATCCTGAACGTGTGAGTATGCCCGATTTCGACATCGACTTCTGCTTCGAGCGCCGCGGTGAGGTGATCGAGTATGTCACCAGAAAATACGGTTCCGAAAAGGTCGCTTCCATCTGCACCTTCGGAACGTTGAAGGCGAAGGCGGTACTGAAGGATGTCGCCCGGGTGCTGGACATCCCCTACGCCGAATCGAACGAAATCACGAAGCTCGTACCCGACGGACCCAAGGTGAAGCTGAGAGAGGTACTCGAACAGAAGAACGAATTGCAGGAGTATCGAAAACGCGGAGGGACATACCGCGAGCTGATCGATACCGCCCTCATCCTGGAGGGTCTAAACAGACACAATTCGACGCACGCCGCGGGTATCGTGATAGGAAGATCGAAGCTCACCGATTATGTCCCCTTGTATAAGGATACGAAGAGCGAACAGATCTCGACCGGCTACACAATGGACCAGCTCGAGGACTGCGGGCTCATCAAGATGGATTTCCTGGGTCTGAAGACTCTCACCCTGATCGAGAATACGGTCAAACTGATTCGGAAACGGAATCCGGAGTTCGATATAGAGGCGATTCCCGAGAACGACGCGTCGACCTTCGAGATGCTTGGTCAGGGCAACAGCCTGGCCGTGTTCCAGTTCGAGTCCTCGGGCATGCAGAGCATCCTGCGCCAGGCCAAACCCAACTCCATCGAAGACCTTATCGCATTAAACGCGCTCTACCGACCCGGGCCTATGCAGTTCATCGACCAGTTCGTGAACGCCAAAAACGGCAAGATTCCGATCACCTACCCACACTCGTCGCTGGAAACCGTCCTGAAGCCGACCTACGGCGTGATCGTATACCAGGAACAGGTGATGCAGGTCACCCAGATCATCGCCGGGTTCTCCCTCGGTCGGGCCGACATCTTGCGACGCGCCATGGGGAAGAAAAAGATCGATGTCATGCAGAAAGAGAAGGTCGCCTTCATCGAAGGCGCTGCGAAAAAGGGCATCTCCAAGGCAAAGGCAGAGGAGATCTACGAGATACTGATCCCCTTCGCAGGATACGGCTTCAATAAATCCCACGCCGCGGCGTACTCCATCCTGGCGTACAAGACCGCATTTCTCAAGGCGAACTACCCCGCCGAATTCATGGCGGCCAATCTCACCAACGAGATCAACAGCCCGGATAACTTCTCCAAGTACATGACCCACACCAAAGAGTCGAAAATTCCCCTCCTCCCTCCGGACATCAACAACTCCGAGCGGGATTTTACCGTGGTTGACGGGAAGATATTCTATGGTCTCATGGGCATAAAGAACGTCGGCCAGAATGCCGTCGAGGAGATCATCAGGGCCCGGAGTGAGTTCGGCGAGTTCCATTCACTCCTCGACTTCTTGGAAAAAGTCGACGTGCGTATCGTGAACAGGAAGGCGATTGAAACCTTGATCCAGGCCGGATTGTTCGATAGCATGGGTAATGGTCGCGCGACTCTTACGCACAATCTCGATCGGTTGATGGATTTCGCCTCAAAGCAGAAGGCAAATCGAGAGATCGGACAGACGAGTCTCTTCGACGCCGACGATTCGATTGCACTGGATACGATTCGGCTCGAGGAGGTGCCGGAGTGGTCACGGCTTGACATGCTGCGGCTCGAGAAGGAACTCCTGGGATACTACTTCTCGGGACATCCCCTCGATACCTACCGGTACCTATGGGAGAAAGCATGCGCCGTCAACCTCGCCGACCCGGGTCGTATCAATCCCGAAAAGACCTATAGTCTGGTCGGGATAATCAGGAGTCTGCGAGCGTTGGTCACGAAACGCGGGCAGGAGATGGCCGTCGGAGAACTCGAAGATTTCAACGGATCGGTCAAGATCGTGATATTCCCGAAGACGTGGGAGGCGTACCGGCACCTGCTGGAGCCCGATGCAATCGTCGGTATCGAGGGAAAGATCAAGGTCTCCGACGATGTGCCCGAAGTACTCGTGGACAAGGTCGTACGACCCGATGATCTCAAGGCGGCGGAACCCAGCGAGGTTCATATCAAGATCAACCATGGACCGTTTCGAGAGGACGATCTCTACAGCCTACGGTCTATCATGATCGATTCGAAAGGTCCCTGCACGGTATTTCTGCACCTCGATTCGTCCGAGGAGAACAGGGAGACCGTCATCAGGGCATCATCCGGTATCTCCATCTCTCCCGATCCGGAGGCCATCGACCGGCTCCAGTCGCACCCGCGGATTCAGGAGGTGTGGAAAACGTGATCATCCTTCATAGGAGGCACCAATGCTGACACTCTTTCGGGTAATTGGCGGATTGATTTCCGCATACTTGCTTCTGTTGTTCATCCGAATTTTACTCACGTGGTTCCAGGGGACATACCTCGGCAAACCCTACGAGCTTCTTGCCGGCGTCACCGATCCGTATCTCAATTTATTCAGACGGTTCCGGTGGCTGCAGTCCCACCGGATGGATTTCTCGCCGATACTCGCACTCATCAGCCTCGTTATCCTTTTAAACATCGTGAACACCCTGGCTGCACTCGGGACCATCACCCTCGGAATAATATTGGCCATCGTGTTGTCATCCATCTGGTCGGCGGTCTCCTTTCTGCTGACCCTCTACATCGTCCTCATAGTCATCAGGTTCATCGCCCACCTGGTCGGTGCCAATACCGTTACACCATTCATGCAAACCTTGGACATGATCATCAATCCCGTGATGGGATGGATCATGAAGAAATTGTTCAAGAGCCGACCGGTGACGTACCGATTCAGTCTCACGGTTTGCGGCGGTGGACTCCTCCTCACCTCACTGGTTGGAAATATTTTGATCAATCAGATAATTCGCCTGCTGCAGTCGATGCCTGTATAGTTCTCGGATGCAGACGACCCATGTTTCTGAGAGAGATAGAGAATCCGATCACGCAGCTCAAGGGGGTCGGTCCGAAGAACGCATCACTCTTCGGCCGTCTCGGCGTCACCACGGTGGCCCAGCTCCTCTGTCATCTCCCGAGAGAGTATGAGGACCGGAAGACCCCCGCCCTCTTCGTCGATCGGCCGCGGGGGGGCACGATAAACACTGTCGTCACGGTTACCGGCCATTCCTTCTTCGGGCATGGAAGGAATAGAACACTTAAAGTACACGTTACCGATGACACCGGTGAAGGCGTACTCGTCTGCTTCGGCCGTAATTTCCTGGCCGATGCGCTTCCGGTGAACGGACGGTTTCGCCTGTGGGGACAGTTCGAACAGAAGTTCGGAGAGCTGCAGTCTTCGGTCTTCGACACGGAACCGGAAGGCGCCGACTCGGGCCTCTTCGGCAGGATCCTGCCGGTCTATCCTTTAACCAAGGGATTGGGGCAGAAGATCGTCAGGCGTATCATGCAGGCGGCACTCTCCCAATTCGGCGTATACGTCGAAGACGAAATTCCTGCTTCCATCCGGCAGCCGGCCGGCATCCTCTCAAAGGCGGATGCCCTCACGCAGCTGCACTTTCCGGTTTCGGTGGAGGAGGCTCGACGTGCCCGAAGATCGCTCTCGTTCGAGGAGTTGTTCTACCTGCAGATCGTGGTAGGCAGGCGCTCTTTGCGGCGAATCTCGAACACACGACCGGCGGTACGTGCCACAGGGATCATTATCGGTGACGTGATGAAACGTCTACCGTTCACCCTGACGGGAGATCAGCGCCGTGTCGTCGAGGAGATTCGGCTGGACATCCTCTCATCAAGGCCGATGGCACGGCTGCTCCAAGGCGACGTAGGCGCAGGCAAGACACTGGTAGCCTTCTTATCGGCTGCGGTTCATATCGAGGGCGGCAGGCAGGTCGCCTGCATGGCCCCCACCGGGTTGCTTGCGAAACAGCACGCCGATACGGCGGCACGAATTCTCGAACCCGCCGGCGTTAAGGTCGCCTTCCTCTCCGGCCGGCTCGATGACTGCAGGCGAAAGCCCCTCTTGGAGGCACTGCGATCAGGGGAGATCGATCTCCTCATCGGAACCCACGCGCTCTTCTCGGAGGGGGTAGAGTATCGCGACCTGGGGATGGTGATCATCGACGAACAGCATAGATTCGGCGTCATGCAGCGACTCGAGCTGGTCGAAAAAGGACCGCAGCCGGACCTCCTGGTGATGACCGCAACCCCGATCCCGAGAACTCTCGCCCTGACCGCATTCGGCGATCTCGACATCTCTACGATTCGCGAGAAACCACCGGGAAGAGTTCCCGTCGTTACACATCTGGCCAGAATTGGGAACGAATCGAAGGTGTATCACAGGGTCAGGCAGGAGGTAGATGCCGGCAGGCAGGCATTCTTCGTGTATCCCCTGATCCGAGATTCCGAGGCTCTCGCCGTAAAGAGCGCCGAATCGATGTTCGAGGAGTTGCAGCGGTCCGAGTTCCCCGGGTTCAACCTCGGGCTGATCCACTCCGGGGTCCCGGAGGAGGAGATTCAGCAGACGATGGAGGCGTTCGTGTCCGGCAGAATCGACATTCTGGTTGCCACGACCGTGGTCGAGGTTGGAGTGGACGTGCCGAACGCTACCTGCATGGTGATCGAGCATGCCGAACGGTTCGGCCTCGCCGCGCTGCATCAGCTGCGCGGCCGGGTCGGCCGGTCGACAAACCAATCCTACGCCTTCCTCGTATACGATCCGAATCTCACCGAAACCGGCAAGCGTCGTCTCAAGGCTCTCATGGAACAGCCGGACGGGTTCGAGATCGCCGAAACAGATCTCGCAATACGGGGACCCGGTGAAGTAACCGGTGTCCGACAGTCGGGGGTACCATCGATGGTGGATTGGGCCGACGCAACCGAGCTTCTCGAACTCGCGAGGAGTTCGGCCCTTGCTCTCCTGCGGGATGATCCGGGATTGCTCTCACCGGAGAACGAACGTGTGCGTCTCGTCCTCCATCGCTGTCCGCCCTTCGAGACCCGCACGGTGGGCAGCGGATGAAATCGATGAGAATTACCGGCGGCAAGTACCGAGGGCGGCAGGTCCGCTGCCCGAAGGGCATCATCAGGCCGGCCATGGCGCGGATGCGGGAGGCGCTGTTCTCCATTCTCGGCGATATCTCGGCGGTCTCCTTTCTCGATCTGTTCTCGGGTTCCGGCCTGGTCGGACTCGAGGCGGCGTCGAGAGGCGCCTCACCGGTGGTACTCGTCGAGAGCGACCGGAAGAAGCGGCCGGTCATCTGCACCAACATGGCGATGGTGGAGACCGAAATCATCCTGCGCATGCAACCGGCCGAACGATTTGTTCGATCATGCCGAGAAACCTATCAGATCATCTATGCCGACCCGCCGTTTTCGTGGCCGAAGAAGCGTGCCTTACTCGTAGAAATCTCCGAGCGCGGTATCGTGGAAGACGAAGGGATCCTCATCATCCACCATCCCAAACACGACGATCCCGGTGAGGATCTCGGCGCCATGGGCCTCTCGGATAGGAGGACATACGGACACTCGATCCTGAGTTTTTACCGAAAACGGTGATCCGGACGGAGTGGTCCGTATATCGTTGAATTGTCACTACGATGCGCACCGGTTTGTTCGCATCGGCAGGCTTTGCTCGAAGGCGAATCTGTCGGAGACTTCGTTATAGGCGCCGGCACGATACTATCCGTCGTGAAGACCTACCGTCTCTACAGCACAGCATAGTTTACGGCTTACCGCATCAGCGGTCGATACAATCTACCCAGGCATGCCAGCGTACGGTCAACGAACGCTCTTCGTACTCGTCCCTGTCGGTATTTTCATCATGACTACGAGTGGTGACGTCACGCACCTCAAGCATCTCTTCACGTTCGTTTTCTTCCACGTTTCTACTCCCCCGAGACCCACACTCAAGGGTATCCCGCGTTTCTTCGCATTTCAACGTTCTATATATTTTTTTCTCTTTTATCGCGGTATTTCGTAGGTAAGGTTGCACGGAAAGAATGTCTATTCTATAGTTTGAATAATAGGGACTATTGTATGGGTAGAAAATATCTACAGAAAAATGTTGTTGGGGTTGTTGGGATAGCAACATATCGAATGGAGGACTGGGAAAGACTGCGGGATATCTCTGACGATAAAGAACAGTTAGAGGACACTTGGTTTGAATGGAATGATGGCATTCATAAACTTGAGGATCTATTTCGTCAAAAGGGTGTAGTGTATGAGGAGATCTTGATTGATCTTGATGAACTTATACAGTATTGCAGGAGGGAAGAACTGAAAATAGACGCAGAAAGCAGATCACGATTTACGGTGAAGAAATTATGGGAACTACATGCACATTCCGGTGAAAACTGCCACTGATTCCGGTTTTGTCCGTCCGAGAGGAGCACATGCAGACAGAATTGAATCAACCGATCGACATCACCATAGAGGGCAACTCGACCTGCTCGAACCCGTTCATGGCCCGAGTGGAAGGGCGCTTCGTCTCGCCTTCAGGAAATGTGCTCAGGCTGCCGGGCTTCTATGCGAAGGAACGATACGGAATGCCCTACTTCAACTCGGAGTTCGGCTACGAGCACGGTCCTTCAGGAGAGGACGACAAGACCTATGGAGTCTCCCAGACCCCGGAAGAGTTCATCCAACGGGCCTACGAAGTTGTCATGGCCGGGGCCTATCCAGCCTACTACTACACCTACACCGCCTGGGACGTGATCGACTACGGCTACGACCCGCCCGGCGCCGAGTATTTCAAGCTCCTCTACGATTTCTTCACCTCCATCGAGTGGTGGAAGTTCGAACCCTCCCTGGAGCACACGCAGCCGAACGCCGCCATAAGCCTCGTGCACGGCGAAGAGGAACTCGTCGTGTATCCGGGCATCCGTGACCGGGAGCGGACCGACATCTTCCTGACTGCACCCTTCGATTTTCGGGAGTACTCCGGCTTCTGGATGGACATCTTCACCGGCGATAACCGTGATATTCAGAAGGGATCGCTGCGGCCCAACGACCGGGGACTCACACATACGCAGATCCCCTTCGATTCGAAGACGGGAATCATGTATCTCCGGCGATACGGGTGGTTTTAGGAGCCATGATGCACATCAAAGAATCGGACAGAGGCGTAGAGATCATCACATCGAGCTATCGGCTGCTCCTCGGCCGCAGCCACGGGTTTGCAGGCAGAGAGGTTGAGATCTTCAGCCAAGGGCGTCTCGACCGCTTCGATCGGCCCGGCGAGGGCCCCCACCCCACCTGTATGCACTTCGAAAACATCACCGTGAACAATACCTTCCAGCTTGCCCATTACGGCACACCCAACACCAACGTGAACGCATCGATCTCTGACGAAACGGTAGTCCTCTCAGGCAGGCTCATCCCGTACGTCGAAGGCACGGGAGGCGATGTCCATTTCAAGAAGGTGATGCTATTCCGTGAGGACGGATACGATGTCGACCTGTCGTTTCGGTTCGAGGAGACGGGCCCCATCGATTACGTCTCCTGCTGGTGGGACGTGAACGACACCTGGCTCACGGCCATGCGGTCGAGTGCCGGCGTCTACATGCCGCTCAGGGTGGGAATCGGAGACGCCTGCGGTGAGAACCTCGAGAAGACCTGGCGTTCCTTGCGTGAGATGGACCGGGGAGCGGGGATCTGGATAGAAATGATCGGTGAAAAGGCGTCGATACTGGCCGCCCTCCGCTCTCCTACGCCGGAAGAGCCGCAGAAGGACCCGCCTGCCGGCGGCATGAAGTACTGGGACGGACCCGACGACGAGAACGCCGGAAAGGGGGTCAGCCACGGATGCATCAACATGGACGTGATCAACTGTGAACTCAGCGGTGCTCAACCCCTTGATCTACGCGAGCTCCGGTTCGCATACACGGTCCTCATGTCGGGGGCGACTGTTCTCAGACAGTGAAATCTATCTGCACTAATGCGCCTTTTCGAGAGGAGCTAACCGGAAGGAATATATCATCTTCAGTCTCGAGCCCATCGCCGATACAGGCCGACCGCCTCGCTGGTGCTGAGGGCGCGCTCGAAGATCGATGCACGGTACACGGCGACCCCCGTACCCGTACCGAGTCCGGACGTAGGCGCTCCGAAGAGGTGCTGCAGATTCGGGCTGAAACGCGCCCATCCGAGCTGCCGCGATTCGCCGCCGTCGCACTGCCTGCCGTCCACCACGAACTGAATGATCTTGGGACCGCCGTCGATAATCGCCACCAGATGCTGCTCGCGCCCTGCGACTACGACGCCGGGATCGGTATCCCACAGGATCTTCGTCTGCACGTCGTAGCCGACGAACTCGACAGTCTTCTCGAGACTCACACGTAAGACCACCCCTAATCCCCATGAGTCCCGGGAATCGAAGAGAATCGCACCGGGAACCAAATCGTCCAGGCGGAACACGAGCTCGATGGTTATCCCGGAGCGGAGGTCCAACCCGCCGTAATTTTCCTTGCTCGAGTCCCGGATCTGAAAACTCGGTAACTCCGGCATCTCCAACGCAGAGACCGTCATGGATGTTCCCTGCGTCGCCGCACCGATCGACACCGCGGGAGCGGGTGGTTTCGGTGTCCCCCCCGCCGCCTCGCACCACAGATTTTCCAGCAGATCGGCGGCAAGCCGGTGCACCCGGGCGGTATGCTTGTTGGTATATGTGAGGAAGAACGAATCCCCATCCTGCACAAGATCGGGGTAACTCATGCGGATGAAGGGATCGTCGTCGTAGATCGCGATAACCGGCTCAGACCAGCGGATCACCTTTCCCACGGGGCCGTCGACCTCGACGCCGCCTGCGAGCCAGCATGGGTTCCGCGGGGCCTGGTAGGGGTAGGAGGCATCGACATCATGCTTCTCCTGTATCCGTCCGCCGCCTTGGTTGTGGAACCAATACAGGTAGCGGCCGTCTCCGCAGGGCCAGGCGAAGTTCGCGGCCCGGGGATTCTTGAAGGGTCTCCCGTCACCACGCGTCAAAAACTCCGAGTCGGACCAGGATCTTCCGCGATCACGGCTGTAGCTGCAGGCCGGGTAACCCGATATGGTTCGGAACACGACGAATAGAGAACCGTCCGACATCTCTAAAAAACTGTGCTCCTCGGCAACGGGACCGGCGCCTTCCGGAGCTCGGATCCCGATACGGCCGTCCGGGAGAGTCCTCCACGTTGCCGCCGAGGGCTCATCGAGCGCCAGGATGTCGTCGCTCCGCAGCAGCGCGCCTTCGCTGCGGACGAAGAATCCGAAACCGAAATTGCCTACCTTGTGGATTGGAAGAAAGAGCGTCGATCCGGAGACGAAGGGCCTCCCTACGTTCCAGAAGTAACGCACGCCGCCGCCGGATGAGTTTTCAGCGTCGATATCGAACTCTCGCACCGGAATCTCGAATCGATCATCCGACCAGGTCTTTCCATCGTCATCGGAGTATTTGAACATATACGCACCCAACGAATCGACCCGCCTGCAGACGTAGGCCGAATCGTCGGCACCAATGTAGGAGTTCTCCGTGGAGGCCTGAGAGAAGGCCGGGTCTACCGCACGTACCTCCCGGAGATTATCGCGGTTGTAGACATAAAACGCAAACAGCCTGCCGTTCGGCGCCTTCGCGAGCACCACCCAGGAAGCTTCGGGACCGGCGGGCGGTTCGATCTGCGTCCGGTCCGTCCATGTCTTACCCCGATCGCGGCTCCGCTGGGAGATGATGTGTTGTCCGCCGCTTCCTTCGCGGCCGGTGCCGGTAGTCATCGCGCATACCCAGGCGCCGTCATCCGCCACGACCACGTACGGCTGGTCGCTGTAGGTGACGGAAGGGATAGAACTGCCCGCCGACGCGATACGGGTGTCACGAGGTGTGTCATTCATACCAGACTCCCGGAGTTGGAATAGGATAAATCCTACCATCCAGGAGAAACGGAGTCAATTATCGCAACTATCTCACCGTCGGGGACTACTTCTTCACCGTATAGCCTGCGTTCTCTATCGCCTTCTCGATCTTCTCCCGGTCCACCTGCTCTTGGCGAAAACGGATCTTCGCGCTTCCGATGGAGACGCTACACCTGTCGATCCCGTCGAGTTCCGACAGGGCCTTCTCCACCGCCCTGACGCAGTGTTCGCAGGACATGCCGTCTATCTCGAGTGTTAGTTTCCGCTTCCTACCCTTTCCTATCATATCACCTCCTGCGATATCTTCCTGTAGGTTTATCCGTTGTAGCCTCCGGGAGTTAGTCACCACGTTGATTGAACTGAAGGCCATGGCGATCTCGGCGAGTACCGGATGCATCACCCCGAGGATCGCGAGGGGCACCATCACCACGTTGTAGAAGAACGCCCAGAATAGGTTCTGCCGTATCTTCCTGAAGGTCGCCCTGCTCAGGCGCAGCGCCTTCACTACCGCGCCGAGTTCGCCCTGCACCAGGACGATATCTCCGGACTCGATGGCGATGTCGGTTCCGGTGCCGATGGCGATGCCGACGTCGGCCTGCGTGAGTGCCGGGGCGTCGTTGATGCCGTCGCCGACCATGGCGACGATTTGTCCGCGCTCCTGCAGCCGTCGTACCTCCTCGGCCTTATCCTGCGGCATGACACCGGCGATTACCCGGTCGATACCCACCTCCGTGGCGATAGCCGTAGCGGTTCGCTCGTTGTCTCCGGTGATCATCACGGTTTCCAGTCCGAACGACCTGAGGGTTCGCACCGCAGCACCGCTGTCATTCTTTATCGTGTCGGCCACCGCGATTAATCCCGCCGGGTTTCCGTCGACGGAAAGCGGCATCACGGTCTTGGCCTGGCCTTCCAGCTCTGCGATGCGCCGCCGCAGCTCCCCCGACAGACGCGTGCCGTTCTCACTGAGGAACGTCACAGTACCGACCCGGACGACCTTCCCATCGACGACACCCTTCACCCCTCCACCGGGTATGGCCTCAAACTCTGTGACCCGGTGGATATCGAATCCCGCCTCTTTTGCATGTGCGACGACGGCCCGGCCCAACGGGTGTTCCGATTCGGATTCGACGGCCGCCGCGTATCTTACGAGCGACGCTTCATCCACATTCCCGAAAGAAACGACATCGGTAACCCCGGGTCTTCCCATGGTGATGGTCCCGGTCTTGTCCAGGATTATGGTCCGAACATCCTTTATCGACTGGATGGCGGCGCCGCGGCGGATGAGTATGCCGTTTTCGGCGCCCATCCCCGAACCGACCATGAGGGCGGTGGGAGTCGCCAGCCCCAACGCGCAGGGACAGGCGATGACCAGTACCGCGATGGCCGCGAACAGTGCCAACGGTACCGTTCCCATACCCGGATTCACCCAGGGAAGAAACGCGGCCGCCCACTCTGCGATGCTCCGGAATGCGCCTGGAAAGATGAGCCATGCGGCGAACGTAATGAGCGCGATACCGATGACGATGGGAACGAAGACCGCGGTGACCCGGTCGGCGAATGCCTGGATGGGAATCTTGGAACCCTGCGCCTCCTCCACCATCCTGATCACCTGAGACAGAAACGTATCCTTGCCGATCTTCGTCGCTTTGACGCGTAGGGCTCCGTTTCCGTTGATAGTGGCGCCGATGACAGAATCACCCGGCGTCTTGTCCACGGGCATCGACTCCCCCGTGGCGATCGACTCGTCTACCGAGCTGTGTCCCTCCTGAACGACACCGTCGGTGGGAATCTTCTCTCCCGGGCGTACGACCATGATGTCACCTAGCTGAAGATTCTTGACCGGAACGCCGATCTCCCGTCCGTTCCTCTCGATTCTCGCCTCCTTGGCCTCTACGGTAAGGAGCTTCTTAATGGCCTGTGACGCCCGGCCTTTGGCCTTGGTCTCTATGTACCGCCCGGTGAGATGAAACGCCATGATCATCCCGGAGACACCGGCGAAGTTGGCAAAATCCGGAGCGACGCCGAACCGATGCAGCACGGATACCACCCCGGTAGCCAGCGACGCCATCGTACCCATGGTGATGAGCACGTCCATATTCGGCCCCAGATGGAGTGCAGACTTCCAGGCACTCCGCAAGGTCTCGCGACCGGGACCGAACAGTACGATCGTCGCGAGGAGTACCATTCCGAGATCGAACCCTAGCTTTCCGAGAAAATGATACGCGAACAGCATTTCCGGGAGCATCCACAGCACGATGGGGATGGTGAATCCCCACGCGAACCACATCTTCCGCTTCGCCGTTTCGACCTTGCGCCGGTCCTTGTCGAGTTCCGATTCTATCTCGCCGTCCGCATCCTGCTCAGTCCCGGCATCTCTCCCAACGGCGTACCCGGCGCTTTCGACGGCCCGTTTAAGATCATCCCGGCCGATCTTCTCCTCATCGTATTCCACCGCCGCGGTCTCGGTGGCGAGGTTCACCGTGGCGAACTTCACGCCCTCTACTGTCTTGAGCGACTTCTCCACCCGGGCGACACAGCTGGCACAGTGCATCCCCTCTATCGGCAATGTCTCCTTGGCAACACTCATCTAAACTCCTATGAATCTCCCATGAATCCGGGCTCCCATTATATTACTATATCGGTAAGGTTTAACCGTACTATACTGCCGAACCGGGGGTCGAATCAAATGTCGGAAACAGAGAATTGTGGAATTGGATCAACGTGCCGCGTTGCAGTGTATTCCATGGAAGCAAATCGGCTCTGCCGACCTTTCAGATTACAGTGTTGAGAGAACCGCCTGGCGTTGCATCGTATGCGATATGCGTTCTCCCTTGCGGGTATCAACTCCTTTCCGCCCACTTCTTGAAGCGGGAGAGCCCCTCCTCGATCTGACCGACGTCGATGCCGGAATATGCCAACCGCACGTATCGGTTCGTCTCGCCGGGGAGTTCCCTGCCGAAGTGGGTCCGAGTGCAGAAGGAGACGCCGGTCTGCTCCAGGGTTTGCTTCCGGAACTGCTCGTATGAGCCGATGCCCGACCGCTCGAATACCTTGGTCACGTTGGGGAAGAGGTAGAAGGTGGCATTGGGACGATAGCAGGAGACGCCGTCGATGGAATTCACGATGTCGACGGCAACGTCCCGCCGTTCCTTCAAGACGGCCAGGATCTTCCGTGCACCCTCCTGGGCACCCCGTAAACACTCGACGCCGGCCCACTGCACGTAGTGGTTGGTACAGGACTCGTCGTTCACGTTGATGGTGGCGATCACGTCGATCACCTCCTTCGGGCCGATTGCCGCTCCGAGACGCCACCCGGTCATCGCGAATTTTTTCGAGAATGTATACAAAATCACACTCCGGTCGCCCATCCCGTCGAGGCTGGAGAGGGAAAGAGAATCACCGCCAAACCGGACATCGAAGTAGGCCTCGTCGTTGAGCACATACAGGTCGTGCTTCAGTGCCAGGTCCGCCAGCGCCTGCAGCTCCTCCCTGGATGACTCGGCACCGCTCGGGTTGTGCAGGTTATTGTAGATCAGGAGCCGCGTAGACGGGGTGATCGCCTTCTTCAGAGAATCGAAGTCTAATTCGAAATTCCTTTTGCCCTCTACGAAACCGTAGGGAACGGCCGTGCCACCGTGAAACTCGATGAGGGATTCGTAGATCGGGAAGCCAGGATTCGGATAGAGCACCTCGTCTCCGGGATTCATCAGCGAAAGCAGAAACTTCCCGATCACCGGCTTGCCGCCCGGCTGAACGGCCACGTTGGTGAGATCGTAGGCGGTACGATGGCTGGCGTTGATCTCATCGGCGATCGCCCCCCTGAGCTCGGGGATTCCGGCATTCGGACAATATCCGGTCTTGCCGTCCTTGATTGCCTTGTTCGCCGCCTCGATCACGTTCTCCGGGGTCGGCAGGTTGATGTCACCGATATGAAACGGATAGACCGTGTTTCCCGCCTGTGCGAAGGCCTTCGCTTCCGCCGAGACGGCAAAGGCCGTTTCCGTTCCGAGTCTCCGTACTCTCTCCGCCAGCTGCATGATAGTATCCTCCGACGTCTAGCATACTTGTCGAAGTTACCATAGTCAATCGTTTCTCATTCGATACACACCCACCTCGATCCGTACCGGGGTACTTAGGAACGTCGGAGGCCGTTCCGCGGCTCTGTCGAAGGGAATCCCCGATTCGCCTATCTTCTTTCTGACCGCATCGAAGAATTGCACGGTCCAGGTGTTGGCCATCTTGCGGTTTCCCGCGAATATCATCTGCACGCCGGGATGCATGGCGGGGAGCTCTCCCAGCAGCCGTGCAAGGTGGGGACGAGAGAGATCGTCTCCGACTCTACTCCTATCGAAGAAGTCTCCATATTGCGCTTCTACCACCATCGCCGGATTGGGGAATCCGGCCAGCTCCGTCAGAGCCTGATGGAGAATCCGGACCTGATAGAGATCATGTAATAGATTATCGAACGTCTTCCGCTCTACCACCGCGGCGTAGCGGTTATCGCAGACCAGGGCGTAATCGCCGACGGGCCGGTTCTCCCTTCTCGTCTCGGCCTTTGAGAATGTCCACGGATACCGTTCGGTGCCGTCTATCACGATTTCGAGGGGTTCGCTGCCTCTCCGACTCACGAAGACAGAAGATGTTTCCCTTCTGCCCGGGCCACTTTGCCTGAGACCGTAGTACGAGCACGGCACGAGTGCCCTCAAGGATGCTGATCCTGAAGGGAAATCGATCGTTGCCGGCCCTCTCGACCCGACAGGTATAGCCGGTGGCGGAAGGGCGGTCCACCGGTCTCCTACTTCAGCGAGTCGGTGTCGATGGTGATCTTCTCGCTCGAACGGTGTTCAACCACGACGCAGTCGTTGGCGTAGGTGCGCTCTGGTAACACGATGACCACATTGACCGGGTCTCCGGAAACGGGAAACGGCGCATGATGCCAGACTCCGGGTTTCAGAGAGACGAGGGTACCCCGCGGAACTACGAATACCTCGATCTCATCCAACGGCAGGTCCTCGGGAGTGGCAGGTCCAACGTGGACGAGTACGTCACCATCCAGGGGTAGAATGCCCTCTCCGCAGGCGGTGTGATATTCGCTTGTATCGATCTCCAGCTTCCGCTGCTCCACCCTGCAGATCGAGAATGAGGCCTGATTGGCGCTTCCCAGGTTGACGGGAAGCATGTCCCGATAGAACTCGATGGGCGGGGCCCCGATTCTCGCCGTGCCGGGATCGATCATGGATACGAATGAGCCGTACGGTGCAAAATCATCAGTAGACAGGTGTTTCACGGATACGCTTCTCATCTTGATACCTCCAGCTAAACTCATTGCTATGGAACATCCATTCCGGGAATTCCACTCGGTAGTTACCGTATCCCCCAGGTGTTCACAGATTTTAGTGTAATCGAAGAACCCTCCGGCGTCCACCGGCGTCGGCGGAGTGAAGCAATTCCAAATGTATGATCTCTCTACATAGGATGCCTTTTCGAGGGGATTCGACGAGGAACGAAGTCGATATCGCAGAAAAGTTCCTCATGCCGCGCTGCGGCACCCGATACGATGAAAATGGCCGCAGGCTATACAACGCATGTTCATTATAGGAACTGATAAACGTCTTACTTTCTACTTACTTTTCGAATTGCTTGGCGGAGTGTATTGTGCTTGAACGCAAACCGAATCCACGGTCCGGACAATTATTCCGGTTGAATGAACATTTTGTTACATTATCGTTAGCTTCCTAACATTTTCCTGACATATATCCGATTGTAGGATACACTGTATTAGGGAGTATTCGGTGTATCATCGTATCACGCGTACCCACATTGTCGTGACACTCGTTTTGGGCTTGATTCTTACCTTTCGCCTGCCGGCACAACAGAACTTGAATAACGAGCCATACGGTGAGGTGCTCTCCTCGCCCGCTGTCCATGACCTGTTGAGGCTCGTGGCATCAAATCATCGATACAGGGATGAATTATCGATCTACTCTCTGGAGCGCGGCATCATCATGGGTATCCTCGCCGTACTGAATGATCCATACGCATCGCTGCGTTACACCGAGCAGATTCACACACCAAATTCCACCGCGTTCTCTGAACCGGTTGAGTTCGGTGTAATCCTTGGTGAAGATGCGTTCCGGCGTCTGATAATACACTCCGTGCTACCGGATTCACCTGCCCATCGCCACGGCTTGCGGCCGGGTGATCGTATCCTGCGCGTGAACGGCACCAATACATCCGGCATGTCGGCATGGGAGGCCATACCGCTCTTCACACGAACAGATGATACCGGACTGGAGGTCATCGCCGAATCACCGGGCCATTCTCCCCGCACAGTTCACCTCGTGGGAACGGCATACCGTCCGACATCTATCGAGCTTAGGATCGGTGATCTTAACCGGTTTCTCTGGAGGGAAGCCTGGAAAGATGATGCTCACGGAGAGGTAGCCTGGATCAAGATCCACTCCTTCTTGGGTAAAGACACCATGTCGGAGTGGTCCGATGCCGTCGATCGGATCAGGCAAGCGCATACCGTTCGGTATATCGTACTCGACCTTCGTGACAACGGCGGAGGCGACAACTCATGCATCCCTATGCTGGGGGACTTTTTTCTCACCGGTGAGACGATAGTTAGGTTCGAGTCTCTTATTGGAGATACACCTTGGACCCAGACCGTGAGGAACTCCCGTACACCTCGCGGCAGACTCATCACCTATCCGGCGGCGGTACTCGTGAACAATCGTACGGCTTCCCTCGCCGAGATCGCCGCGGCAGCTCTCAGAGACAACCGATCTGTGCCGCTGATCGGAGAAACAACCTTCGGCAAGGGAACCACGCAGACATGGATCCAGACGGGAGATTACCTTTCGGTCCATCTCACTATAGGAAGATGGTATAGTCCCGACGGATACTCGGTAGACGGCGTCGGACTCATTCCGGACCATGTCGTACCTGAGATCCATAGCGATCTATCCGGACCCGTGAAAGAAGGATCGATACTCCCGGATCGTCTCTCGAAGTCGTTGACGACAGATAGACAGCTAACAACCGCGATTCACACCATTACCGCCCATAATTGACCAAAATCTAACCCTTCCCTCACGGTATCCTCTTCTACCCGGCGTCATACTCCTCTCGATTATGAATCGGAGACGAAGAACCTATATTCTGATCGAGGGCGATCCGGCACTTCGCAGCAGACTCGCACGCGAGATCACGGATAATCATGAGTGTATCGAGTTAGATCCACCGAACCACGGTCTCACGATGATAAAGATGCGGGAATCAGCCCGCCGGACACTCTTCTATCTCGGCGAGATGCTCGTGACCGAGGCCAAGGTCCAAGTCGGTGCCTACGTGGGACTCGGACTGATCTCCGGCGACCGGCCGAAAGCCGCCGGAGACCTGGCAATTATTGACGCCGCCTACAAGGCCGGACTGGATGAAACCGTCGGCTGGGAAAAGCGACTCCTGGCCGAAGAAGAACGTATCGAGATGCGCCGCTCCCAAGAGGATGCGAGTATCCTAGAGACCAGGGTGCGGTTCGAGACCATGGACGTGGACTGACATGATGCGGTTTGATCCTGTCCATGATATCCAAGAAGCCTATCGGCAACTCGTCCAACTGCACGCTTTCCCCGGTTCGATCACCAATTTCGGAAGTCTCGCGGCCGTCATCCTCCCCACCCCCGACTTCAACCCGGTGATGATGCTGTTCGGACTCATGCTTGTCGACGGTGAAGTCCAATTTTATCTCTCATCAGAGGATTCCGAACGGGACGGCCGATCGATTTCGGAACGTACATTTTCGAGACAATCCGACCCGAGTGCGGCCGAGTTTCTGTTTATAACGAAAGAGGCTCCTGATTCGCCGGCCATCATCTCCGCAGCGACAATCGGGACCTTGATCGATCCGCAACTCGGCGCAACCGTAGTACTCGAAGTAGACCGGATCGGCGACAAAGCACCCGCCCAAGAGCGGGTGAATGGAGATGCACATATACTTGAGCTTTCGGGTCCGGGCATTCAAGCGACGAAGCGGATCATCGGCTCATGGAAGCAGGATTGGCTAACAGTTCGAAACCGGAAAGTCGCCGAATATCCATTGGGGATCGACATGATTCTCATAGATTCACTTGGCATGGCGACGGCGCTCCCGAGAACCACAGGGGTTCGTGAAATTGGGTAACAGGAAATAATGGCATGGGATACGTAGCGATAAAGGGCGGCACCGAGGCCATCGAGGCATCCATCGGCAGACTCACATTCGAGCGTCTCAAGCACGGCACCGTCCTCGACGTGAATCGAGTACAGGCGGGAATGCGCGCCCTCATCGACCAGGTCATGAGCGAGAGCAGCCTCTACAGCGAATCCATCGCAGCGGTCTGTATAAAGCAGGTGGAAGGGAGTCCGGAGGAGGCCGTGTTCACCATGCGGGCGTTCCGCTCGACACTCCCTCGCAAGCACTACTCTCTTGTGGTGTGCAGCGAAACCATGCGCATAGAAAGGAGGATCTCTTCCACCTTCAAGGAGATTCCGGGCGGACAAATCCTGGGAGCCTCGTATGATTACGTCCATCGACTAATCGACTTCTCCCTCAACGATGAGGCGGATGCCGACGCGAAGCGATGGCTCGAGGAATGGAACGTCCGTTCCACGACCGGAGACAGCGAGGAACCACGACCTATCGGTAATCTACCGAAAGTACTCGACTACCTCCGAGATGAGGGACTCATGAAACCGATACTCCCGGATGACCGAGAGCCGAAGGACATCACCAAGGAGTCTCTCAGCTTCCCGAGTACCCGCTCGGAGCGGCTCCAGGTACTCACCAGAGGACAAACCGGCGCCGTTACCGCACTCGGATATGCATCACTCAGAGGGTATGGGCCTCTTCTCCACCCCACAGTCGGTGAACTCAGGGTCGGCTACCTCAGGGTATACATTCCCGACCCGTTCGCAGGGTCCGCAGTCTCCGAGGACGAAAGCTACTACATCGGAGAGTTCAAGGCCACCGAGGTGGAGTGCGTCGTCCCGGTTGCGGTACCGAGAGGCGACGGCAGGACAGAGATAGAATTCGAAATTGGATACGGCGTCTGTTTCGGGCAGAACGAGACTAAGGCCATCGCCATGAGCCTCCTCGACCAGTGCCTCGAACATCCCAATCCGAACTACCCTACTCACGACGAGGAGTTCGTCCTCTTCCACATCGATTCGGTAGAGGCCACCGGATTCATCTCACACCTCAAGCTTCCCCACTACGTGACCTTTCAATCCGAGTTGGACGGTGTTCGGAAATCACGACGAACCAAGCAGGCCAGTCTCGCCGACCGCGATGTGGCACTGCCGGAACGGGGAACGGATTCATGAAGACACACTACAACTTTGCCTTCTTCGACGAAGGCTCAAAGCGGGAGATTCGCAGGGCGACGCTGAAAGCCATATCGATTCCAGGTTTTCAGGTTCCCTTCGCCTCCCGGGAGATGCCGATTGCCAGGGGATGGGGAACCGGCGGATTACAACTCACCCTCTCCCTCGTCGGCAGGAACGACGTCCTCAAGGTGATCGACCAGGGCGCCGACGAGAGCGTCAACGCGGTGAACATCAAAAAACTCGTGCGGAACACCACCGGCGTCGATCTCACCGATCAAACGGAAGAGGCAACGTTGATTCAATCACGGCACCGAATTCCCGAAGTGCCGCTTCGGGAAAACCAGATACTCGTTCTCCAGGTTCCGATCCCCGAACCCCTCCGGTTCGTAGAACCGCGTGAGGAGATCACAAAACGGCTTCATGCCGAGGCCGAATATAGCGGCGCGTTTTTGATCCTTTTCGAACAGATCATGCGCTTCGGACGAGTTTCAACCGGAGCGGACCATCCGGTCGCCGTACACGACCGCTACGTCATGGCGCCGAGTCCGATCCCCAGGTTCGACAATCCGAAGATGAACAGTTCGAAGGCGCTCATCCTCTTAGGAGCCGGACGGGAGAAGAAGATCTACGCAGTTCCTCCCTACACGCGCGTCGTCTCTCTCGATTTCGAGGATCACCCATTCGAGATCGAAAATGTCTCAGATAGAGTGTGTCGTAAATGCGGTGCCGAGGGATTGTATTACGATGAACTCATCGACGAGAAGACCGGCGAAACCTATTACCAGTGTAACGACACCAGCCATTGCCTGGCCCGCATAAACTCCCACTCGGACGATCCGGTGACAGCGACGGCAAAATCGGGAGATGGAGAGCCGATCGATGAGTAAAACAGTACAAGACCGGCACTTGACACAAGGAGCCGATCTTCTCGATCCCGTCATCCTGCGTGTGGACAACCTGAGCAAGAAGTTCGGCGACGGGTGCAAGGCTTGCTCGGACGGAGACATGGTGGTCCTCGAGAAGAATTACTGTCCTCGATGCGGTACGGTGTATGCGCTGCGCGACGTGTCGTTCAATCTGTTCAAGGGAGAGGTTCTCGGTATCGTCGGCGAGAGCGGCAGCGGAAAATCCACGGTCTTGAATTGCCTCTACTTCGACACTGACCATAGTCACGGAACCGCGGTTCTTCCCCAATCAAATTATGGAAGCGTCGATATCTTTACCGGTTCGGCACAGAAGAAACGCCGGATTCGCAATCACCTCTTCGGCAAGGTGTATCAGAATCCAGTACTCGGTTTGAAGATGAAATTCTCATCCTTGTCGAATATCGCCGAGAAGATGATCGCCGCGGGAAACCGTAACGTGGAGACCATGGAATCACGGGCGCGCGAACTCCTGACCCACGTCAACATACAGCGTCACAGGATGAAAGAAGCGCCCGAGAATTTCTCAGGCGGAATGCAGCAGAGGGTGCAGATCGCGAAGGCCCTCTCCAACAATCCGCCGATTCTGCTCCTCGATGAGGTAACCACAGGGCTGGATCTCTCCGTGCAGGCGCGGGTGCTGGACCTGGTAAAGCAGATCCAGCGGGAGCTCTCCATCAGCATGTTACTCGTTTCCCATGATCTCGCCGTCGTTCGCATGCTCGCCGATCGAACCTTGGTGATGCTGAACGGTGAGATCATCGAGCGGGGATTGACCGACCAGATCCTGGAAGATCCCCAGCATCCGTATACCCAGGAGCTTGTCTACTCGCTCCTGTAGATAAGGATACGCTATGTACCTGCTGAAAAACGGAAGGATCATCACCCCGGAAAGAATTTTGAACGGGTACGACCTGCTGATCGAGAATCAGGTGATCAGGGGTATCCGAAAGAGCGGAACGGCTTCGGGGGTGGACACTCAGGAGATCGACGCCGCAGGCAGGTACATCATGCCCGGGATGATCGACATACACGCCGATTACATCGAGCACATGGCAGCACCACGGCCCACTTCCATCATGGACTTCAGGCTCGCTCTGCGTGAGGCGGAGCGGGAACTCATCACCCACGGCATCACCACGATGTTTCACTCCCTCTCCTTATACGATTTCACCGAGTTCCTCACGAGCCCCGTCCGTTCGCCGGAAAACACACGAAAGTTGATTGGCCTGATCGACCGCACCCACGAGACGGAGCATATCATCCATCATCGATTCCACGCTCGGTTCGAGATCGACAACCTTTCGAGGATCGATGAGCTGAAGGAATACATCCGGGAAAACCGAGTGCACCTCATCTCATTTATGGACCATACACCGGGACAGGGACAATATAGGAACCTTGAGATATACCGGAAGACATTGAAGGGCTACCGGAATTGTTCAGACGAGGAGGTCGATCGGATTATCGCATATAGCCGGGCCAGGCCGAAGATGACCATTGCGGCAATCACCGAGATCGCGATCTTGGCCAGGGAAAACGGCCTCGCGGTTGCATCACACGACGACGACAGCCTCGAGAAGGTGGAGCTGGTGTGCGGGTTCGGATCCACCATCAGCGAGTTTCCCATCACCATTGATGTTGCCAAGCGGGCTCGCAGGCACGGTATGCACACGGTAGCCGGCGCTCCGAACATCCTACTCCGCGGTTCTCACTCGGGGAACCTTTCGGCGGCCGAGGCGATCCTCGAAAACGCGGTGGACATCCTCTGCAGCGATTACTATCCGGCCGCCATGCTCCATGCCGTTTTCCATATGCATCACGAGTACAGCCTAGGTCTCACGGAAATGGTCCGTCTGGTCACCACGAATCCGGCCCGAGCCGTCCTGATCGGTGACCTCACGGGTTCGATCGAGTCGGGGAAACGCGCCGATCTGCTGATAGTGCAGGTACTCGAGGATGGGAGTCCCGCCGTTGCCCGCGCATTTACCGACGGCGTCGCGGTATATTCGACGAACTATCGGAACGGAAGAAACGCGTGAGTGACACGTGGATCGGTCACGGGGCTGTGATCATGCCCTCGGTAGAGATCGGGACCGGCAGCGTCATCGGAGCCGGTGCGGTAGTTACGAGAGATGTGCCGGCCTATTCGGTGGCCGTCGGAGTTCCCGCCAAGGTTATCAAGAGGCGCTTCTCCGAGCGTGTCGAGAAAGCCCTGATGGAGATCGCATGGTGGGATTGGCCACATGATGTTATCAAGGAACGCCTTCCGGATTTCACCGACAATATGGAAGCCTTCATCGAGAAATACGGTTCCGACTCCGACATATCCGATCGAGATTCTATTGTAGGAGACCCTCCATGACCCCGGTTCTCGACGCCCGTAACCTTTCCAAGTCCTTTACAATCCATCAACTCGAGAAACATATCATCGGGTGTCGAGACGTTTCCATCACCGTCTCCCCCGGTGAATTCGTCGGCATCACCGGCAGGAGCGGCAGCGGAAAATCCACCGTCCTCAAGCTGATCTACCGGACCTATCTTCCCCAGACAGGCACGATCCTGTATGACTCGGCGATATTCGGCCTCATCGACCTTACCACGGCGGATGAGAGCACGATTCTCTATCTCCGTCGCCACGAGATCGGCTATGTGAGTCAGTTTCTCGATGTCATCCCTCGTACCTCCGCCAGGGAGATAGTGGAAACCGCTATCCTCGAATCGGACGACGACCGCGAACGGGCCCATACGGAGACCGAACGAATCCTCACTCACTTCGAACTCGACCCGGAGCTCTGGGACAGTTACCCGAACACGTTCTCCGGCGGTGAGAAACTGCGTCTCAATATCGCCCGAGCCATGGTGAAACACCCCAGGTTACTCCTTCTCGACGAACCAACGGCCAGTCTCGATGAACGCTCGAAAGAGCGGGTACGACAATTGATCGAGCAACTGAAGAATGAAGGCACGACGATGCTGGGCATCTTTCATGACATCGAGTTCATGGGAGGGCTCTGCGACCAGGAATACAACATGGATTCCGGTACACATACCGCCAAGGACCGATAGAACACGCAGATCCGCAGGCCGCACACGATGAGGAAAGCTCGTATATCTTTTCGGCCATATAACGATTCTCTAACCGAAAACTCAGAGTAACTCTACGTTCTCGTCATAGAACGCTAACAGTCGTAGTTGCACTATAGGACACGAACAATGTGTTCAAAAAACTTCTCAAGGAGCAAAAGATGAAACGATTCCTTCTCTCTTTTCTCGTACTTTCGACGGTCTTCGGACTTGTGTTCGCAGGCGGCGATCAGGAAGACGCAACCGAGTCACAGTCGAAAGAGCCCCTTATATGGGTATGGTATCCGAACGAGTCCACCCCTGAATTTTCCGAAGCCAGATCGGCCGTCATCGAAGTGGCAAAGAAAGCACTCGGTCGTGAGATCACCGAGCAACTGACTACCGACTACGCCATCGCCATCGAGGCCCTCGTAAACGAAAACGCGGCCTTCTCCTGGTTCGGCGGCGAAGGGTACACCCAGGCGCATGAACGCGAGTCCGCGATCCTTCCGCTGGTAGTAAACACCGACTCCTCCGGCAGCCTCGACAACGCCAAGTACTACTCCATGCTCGGTGCCC
>CAZAKE010000007.1:0-60054 GCA_964485495.1 uncultured Spirochaetales bacterium
GCAATTCTATATACTGTCAGTATGAGGTAAATCATCAAATGGCTCAAGATATCAGCAAGATGCGTAACATCGGTATTAGCGCGCACATCGATTCGGGAAAGACGACACTCACCGAACGGATTCTCTTCTACTGCAAGAAGATCCACGCTATACACGAGGTGCGAGGCAAGGATGGGATCGGAGCGACCATGGATTCCATGGAGCTCGAGCGTGAGCGGGGAATCACCATCTCTTCCGCGGCGACGAACGTCGAGTGGGGTGAGTATCAGATAAACATCATCGACACGCCAGGTCATGTCGATTTCACTATCGAGGTAGAACGGTCTCTGCGGGTACTGGATGGTGCCATCCTGGTCCTCTGTTCGGTCGGTGGCGTGCAATCTCAGTCGATCACCGTAGACAGACAGATGAAGCGGTATAACGTTCCGCGGATCGCCTTCATCAATAAGTGTGACCGTACGGGGGCGGACCCCTTCAAGGTGCGGGATCAGCTGCAGGAGAAACTCGGTCACAACGCCGTGCTGATGCAGATCCCCATCGGTGTGGAGGAGAAACATGAGGGGATGGTTGATCTGGTGCGGATGAAGGCCCTGTACTTCTCCGAGCCCAACGGCATGGAGATTGAAGAGCGCGAGATCCCCGATTCGCTCCGCGCCCTGGCCGAAGAGAAACGCGAGGTAATGCTCGACGCGGTCTCCATGTTTTCAGACGAGCTCATGGAGGCTATGATGGAGGAGACGGTCACCGAGGAGTTGATCCACGATGCGGTGAGGAGAGGAACGCTCTCCCTCGATTTGACTCCGGTGTACCTTGGTTCCGCCTACCGAAACAAAGGCGTTCAACCGCTCCTCAACGCGATTACTCGATACCTCCCGAGTCCCTACGACGTGAACAACATCGCCTTGGACTTGGAGGACGCGGAGAAGGAGATCCGTCTCGAAACCGACCCGGCCAAACCGGTCGTAGCACTCGCCTTCAAACTCGAAGACGGACAGTACGGTCAGTTAACGTATATCCGCGTATATCAGGGCACCATCAAGAAGGGTGACGAGTTATATAATTCCAGGTCACAGAGGAATTTCAAGGTGGGACGGCTAATCAAGATGCATGCCGACCACATGGCGGACGTCTCCGAGGCGGTATGCGGGGATATCGCCGCACTATTCGGGATAGACTGTGCCTCGGGTGATACATTTTGTGGTAAGAGGATGAAATTATCCATGACCTCGATGTATGTCCCCGAGCCGGTCATATCGCTGGCGCTCTATCCGACCGACAAGACCGCTCAGGACAACATTGCAAAGGCCCTGAACCGCTTCACCAAAGAGGATCCCACGTTCCGCACACATGTGGATGGGGAATCGGGAGAGACCATCATCCAGGGGATGGGAGAGCTGCATCTGGACGTATACGTGGAGCGGATGCGGAGGGAGTACCGCGCCGCCGTCGAAACCGGCCGGCCCCAGGTCGCATATCGTGAGGCGATTTCGCAGCGGGCCGAATTCGACTATACCCATAGGAAGCAGACCGGCGGTTCAGGGCAGTACGGAAGAGTCGTGGGATATATCGAACCGCTGGATGAGGGAACCTACGAGTTTGTGAGCGAGGTGAAGGGAGGGAACATCCCCACCGAGTATGTCCCGGCCTGCGACAAGGGGTTTCAAGAGGCGATCCGGAAGGGGTCTCTCATCGGGTTCCCGATCGTCGGTATCCGTGCGGTACTCACCGACGGGGCTTCCCATTCGGTGGACTCTTCGGACATGGCCTTCCAGACTGCCGCATTGTTCGCGTTTCGAGAGGCGTATGGAAAGGCCGAACCACAGATACTTGAACCGGTGATGGAGATATCAATAGAAGGACCTACCGAATATCAGGGAAACTATTTTGCCAGTATCAACCAGCGCCGCGGCATAATCGTGAGTACCGTCGAGGAGGGCGAGTTCTGCAGAGTCGAAGCGGAAGTCCCCTTGAGCGAGATGTTCGGATATTCCACGGTTATCCGCTCCCTTTCTCAGGGGAAGGCCGAATATTCCATGGAATTCAGCAAGTATGGCCGGGTTCCCAAGAGCTTACAACAGGATCTGGTGGAGACATACCGCGACCGGGAAAGACGTTAATTCCCGGTGCGAATAGATAATCGATACGAGAAACACTTTCAAAACTACCATTATGAAAGTGATTCAGGGGAGTGAAATTCATATGGTACGATCGGAATTAATCAAGAGGAGTCCGCTTAGGATCTTCGAACGGTCCATCCACGGCGGATTGGGAGGGGGCAATATCGGCGTGGTCGCCTCCCGGAAGGGGGTGGGGAAGACCGCCTGTCTGGTGCATATCGCCACGGACAAGCTGTTTCAGGGCAAGCATGTGATACACGTATCCTTCTCCGCGAGAGTCGATCATATCCTCAACTGGTATGAGGACATCTTCAAGGAGATCGCCAAGAAGCGTAATCTCGAGTCCGCGGTTCAGGTGCACGACGAGATCATCAAAAACAGGGTGATCATGAATTTCAATCAGGAGGGCGTGAAAACCCAACAGATACTCCGCAGTGTGAAGGCGATGATCGAGGACGGCCACTTCAATGCCGACTCGATCATCTTCGACGGGTTCGATTTCGAAAAGTGTACGGCCGAAGATCTACAGGCCATACGCGAATTCGCCACCGATTGTGGAGTCGAGGTGTGGTTCAGTGTTTCCCCCAAGGCCGATGACGAGGAGTATGAAAATTCCGGTATACCCGGCGTACTCACCTCCTTTCTCGGCCAGATAGAGGTACTCGTCAGCCTCAGGTTTCAGGGTGATCATGTGCACCTTCAGCTCGTTAAAGACAGAGATGAGGCAGAGTCGAAGGACATGCATCTCCGGCTCGATCCGAAGACGTTGCTGATTGCGGAGAAATCCTGATTCGATCTTCATTCCGGCGCCACAGCCGGTCGATCTGAGCTCGTATACGTAACCAAAAACGAACGAAACATAGTACTCATTCCCTATTGACTATTATAAGTGAATATAGTCATATAATCTTCAGGGATACTGTAACGACTCGAGGAATACGCCGACGGGCGTGTGAACGTCTAATTGGGATGTGTCGAGGGGGAGATGAGTATGGATTATAGCACGAAGGTTACCCGCAAGACCCCGGGGCTTTGGAAGATAAAGTTTGCCCTGACGATTGCCGGAAGGATTCAACTCGCAAAATTGAATCGGGCCAGCAAAGACTGTACAAAGTCGCAGCATAGGGTACTCATGGATATCCTATCGTGGGCCAAAGATTCGGTATACGGCAAGAAACATGGGTTCGGAACGATCAAGAGTTTCGAAGATTTTCAGACGAAGGTGCCGATCAACCGGTATGAGGATCTCGAGCCATATATAAAACGGCACACCAAGGGTGAAGCGGATGTCCTTTTCCCGGGGAAACCGCGGCTATACGGCACCACCAGCGGAACCACCAAGGAACCCAAGTGGATTCCTGTTACCGATAAATACTACAAGGAGGCCTACAGCGCCCAATCGAAGCTGTGGTTCTATTCGGTCCTGAGGGAGAATCCGCATGTCTTCGACGGTCCGGAATTCTCGATCGTGGGAAAGGCTGTCGAGGGGTACGCCGAGGACGGCACCTCCTACGGTTCTCTCTCGGGTCAGGTGTATCGGGACATCCCGAAGTTCTTGAAAAATGTGCACGTGCTTCCCGATTCCGTATGGGACATCGGAGACTACTACTCACGCTATTATGTGATTCTCCGTTTCGCCATGATGTACCATATCCGGTTGGTCATCACGGGGAATCCAAGCACTTTGGTCGAATTGAATAACATCGCGCAAAGCAAGTTCAACCTTCTGACCGATGACATCGAGGCGGGTACTCTCAGCGCCACTCTGACGTTGGACGATCAGGTCAGGAAAGACTTAGAATCACACCTATCGCCCTTCCCCGAACGTGCCGCGGAACTCAGGAACCTCAAGGCGAAACACGGAGATCTGCTTCCCAAGCACTACTGGCCGACCCTGGAATTGATAAATACATGGAGATGTGGCAACTCCGGACTCTATCTACAGCTTACCGAGGGGTTCTATCCCGATGATACCAAGATCAGGGAGTTCAGATATATGGCGACCGAGGCGGCCGCGGGGATCGTCTTGAAGAACGACCAGATTGCCAGCATCATCGCGGGTCATACCCTTTTCTTCGAGTTCATCAAGAAGGATGATAAGAATACGCCGAATCCGAGAGTATACCTTGCGCATGAGGTGGAGGTGGGAGAGTACTATTATCTGATAGTGACTACCTCCAGCGGGATATACCGGTATGACATGAACGACATCGTCCGGATCGAGGGATTCTACAACGAGTTTCCCATGTTCCGCTTCATCCAGAAGGGAGCCGGAGTCACAACCCTCACGGGTGAGAAGCTCTACGAGTCCCAGTTTCTGGAGACCATTCAAGATGTAGAGACCGAATTGAAGGTGCGAACGCGGTTCCACATCGGATTCGCCGACTTCTCCGAGTCGGCCTACAGGGTCTTCGTGGAGTTCGATTCGAACTTCAGCGAGTCCACCTTGAGTGCCTATGCGGACAAACTCGACGAAAAGCTTCGAAAGGCGAATATCGAATATGAGTCGAAACGGGGCAGCAACAGGCTCAGGCCGCTAATCATTCAGGCGCTCCGAAAGGATGCGTTCGAAGGCTTCAAGGCCAAGTGTATGGCCAAGGGATATAGAGACGGGCAATTCAAGCTGACCCATCTGATGCAGGATGACCGGCGGATGGAGATGTTCAAGGAACTCACGGTCGGTACGGAAATTCGATCCAGTGAAGATCGGTAGCCACACCGTCGAGGCGATCGTTTTCGATCTGGATGGAACCCTCTACGACAAGAGGTACCTTTCCGCCAGGATGATCTTGGGGAACCTGTCCCAGCTGCGTCGGCTCCGGGCTATCCAATCCGTTCGAAGGAGGCTGAAGGGTGGCGACTATGGCACCGAAGAGGCGCTGCTGGATACTCTTTTCTCCGCCATGTCAGAGATGCATGCGTTCTCCCGAGAACAGATACAACAGTATTATCTCACCGAGTTTCCGAGAATCTTCACAGACCTCTTGAGAAGGCGGTATTCGCATCGGCCGGAACTGAATACGCTCCTGCAGCGGTTGAAGGAACGTGTCGTCCTGAGTGTGTACTCCGATTACGGTTTTGTTCCTCAGCGTCTCGACGCGCTGGATATCGATACGAGCCATTTTTCCTATATGATCGCCGGAAGAGAGTACGGCGTATTCAAGCCATCGGCGCGGCCTCTCCTTGACCTGTCGGAAAAGATGGGCGTGCCCCCGGAACGTGTGCTGGTGGTTGGCGACCGACAGGATACCGACGGTGAGTCCGCGCGTATGGCCGGCATGCCGTTTGTCCTCATCTCGAAAGACGGCGTCGAGGAGCCACGAAAACGGTCTGGAAAGAAAGATCGCTATCCCCCTGATTCGGGAATTCGGCAGACCGTGGTCACATGGAACGGGTTCGTGGATCTGGTGAATCGATCAATTTAATCGTATACTTAGTCGTAAACGTAATCGTCTATTAGCGAATATGTATTTTTCAAATATAAGAAAAAAGATCCCTATTCGAAGGAACTGCATAGGGCTCCTGTTTGGAGCTTGCGCATCTGCAGTAAAGGAGCATGGGTATGGCTCGCTGGTATCAAGATCTTGTGTGGTTTGTTGGGCGCATTTTTTATGTTCCCAGCTTGAAAAGCTTCTACAGCCCGGAAAAAATTGAGTATCAACCGGAACCGGACCCGCCCTTCGTCCTCTTGGCGAATCACGCTCACAGGACCGACCCGTTCATCATCGGCATGTTCATGAAGAAAACGGTCAATTACATGGCCAACATCGAGGGAGTAGACCCGCTGAGGCGCGCCTTGAGTGATTTTGTCGGGGCCTTTCCCAAGGTGAAGGGTGTGCAGGATATGTCGGCCCTCCGGCAGACCTTCGATCTGATCAAAACTGGGAACGTCGTCGGTATCTTTCCGGAGGGAGATCGCTCATGGGACGGTGAGACCGACGGTTTTCAGGATGGGATCGCCGCACTGGTGAAGAAGCTAAAAGTTCCCTTGAGGATCGTCAAATTGACGGGAAACTACCTCTCCCTGCCCAGGTGGACAACCGTGAAACGACGCGGAAAGATTTTCTGTGAATTTTCGACGCTCCTGCCCGAGGAATTTCTGGGTATAGACAACGAGACCCTGACGGCAAGACTCCAGGAGATGATGTATCGGAACGATCTCAAGGATGAGCGGTTGAAGGATGTGGAGTTCACCTGTGAGGAGCCCGCCTCGGGTGTACACTTCCTCCTGTGGCTCTGCCCCAAATGCGGCAGCCGGGACACGCTCACCGGAGAGGGAGACCGGATCATCTGCAGCGAGTGTGATTCGCGCTGGAATCTCGACGCGAAGCTGCGGGTATCTCCGGAGATTCCCGACGTCGGAATCGATTTGAAAGACTGGAGCGACTGGCAGCGGCGGCGCATCAAGGGGTTTTGTGCCGATGCCCTACGTTCCGATGAACCGCTGATCTCCGTACCGGGCATCGAGATGGGCAAGGTAGAGGCGGAGGGACTCGATTCATATGGCGAGGGAGATCTTCTGCTCTTCGGTGACCGTGTAGAATTTCGTAGCGCACACGGTGGAATTTCATCCCCCGTAGCTCGCGACTGGACCGTCCGCGTCGAGGACCTCTTTTCTTATGTGGACAACTTCAACGAGAGTTTCCAGTTCGCCGTCGGACGGGAACGGTACAAAGTGTTCTTCAGGGGACGGAATGCCGCAAAGTGGATATTCTTTCTCCGCAGGCTCCAGGGGAAGGAAACCCTGGAGCCATAAATTCACCAACAGTGTCGGTACCGACGACGATTCTCAGGAGTGCCGCTACCAGGCGCAGTACCCACCGTCGATGATAATGTCGTTTCCCGTCATGAAATCCGAGGCCTCCGAGGCCAGATACACGACGGCTCCTTGAAGGTCGGTCACCTCGGCCATCCGGTTCATTGGAGTCCGACTCATCCAGTCGGGCAGCATCGATTGCCCTTCCGGTGTTTCCAACAGGTTTTGGACCAGCATGGTTCGTGTATATCCCGGGCTGATGCTATTTACTCTGATTCCATACTCGGCCCACTCTGTGGCCAGGGTGCGGCTCATGTGTAGCACGGCCGCCTTGGATGCGTTATAGGCCACCTGCTTCTGGGGCCAGTTGGCGATATGGGCCGACATGGATGCGGTATTGATTATTGTGCCGTAGCCCTTCTCTTTCATCACCTTGGCTTCCTCCCTGGCACACAGGAACACCGCATCCAGGTTGAGGGCCATCAACGTATCCCAACTCTTTTTCTCCATCGTGAGTGCGTCGGCCCAGACCCCCATGCCGGCGTTGTTGACACCGATGGTCAACGTACCCCAGGCATCGATAACGGATCGGATCATCTTCCGCACCTGTTCCTCGTCCGTGACGTCGGTCAACACAGCCATTGCCTCGATTCCCTTGTCCTCGAGCTCTTTCACGACTGTCGTTGCATGTTCCTCGGAGATATCGACGACCGCCACCCTGGCCCCCGCCTCTCCGAGTGCGTGTGCATAGGCCCTGCCGATTCCCTGGCCGGCGCCTGTTACCAGCGCAGTCTTACCATCCAGCTTGAATCGTTCTAGGATCGGTGTAGCGTTCTGTAGTGCATCACCCATCGTATCCTCCTTACCTTAGTATTTTGACTCAATTGATGGTCTTGTGCAACTGTTTCCAATGTAGGCTTTATTTTCATCCGTTCGTGCAGTATCCTAACGGCGGGCTGGTACGAAGGGTATGAAGTACGCGGAACTTCGCGATCTACAACAACGGTCGTATGTTCGACACCATGGATGCCGCCTCCCGGCAGTACAACAATATGGACGAGGGGAAGCGTGCCTCGGCCTGTATCGCCTGTCTCAAGACTCCCATACAGAATCTTGTGAGATACTCCGATATCTACAGTATGGATGCATTTCACAATTCGATAGTACCGTCTCGACGAGTCGTTGCTCGCGCGATACCATCGTCGTTTCCTGCGCTGGTTCTGATATCGATTCTGGGTATTCTATTTTTTCTCTCGGGGTGTCTCACTACCGGTTGGACATCCGAAACCGGGCTTCAGAGACCCGAATCGCCTGAGAGTCGATTCGAGAGTGTCGGAGAGGTCACGGTCGAGAGGGTGTTCTGGAACGTGCTGTTTTTGAAATCTCCGGAGGAGCGGCGTTCGGTACTGCTGGATGATGCCAGGCGGCATGCGAAGCGTGAATATGGTTCCGAGGCCAGGGTTGCCGCGCCTGTATATGATTCGCGGTGGAGTGCACTGTCGCTTCTGCTGGGACTGGACATGATCGGTTTCGTGGAGCGGGCAGAGGTGACGGTAGAGGTTTTTCTGCCGGTCGTCCTACCGGTCGCCCCGATCAAATCGGATGAGGCGCCGAGTACCTCTCTCTCCTTCCTCCCAAATCCACCAGTTATCTCGAAGGCGGCGTCGCTGCCGTTGCCGGAAGTAGCCCCCGCTTATCACTCCATCGTGACATATTCGATCCTTCCACAGGAGAGATACAGAGATGGGTTTGGGTATATCGAACTCGAATACAGGACCTTCGAGACGGTAAAAGAAGCGGTAACCGTCAGGCTGACCGAGCGGGATGCAGACCGGGAAGAGTACGCAGAAAAGTATGCCGAGATACCGGAAGGCGGGTATGTGGTGGTTCACATCGGCAGGCAGGATCTGATGCATGCCAATACCAGATGGTATTCGTACCGAATTCTTACCGCCGGTTCGGTGCTGCTTTTCCGTAAGGGTAAGGAGGGGATTCCGAATGTCCGGGGAAGGGACGGCAACTGGTGGAACGAAGTGCGCTTGCCCCTCCGGACACCCATCGAGTCTGCGATCGATGTAACCGTCACGGATGAAAGAACCGGGGCTGCCTATGATTTCATGGTGAGAAAAAGCACTGAGATGATCCCGCGAGGCGATGCCGGTTCTGGCGATTGATCTGCGGCAGTGCGTGTATTACGACTCGGCATATGTTTCCGTCTGTACGAGTCGTTCGGTATTCATGGTCTCGGTGTTTAGCGTTACTTTCGCGATGGTTTCGCCGTCGCGGCAATAGATACGCAGGGGGTTTTCTTCGAACCCGAGGGTCCTGAGCATGAGAATCATCATGACGATCCCGAGGCCGGCACCTTCGGTTTGATCTGAGATGAGAGAGTAGGCCTCGGCGATGTTGTTGAACTGATTGGCCGCCTCGAATTTTTCTTCTATCCTGGCCCGTTCGAACCGTGTCAACTGGACGTTGTTGCGGATGAAGACGGTTAACTTCTCGTCATCTTTTCGGAAGTGGAATTTGATGTACAGACCCGCCCCTTTCTGTGCGACGTAATAGTATTCCGCCTTGTCGATGGTGTCCTTCTTGAAGTCCTGCATCCCTGTTTCATACTCTTCCTGGTCGTGGATATTCAGGCTCCTCTCGTCAAAATAGACGCGTTTGGTATTCGCTTTATTCGCGTTTCCGGCCAGTTCGTGAATACAGTAGGATATCTGAGGATGCAGATGTTCCTGTCCGACCGACTTGAGGTATTCCAAGAGCAGGTCGTCTACGTATTTCCGCTCGTTGGCGAGATACGTGTAGGTGGTGAGTGTCAAGGTTTTGGAATTTTCGATTGCGAAGTTGATCTTCTCGTAGTCCAGTGGCATAATCGAATTCCCTCTCAATCAGTTTTGATTCGAGTGCTTGCCCAATAGGCAAATCCTGCAGTGTAGAGTATGAGGGATGCATGTTAAATTTTGGTTACTCTTGGGTAATAAATGTATTGAAATTCCATTAGCTCATCTAACTCTATTTTCATGAAGGGAAAATGTGAATGGACACATGGCGAGACTTCATAGGTCGGAGCGGCGTGTCAGCGAAGGCACGCCGGTCATCCAGGTCTATGGCGTGATGGGATAGGGTCGTGACGATCTGTCGGGATTCTCCTACAGAGGCGGTATTTCATTCCGTCCGTAACGGGTGTGTCTCCAGCTGCATGTCCAGCATTGTATCACCTTCGAAGATGAAACGGCCCATCACGTAGTCGCCCTGCAGCGATCGTGGAAGCCATTCGCGGTCGTCGGCCCACATCTTCTCATAGGGGATTTCCTGGATCGGGCAGAAGAAGGGATCGGCCTCCCTGGTTGCGTGTGGTTCTCCTTCCATGTCTCCGGCGAAAAACGCCTTCACGTGGAGTGAGAATCCGTTGGTGAAGAGGAACGACAGGTCGGCGCGCTCCTCGAGGTGGAGCGGTGTGACGCCGGTTTCCTCCTGTGTCTCGCGAATCGCCGCCTCCGCCGGAGTTTCTCCCGGTTCGAGCCTGCCCCCCGGTGCGTTCACCTTGCCGGTACCAAGACCGGTTTTCTTGTGTATGAGGAGGACCTCTTCACCGCGCCGGGCGAAGCAGAGCACCGCCTCCTGGTCGAATCGATGGTGTTCCCAGTCAATCTCGGTAACGAGGTGCGGTACAGGGGCTGCGGGCATTTCTGCCGGCGACGGAATATCCCTGTTCGGATCCGTGTCACTTTCTTGCGAGTCATTATCCTCGGTGTCATCAAGCTCCAATTCTTCGGGATCGCACTCCCGACAGCGATTCGAGTCGAAGTAGACGATCCGGGACAGGGGGAGTCGTGTACCGCACGCCACGCATCTGGTCCTAAAGGGAAACAGCTCGCGGCGGAAGACGAAGGCGACGATAGCGGCGATGAGTACCACCGGTACGGCCAGGAGATCCGGCAGGTTCGTCCGTTCCATTACCCAGAAACCCGCATACACGATGAACAGTACACCGGCGATCTTGAGAGTTGCGAAACGCTTTCCCTCGCCGTGTGAGAGGTGTTTCCGTTGGGTCATATTCAGTACCAGGACGGCCAGCAGCAGGAAGGTGAATAGAGTTCGAATGATGGTGAGGATCATTGGGGAAACCTACCAGCACACGGATGGGTAGTCAACATAGGGTCGGATCGGTACCATACCGCCATGGATCGCCCCCTCGACACCACCGGTACCGAACCGTTTATGAAGAGTCTCGGTTTCCCGGCGGTCCGTGTGCACCACGGCCAGAGCCACTTCGACTTTTCCAAACCGACTCGGCGGATCTTGGTGATCGGCCCGATGGGATCGGGGAAGACTGAATTCGCCTCCAGGGTTTGGCGGGATTCGGTTGTCATCCGGTCGAAGTCAGGCAGCATCGCCGGACTCACGACTACCGGAACGGCGGATCGCAGGCAGGTGTTCTTCATCCGGTCTATACTCGATGCTCAGCGGTTCGGAGAATATCCTGACGATGCCCTGGCCTACCGTGGCGGCTACGAACGGTGCGGCGACAGGATAGCACGTATCCGGGACTCCTTCGAGTTGGAGGAGATCCTGGCCGACAATCCGGGGATCGGAACCTGGATCGTCGACGAGGGTTCTTTCTACGATGAACGGCTCGCGTACGTGGTGCGCAACGAATCGGAACGGCGCGGACTCGTGTTCATCTTTCCTACGCTGATCCTGAATTTTCGACGAGAGATATTCAACCCAACAGCACGGCTGCTTCTCGAGACCGCGACCGATGTGTTTCCACTGACCGCCTACTGCGAACACGACGACTGTATCACCGATTCCTTCTATACATACCGCTATTACAAGATCGACGAACGGGAGTGTCCGGCTCTCTACTTCGATCCTCTGATCGTGATCGGCGGAGACCGAAAGAAGGACGATCCCATGGAACCGAACTACTGCACCCGCTGTGACCGGCACCACTACCTGCCGGGAAAGGAGTATACGTTCCTGATACTGAAGCCCCTTGGTGAGGCCGCCGCCGCCGGGAAACCGGACGAGTTGTTGGATGAACTGACGGCGCTTCATTCCTCGCCGCAGGAATCACGGCTCTATTTTCACATGTCGGAGCGGTTCGGTCGTGAGGAGGACGGGGAGACCGGGATGAATGCCTTGCGGATCCCCTGCATCGCGGAGAAGGCCCTGATGTACCTGTTTGCGGAGCAGAACCTGATTCCCGAGGAGCTGCTGGTACGCTGTGTGAATGAACTGGAACTTAACAAGGCCTACATCAGGAAGACGCTGAGCGAAAATAGGCGCACGGTGAACCTCGATCAAATTTCTCTCCCCTTTTAATCTGTCGCTTTACACCAGGTACGGATCCATTGTAGATTGGCCGTCGTATCTGTGTAGAGAAACACCCACAACATGAGTCACGCCATCAAGTACGGCACCCGTCTCCTGATGATGGACGGCGGGGAGATCATCTTGGATGTCCGTGACGACGAGAAACGGGCCCTCACCGTCGAGTCATTGGTGGAACGTTTCCACAGGATAAGGAAGCGAACCTTCGAGAGCGACGAGGTGCTGTTGTCCGAGGGGTAGTCGGGCTATCCGGGTACCGGCACCATTCCGGTCGATATACTTTCCGAGAAATTCACGAAGTACCGAAGTGCGTTCCTAAGGTATTCCCGACGGTCACGAGGCATTCGCAGTTCCTCGATCGGGTCCGTGCCGTTTTTGAGGGGCTCGAATGGCGTTTCCATGCGGCGGTTGGTCACGGTCGCCGAGAGCCATAGTCCATCGCGATACACGTATCTTCGGTTTTCGTACACGAAACAGAATTGGTCGTGCCGATACTTCGGTAACGTCTTACCCATGCTGTCGTACCAATACCCCTCCATGATCGGTAGTGTGTCGGGCCGTTCGTCGAACAGGGTCGGGGTTTCGGTGGGTATACCGCATGCGTTGAGGATCGAGCCGTAGAGGTGGCGGGCGCTCACCGGGCGGTTGATTTCGTCGCCGTCGTTCTCCGTATCGCCGAACCAGATCAAGGGGACCCTGTTTCCCGCGTCTGTGACGTTCCCGAAGTGGTAGACCCATCCCTGATCGCCGAAGTTATCGCCGTGGTCGGAGCAGAAGATGATGAGGTTGTCTCTGTCTTCGTGCATCTCATTCACGAATTCGTCTATCTCCGCCGCCAGGAGACGCCAGCTCCTCGCCTGGCGTTTCATCAGCAACCGGAGGGTCTGCGGTGGAATGCGTGAGTGGTCCGACCGCAGGAAACTCTGATTGAGGGTGTTGAAGAGCCCGGAAATTTCTCCGATCCTGTCTCTTATTCCCTTGCCGATTAGCCTGAACGTCGGACCGACATGGTACGGGAAGTGAGTTTCCATCAGGTTCAGGAACAGGAACCCCGGTTTTCCCTGCCTGCGGTTTTCTGCGATGACAGTACGCGCCAGGTCGAGGATTTCGGAGTGTGTGTTCTGCACCCAGCAGTTGCCGACTCGCAGGTCTTCGGAAAGTTTGAGTGACAGCCCGTCCTTCGAGAACAGGAGCTTGCGTACCCGCGGCTTGCCCATCATTAGGACCATCTTGTAGAGGCTGTTGAACCGCGGTTCTATATAATCCCAGATTCGGTGGACCCGGTCGAATCCGCGGTTCAGGCCGAAAAGGTCGGTGGTGACGACGTTCGCCGTGATCTGCGTCGTTGAGTATCCGGCTGCCTGGAGTCGTTCGGCCAGCGTCGGTTCATCCGGGGAAAACTTCCGGCTGCGGCAGGTGGCGCCGTGTTCGTGTGGAAGCCTGCCGGAGAACATTGAGGCGGTAGCGGGGAGGGTCCAGCAACCGGCCGACCGGGCCTGGGGGAATTTCACACCATGAGAGTTCATGTAGCGTACCCGTCTCGGAAATTTCATTCCCCGGCGGCGTCTACGGAAGACGGAATCATAGCGAAGGCTGTCGGCGACGATGAGAATGATGTTTCGGGGCGCATCTCTTCGAGTCACTCTCTCATTATAATCAGATTTATGAGTTTTTTGTTAGGACACGTTCAGATTTTCGTTCGTAGGTGATAATATCCTGCCGTTGGTGTATGGTTCTCGGAACGAACTCTTACCCGGAGGTGTGCAGATGTTTTTCGGAGCGCAATATTACCCCGAGCAATGGCCCGAAGAGAGATGGCCTGTGGACGTGCAGATGATGGCCGAGGCGGGGGTGAATACCGTCCGGATGGGGGAATTCGCCTGGAGTGGTTATGAGCCCCGTGAAGGTGAATACGATTTCGGTTGGATGGACCGTGTACTCGAGCTCCTGAGCGAGAAGGGGATCGGTGTGATCATGTGCACCTGCTCCCGAACTCCGCCTCCGTGGGTATACAAGCGATATCCGGGCATCGAGAACGTCAACATCGACGGCCGGAGGGGACGCGCCGGGGCCAGATACGCCTACTGTCCGTCGAATTCGGACTTCCGCGAGGCAGCACTCCGGATCGACCGGATGGTGATCGATCACTTCGCCGGCCATCCGGCCATAGCAGGGTGGCAGATCGACAACGAGGTCGGGGGCTCAAACGACTGCTTCTGCGAGACGTGTCTCGAAACCTTTCAAGAGTATCTTCGGGAGAAGTATGGTTCCGTGGATGAACTGAACCGGTCTTGGGGACCGCACTTCTGGTCCTTCGCCTTCGGTTCCTTCGACGAGGTGCCGATGGTTCATCCTGTGCGACCGAATCCGCAGCTCAACCTCGAGTATCGTCGGTTTCTCTCTCACCAGAATATCCGGTTCCTCCGGGACCGAACCGAGTATATCCGAAAGAAGGATCCTGGAAAGTGGATCACCACGAACTTCCAGAGCGGCAAGACGAGACACACCGATTACCACGAGATGTCCAAGTACATCGATTACAACGGCATGAACTACTACCCGGCTCGCAGCCCGGAACTGGTTGTGGACTACTACCGCGGTAACCGCGGGAGGGTGCTGGTCCTGGAACAGTTCACACGCCTGGCGCCGGTGGACTCGGGGCCCGGTTGGATGCGCCTGTGGGCGTGGCAGGCGGTGGCCCGGGGAGCGAAGGGGATCAACTTCTTCCGCTGGCGGGTGAGTCGGCAGGGACAGGAGATGCACAGGGACGGGATGCTCCCTCAGGCGGGACAGCCGAATCGACGATACGAGGAGTTGAAGAGGATGGGCGCGGAGGTCAAGAACGTCGGTGACATTCTGGATGGAGTGCAGCCTCGAGGAGACGTGGCCATCTGTTACAGCTATGACTCCAGGTGGGCCTTGGATGACATGCCTGTGGACGGGATCGACGCGGTGGATGAGGCCGTGGCATTCCACGATGCCCTCACCGGTATCAACGTGGCGGTTGACGCCATGGATACGCGTGCCGATATTTCCGGGAGCAAGTTGGTGATCGCCCCACGGGCCTTCCTCCTGGACGATGCAACGGTAGAGAACCTTACCGGCTTTGCCGAATCCGGGGGTGTATTGTGTCTGACCGCGGGAACCGGCGTGGTGGATCGTTTCGGTCGCTGCTTCGACGTACCCAGGCCCGGACCGTTGAGAGAGGCCGCCGGGATAGAGGTGAGTGACCTCTCCTCGTTGGATGCGGGTGTCGCCGTCCGGGGGGTCGCACAGGGGCTTGAGGAGTACGCCGGGGCAGGTCGGTACCTCGCCGATGAAATACATTTGATTGGGGCCCAGGCAGCGGCGGAGTATGCCTCCGGATGGCGGGACGGCCACCCGGCGATTACCGTACACCGGTATGGCGAGGGAAGGGTCGTGTACATCGGCACCGCCCTGACGGAGGATTCCGTCGCGGCGCTGATTCCTTGGCTTTGCCGGCTATCCGGCGTGGCACCGATACTGGAAACCGTGGAGGGAGTTCACGCACTCCGGCAGGTCGGTGACGGCGTGGAGGTGCTCTTTCTGCTCAATTACAACGGCAGCGAGTACACCCAGGAACTGGACGACGAGTGGGAGGATATATTCTGCGGCGGCCGGAAATGCTCGAGGGTCACAATCGCTCCTGTCGATCTGGCGATCCTCAGGAGAACGCTGTAGTTCGAAAGACGGAGACGGGGGATTCTTGATCGGGGATTGCCCTATCGACCTCTCGTATCGATCACGTCGGCCGCTTGCGGTTGGATTAACACCTTCTCATTGATTACTACCACAGGCAGAGAGATGTCTTCCAGGCGCAGGTTTGGAAGCTTGTACGCCAGGATCTCCATCATTTCGATGAACGCGGCCTGTTCGAGTCCTACATCCCTGAATTCAGAGGGAACCCGCTTGGTGTCCAAGGCCGATTTCAGGTCCATGCAGTAGTGACAGTCCTTCGAGCCGAAGATGATCACCGGTTCGGCGTTTCGTCTTGTTCCAGTACGTAGCAGCACAGTTAGTATACCTAAATTCAGCTACCGATCAAGGCGGGGACCTACGGCAAATCTGTCGAGAACTGTCGGCATGACTTGTCCGTCGGTTTGTTTCGTCGTACTCTGTCGAGTATGAATCGAGATGTTGAAGCGCTTCCGGAAGCCGGTCTCAGTAGTGGGGTCTCTCCGGGGAGGGAGCCGGTTTCCGAATATGATGCCTATATACGACGATATGCCGTCTGGAATTTCGTGGTCAACGTAGCCGACAACGCCTTTTTCGTCTTGTCGTTGAGTTTCGTCTTTTCCACGACGGTACTACCGCTGTATGCCGGGTATCTCACCTCTTCGGCCGTGTTGATCGGACTCATCACCGCCATTCAACAGGTCGGGATGTACCTGCCGCAGCTGATCCTGGCCCGTTGGGGGGAGTCCCAGTCTCGCACCAAGCCTGCGATCCTCGTGTTCGCCCTCTTCCAACGCTTGCCGTATCTCGTGATTGCCGGTACGATCCTCCTTCTCCCCGATGCACCCAAGCCGTTCTCGCTGAGTATTCTCATCATCTGTATCGCCGTCTCGAAGCTTTCCGCCGGCGCCGTGATGCCTATGTACAAGAAGATGCTCGGGAAGTTGATCTCTCCGGAGCGGCGAGGGATCTTCTTCGGATCCATCGAAGCCGTCGGGGCTCTCCTGGGAATCGGCGGTGCGGTGATCGCCAGGGCCCTCTTGAATCGTCTCGAATTCCCCGTCTCATACGGAATCTGCTTCGGAGCGGCGTTCCTCCTACAGATGGTTTCATATCTGTTTCTGTGTCTCCTCAAAGAGCCGGAGGATCCTGTACGATACGAACCCGTCACCCGCAAACTGTATGGCAGGGAACTCCTACGCATACTGCGGGAACACACCAATTTCACCAGGTATCTGGTGAGTCAGTCGCTGGTGACCTTTGGTGCCATGGCCGCCGGATTCTACATCCTGTATGCCAGGGACAGTTTTGGGGTATCCGACGAATTCGCCGGCAGTATGACGATCACGGCCATGATCGGACAGTCCACCGGGACCCTAATCTTCGGATGGCTCGCCGATCGACTCGGCCGGAAGTGGCTCGCCCAGGCGGCGGTTGTGATGGGGATCGCGGGAACGGCCCTGTTGCTGTCGGTGCGGGTTGAGATGGTGCTCTACGGGGTCTTCGTGTTGGTGAATCTCTCGCGGGTCTGTCTCGGCATCTCCAGAAATGCGATTACGATGGAATTCTGCCCCATCGAGCGTCTGCCTACCTATTCGGCGCTCTCATCCACCATACTCGGACTTCCCATGCTGCTTGCACCGCTCTTTGCCGGGTGGGTGGTGGACGTATTCGGGTATCGTCCCATGTTCGCCTCGGCCCTGGGGTTCAGTGTGGTCGGGTTTATCGTCCTTACGGCGGCGGTCGTCGATCCGGGGAAGCGTACCTGAGGATCAGCGGATCACCGACCGTGGTGTGGGCGAGAGGCGATGCACCTTGATCTCCTCCCGGATAAGCATGTCTCCGATCTTGTCGGTGAGTTCGTTCTTCCAGGTGTCGCTCTCGTACACGGCCGCATAGAGTTTCTTGCGATGTTCCTCGCTCTCGAATCGCCGAACCCACACATACAGGTTGGGGTCTTCCTCGCCATGAAAACTGCCGATCACCACCATGCCCTGCTTGATCTGGAAGGGGATGATCTCATCCTCCATAAGCTTCACCCAGTCGTCCATCCTGCCTTCCCTGATTCGATAGTGTCTGAATTCGAAAAATGTCATGATTGTGTCCTCTCTCGTGTGTTCATGGATCACTCACCATATACCGGTCGTATCCCTTGTACAAGAGTAATGAAGAACCGATCTCTCGACCGAACATGCAGATGTGATGGCCGATCTGCTGGACAGGGCGAAACGGTTTGCCTCTTCGGTTGCCCCTAGAAGTGCAGATCCAGATTGATATCGGTCAACACCACCGGTTGCCCGTCCAGCCGCTCCGGGTAGAGTGGAAAGTGCACGTAGTACCGAGCCGTCGCCACTCCCAGGAGATCCAGGAAGATGCCGACTCCCGTAGAACACATGAAGCTCGCGTCCTCGGGATTGTCCAGGATTGCAGGCTGTGACTCGTCCTGCTCGTACCCGAAATATCCGGCACCGATTCCTGCGTCGAAGTAGACCAGGAAGCCCGGCACCAGATGTTTCAATCCGATCGCCGGGCCGTTCACCCGTAGCTCGATGTTGTTGACGACCTTGAAGTTGGTGTCCCAGGTGTACTTCTCGAAGCCTCGCACGCCGTCGCCGCCGCCCAGTCCGTATCGCAGGTCCGTGCCGCCGAAGGTCTGCATCGCGTAGATGGGCATGTTGTACTTGGACCATATGTAGTCGACGGCGAAGTGCTCCGCCAGGTAGATGGAGAGCAGGTTGCGTTTAAATTCCGGTCTCAGCTTGAAGATCTCCAGGAAGGCGTTGGCGGTGCCGTTGACGCGGTAGAAGTCCGACGGTCCCAGAACGTTCCGGAAGTAGGGGCTGGCTTCGAAGGACGCCTCGGCGTAGAAGCCGTTGTAGGTCTTGGCCTTGTCGTCGAACTCCACCGTATCGAAGATGATCCCGCCGATGAAGGAGTTGTCCACGATCCCGTAGGCATCGGTTCCATCGTAGGCGGCCTGCCACTGATCGTGAACGTCCCGGATGATCTCGGTCTCGGGGTCATCGGCGCCCCACTTCACACGGGCTCGCCAATACCAGTTCCACCTGCCGCGGTAGTAGAGGAATCCTTCCAGCAGGTTCTTGTCGAGATCGTCGTTCCAAAGGATGCCCTGCTTGACGCCGACCTCCCACTTCACCCGGGGAGTATCGAAGTTGATCCGGTTGTAGTAGGAGTCCCACTCCTCGTCGCTTGGCAGCGAGGCGGTGTATCCTGCGTATTCCGGATGGAAGCTGAAGTCGAGGACCTGGTTCGGCGTGAAATCGACGGCACGGTATGTCCGAGTGCCCGAGTACCCGCCCTTCAGCATGACCCGAAAAACGGTATCCACACCCAGCGGCGTGCCCAGCTCGTAACCCAACTCGACGCCGATACCGCTGGGGATGAAATCGATCCCCCAGAGCCAGTTCCAGTGAAATCCCGCAAGCTTGAAGTAGAATCCGCTGCCGGGACCCTCCGGTTCCTCCACCTCGGGAGGTTCATCGCCGGTGTCGAACAGCCCCACTCGTGTGAGGGTGTGGGCTGCGACGAAGTCGGCGGCAACGGCCAGGTTGAGTGCCATGGTGTTTCCGGCACCCGAAAAATCATCTGCAGACAGTGGCGTGGCGCCGAGGAGGATCAGCAACGCCATGACGATCGCTGCCGCGCCGAGGCGTGGACAGGGACTAACGCGGATACAAGATCGGAAGGAAGTTTTCATCTGTGAATACCCCTATATGACGATTCGGTCTGAGAGTTGCCGATGTTTCCGGCTATCGTATCGCATTTTTGATGCTCGGGAAAGCATAGTACGCCGATTTACGGATGTTTATTCATAGCGAAAGTGGAACCTGCCTGCCGGCAGGATCCCCACCGGCCTGTTGTCGAGTCGCTCGCCAATAATGGGAATCCCCACGGAGACTCCCGCCTGCAGCGTGCCGAACAGTTCCAGATACAGACCGCCTCCGACGGAGAGCAGCAGACCGGAGGGTGTATCCAGGGGGTCGATGTAGTAGTCCCGGTAGAACCCGACATCGGCGAAGCCGATGAGCACCGGTACGAATTCGGGATGTCCGAGGGACGGAAGGAGGATCCTGAGCTCTGCCGATCCGAAGACCTTCATGGCAGTGTCGAATCGTTCCTTCTCGAAGCCCCGGACCAGTGCACCAAGCCCCATCCTAGGCTCTCTGCCGCCGACGGAACCGAGGACATAGAGAGGCACGCCTCGGCCTACCGCCCAGTCGAAGGTCCCGGCAAGGGCGATGTATGCCGAAAAGGTGTTGCGCTCATACTCAGGTCGGATGTCGAACAGTGGAATGAATCCGAGCGTCCAGGCATTCAACCGTAGGAAGTCGGTATCGCCCTGCCATCGGTTGCCGAAGAACCACGGGCCCCATTCCGCGGAGGCCTCCAGATAGACCCCCAGTTTGGTACCGTGGGGTTTTACCGTCACGGTATCGAGGTTCAAGCCACCGAACATGACGGTGTTGAACAGCGGTTCCCTGTCAGGGAATACCGATTCGAACAGTACCGTCGGAGTATCTGAGCGTGGTTTCTCGAACCTACCACGATACATAAGGAACGCTTCAAACAGATTTGTACCGGCCTGCGGTCTTCGTGCAAGGCCCTGGATCAGGCCCAACTCCCAGTCGGCGGTGATCTTGTCGTAGGCGATGTTCCCGACAGTGGGAACTTGCTCCGTCCCCGGTTCGAGGGGAACGGTTATGAGGGAGGAGATCGGTGAACCGAAGGCGTTCCGGTAGAGCAGTACCCGAGGATAGCCGCCCTTACCGCGGATAGTGATGATGGTTTCCAGCGGTTCGGCGATGCGGATCTCTCGAATATTCAGGCGTAGTCCCAATCCCGTAGGAATGGGCAGTTGGCCTATGAGGCCGTCGTTGAAATAGATGCCCCGGAGGATCTTAAGTTCCAGGCGTTCGTTCAGTTCGAAGGCTGCACCCGGCGAAGTACTGAGAAGGAACGCGATGAGACAGAGCACTACAAAGAGCGGCCTTCGTCTCAGGCGGTGCTTGACGAGGGGAATTTTCCGAGGAACGAAAGCATACGGTGAGGAATCATCCATAATTGAAAGAATAGTTGACCAATACGCGCCTGTCAATTCGAGATGATCAGGTGCCATCGACACATCGATTGGGCGGGATGCGATGGTCCGGACAGGGGATGTATCCACCAAGGTCCACCAGCGGCTTCAGCCGTTCGATCTCGGCATCGATCTCCGAGAATCCGGCGGCGAAGAGGTGCTTGTTCATGCCGCCGACGCCCCGCAGCTCCCTGCCGTACCCCTTCCGCCAGGGGGCGATACTCGCGTTCCAGGTCCCCACCTCCATGGGGAACATGGTGTTTACGCCGTTTTCCAGCCAGATCGGCAGCAGGGCATCTATCTTGCCGTCGCAGTCCACCGAGGCGATATCGATACCGTGTTCTCTCGCCAGGTTCGTGATTCGGCGGTAGTGGGGTCCCACTTTCTCAGAGAACACCGCCGGCGGCACCAACAGGCCTCCCTTGAAGCAGATGTCCTCCCAAAAATGGATGAATTCGAAGCAAATTCCGGAGTTCAGAACCGCCTCGGTGGTCCGGAAGGCCAGTTCTCCGACGGTGTCGATCATCTCGTCGTAGAGGTCGGGATCGTCGACGGAATGGATCTATTGTTCTACCGTTGCCCGTATCTTGTCAACGATATCGGCCAGGGCCTGTCCGCTAATTGTTTCCGAAGGAGTACCCGTCGGCGGCCGTCCTCCGTCCCCGCGGGCTACCATCTCCGGATCCAACGGAACCGCGCCGAGGAAGGGTACCCCCAACTCGCCGGCGGCCTTCTCGCCGCCGCCTCTGCCGAACAGATCGATGGTCTCTCCGCAGTGGGGGCACGCGAGGCCGCTCATGTTCTCGATTACCCCGATAACCGGAACATTCAGTTTTTCGGCGAATTTGATGGTCTTGCGGGAATCCAGGACCGCAACGGCCTGCGGAGTTGTGACGATGACGACGCCGTCGACTTTAGGCAGCAGTTGGATGGCGCTCAACGGTTCGTCGCCGGTTCCCGGAGGCGAGTCGATGATCAGGTAGTCGAGTTCACCCCAGTTGGTCTCCCCTAAAAACTGCCGCATGGTCCCCATCTTCAAGGGACCCCTCCAGATGATCGGTTCGTCCTGGTCCTGGATCAGGAGGGCCATGCTGAGAGCTTTCAGGTTCGGCAGGACCGGGAACGGCTCGATCCCCTCGGATGAGTTCATGAGGATCTCTCCCTCTATACCCAGCATCTTGGCGATGTTCGGTCCGTGAAAATCGATATCCAGTATTCCTACCCGATAATCCTTCATCGCCAGCGCGACTGCGAGATTCACGGAAACGGTGGTCTTGCCGACGCCCCCCTTTCCGCTGATGACCACCAGTGAATGCTTCACCCGCGCCATCCTCTCGGCCACCTTCTTGTTCAGTTCTATCATCTCCGGTGTCAGACCTGCCATCTTCTTTCTCCTACGATCATGATTCCCCTGTCGGCCGGTTCATCCGTCAAGCCCCCCTCCGTCTCAGCTGCGTCTGCATCCGGTTGATAGTGAGGGCGTCGTATTGTTCGGACTCCTACCGTGCCTGGAGAGTGTGTATGCTATCCGAATAGTTCTATTGAATGAGGTATAGCATATTCTACCAATAATGAGAAGCGTTATCAGTCAAGGGAGACGGTGACATCGGAAGGCTGTAGGCATCGACTTCCATTTCCCAATTAATCGGAGTACATTAGACGATATGAGAACCGTAGACCTGATCTTGAAGAAGCGGAACGGCGGGGAACTGACCCGTGAAGAGATAGAGACCTTCATCCGTGACTACACGGCAGGCGCAATTCCCGATTATCAGGCGGCGGCGTTGATGATGGCCGTCTGGTTTCGGGGCATGAACCCCGGAGAGACTGCTGATCTGACACTCGCCATGGCTAACTCCGGGGACACCGTGGACCTTTCGAAGATCGACGGAATCACGGTGGATAAGCACTCCACCGGCGGCGTGGCGGACACCACCACCCTGGTGGTGGCCCCGCTGGTGGCGGCCTGCGGCGGACGCCTGGCCAAGATGTCCGGCCGTGGTCTGGGGCACACCGGGGGTACTCTGGACAAGCTCGAATCGATTCCCGGGTTCCGAACATCCCAATCGATGGATGATTTCATCAGGATCGTCAACGAAACCGGGTTGGCGGTGATCGGACAGACGGCGGACCTGGTACCGGCGGACAAGAAGCTGTATGCCCTCAGGGACGTGACCGGCACCATCGACAACGTCTCGCTGATCGCCGCCAGCATCATGAGCAAGAAGATCGCCTCCGGCGCAGACGCCATCGTACTGGACGTGAAGACCGGCACCGGCGCCTTTATGCGGGAGGAGGAACAGGCCGTAACCCTGGCCGAGGCGATGGTGGAGATCGGCGCCAAGGCCGGCAGGCGGACCGTCGCCCTGGTGACGGACATGAACCAGCCCCTGGGCGAGGCCGTCGGGAACGCTATCGAGGTCAGGGAGGCGGTTGAGATTCTCAAGGGTGAACGCCGCGGCGACCTGCTGACGGTTTCGCTGGCGCTGGCCCGGGAGATGCTGCTGTTGGCGGGGAAGGCGGAATCGAGGGAGGATGCGGTGAACCGCCTCGAGAGGGCCGTAGTCGACGGCTCAGGACTCGAGAAGTTTCGGGTCATGGTGGAAGCCCAGGGGGGAGACCCGAGAGTGGCCGACGATCTCAGCCTGCTGCCTGAGGCGCGGCGGCGGGAGCCGGTATGCGCGGAGAAATCCGGATATATCGGCTCCGTAGAAGCGGCCGACATCGGCAGAGCGGCCATGCTGCTCGGGGCGGGGAGGCAACGCAAGGAGGACACCATCGATCCGGCGGTGGGAATCTGGATGATGAAACGGATCGGAGACTCGGTGGTGAAGGATGAGCCTCTGGCGGAGTTCCATATCAACGACGAGGCGAACCTCGAGGAGGCCCGAAATCTCTTCCTTTCCGCCGTGCGAGTGGCCGGAAAGAAGCCCGCCTGTCCCCGATTGGTGTTGGGGCGATTCGATGGCTGAGTCGGAACACCGAGCCGGTGAGTGAGGCCGGGCGGTACATCACAAGGAGTCCACATGTCGAAGACAAGTCTACAAGCCGTGCTGATCGTCATCGACAGCTTCGGGATCGGGAGCGCGCCCGACGCTGAGGAGTATGGCGACGAGGGTGCCAATACCGCGGTGCATATCGCGGAGAGTGTGGGCGGCGCACGGTGGCCGACACTGAAGCGGTACGGGCTCGGGAACGCAGCCGCCCTCCTGGGAAAGGAGATGCCGGGCTGCGAACCGGTGGATGAACCTACGGCGATATTCGGGGTGATGGCGCAGAAATCTCCCGGGAAGGACACCACCACCGGCCATTGGGAGTTGGCAGGAATCGAACTGGACAGACCCTTCGGCACGTTTCCCCCGGAACCGCCATCGTTCCCGGAGGAGCTGGTTTCGAAGTTCGAGGCGGAGACCGGTCGGAAGATCCTGGGAAACAAGGCCGCATCCGGCACCGTCATCATCGAGGAACTCGGCAGGGAGCACATCCGCACGGGGAATCCGATCTGCTACACTTCTGCCGACTCGGTGTTTCAGATCGCTGCCCACGAGGAGGTGATTCCGCCGGAGGAGCTCTACCGGATGTGTGAGACCGCCAGACGGCTCTGCGATGCGTATTATGTCGCCCGGATTATCGCACGACCCTTCGTCGGTGAGCCCGGGAGTTTCACACGGACCTCCGGCCGGCGCGATTTCAGCCTGCCTCTTCCGGGGCCGTCGATTCTGGATCATTTACAGGTCTGCGGTGTGATCACCGCCGGAGTCGGCAAGATCGGCGACATCTTCAACGAGCAGGGACTCACGGTGAGTCATCACGACAAGGGGAACGAGGCGTGTATCGACCGGGTGGAATCGCTCCTCGCCGAAGAGTCGGGTGGCCCGAGATTCGTCTTTGTCAATCTGGTGGATACCGACATGATATACGGGCACCGGAGGGACCCGAAGGGATACCACGATTCGGTGATGCAAACCGACATGAGGCTGAATGAGATTCTGAAACTGCTTGGTGAGGGGGATCTGTTGATCGTTACGGCGGATCACGGATGCGACCCGACCTTCGAGGGCACCGATCACACCCGTGAGTTTGTGCCGCTTCTGGCCGTTCGGAAAGGGCAGCAGGGAGGATCACTCGGAATTCGACACGGTTTGAGCGACGTGGCTGCCGGATTGGCCGTATTTTTTGGTTGCCCGGAATATCCTCGCGGGACATCGCCCTTTTAATCGGTAAATGTTGCTGTCAAAACGGACAACATCGAGTATACTCATGGGTGAAGAAAAAGTACGATTGTAGAGGGGGAGAATATGTACGGAAAACGGATACTACTTTTTATTCTCGTAACGGTGATAGCATCAGTATCGGTCTACGCTCGGGGAGATAGAGAGATAGAGGTCGTTCCTCTGACAGACCCGGTTCCGCAGTATATCTCTCCCGGTGGAGACGGCGTTACGGATGCAACCCTGGGATTCAAGGTGACTCTCTGGTTGAAGATCAAGGACGAAGAAGCCTACGTGCCTGAATACCGCCTCCGCATCCTCTCTGAGGACGGTCAGATCGTCAACGAGGACGTATACACGCAGGAATCGCCCCTCAGCACGTTTCAGCAGATCTTTCGTTTGTACCGTGAGCATACGGTCATGGTGGAGGAGGTCGACTGGGACGGTATGCTCGATTCGGGTGAACCTGCGCCGGACGGTATATACACGATCAACCTCTGGATCAAAGACTCGCAACGGCGGGGAGAACCCAAGGAGGTGGACGTCACCGAGCTCTCCGGCGGACTCAGCTTCATCGTAGATTCCACCGCCCCGGCGGTCGAGGCTATCGAACCGGAGTCGATGCTCCTCTCTCCCAACGGCGACGGAAAGGGAGAGATTATCAGCCTGGGGGTTTCTCTCTCCGACGCCAAGGGCATCGACGCCGACGCCTGGAAATCGGCCATACGGGATGCAGAAGGCAACGACGTCCGTGTCTACGACCGTCCCTCCGGTGAGCCGGGAACAATCACATCCGGGGGCACCTATTACGTGCAGTGGGACGGCACCACCGACGAGGGCGAGCAGGCGGAACCGGGTATATACTCGTACTACGTCTACCCGGCGAGTGTCCTGGACCCGGCCGAAAACACCTCCCCGGAGGCGGAGATCACCGGGATTGAGCTCGATCCCTATTCCTCCGACATCTCCTTGAAGGTGGATACATACTACTTCTCTCCTAATGGAGACGGGGTGAAAGACACCATCACCATCACGAACGACGTCGGCAACCGGGAGAAGGTGGCCCGATGGGGCGGGTCGCTGGTGCGTGTCGATAATCAGCGTACGATGATGCTGCCGGCACAGGAGGGAGCACCGCCGGAAGCCTTGAGTCTCCTCGGCGAGGACCCGGCCGGCAACCTGCTGGACGAGGGCTTCTATTCCATCCATTTTTGGGTTGAATACGCGAACGGGTTCAGGGCGGAGTACAACACGCTGGACGATGCGATGCCCTCGTTTACTGTAAAGCTGGACGTATCTGCGCCGAACTTCAAGCTCAAGACCCAATATCCGGTCTTCTCTCCCAACGGCGACGGCGCCAGAGATACCAACGTCGTGACCATCTACGATTTCGACACCGCCGAGATCGATTGGTGGCGCATCGACATGTATGACATGACGGGTACCATCGTATACACCTCCGGCGACCGGAAGAGCACCGATCGGACCCTGATTCTGCGTGATCCCGGTGATGATGCGGACTTCTCGGACGGGCTCTACCGGATCGTCGCTACGTGCACCGACCTTGCGGGTAACACAAACTCGAGCGAACCGACGTTCGTCAAGATGGATGTCACCAAGTCGAAACTCAGCCTGAAGACCGATCAGGATATCATCTCCCCGAACCAGGACGGAAGGAAAGATGCGGTCAGCGTCACCTACTCCTCTAACGAGTCCGGTAGCTGGACCGGAACCATCGTGAATGAGCAGAACGAGGAGATCCTGAAGGTGACCGACTCCAGCACTTCCAATACACTTACATGGAGCGGAGTCGACGAGGAGGGGGAGCCGGTACCGGACGGAACCTACCACATCGACGCAGAGTTTATCGACGAGGCCGGGAACAAGGCCGAGGCGCCGCGGGTACCCGTTCGGGTCGCATCGGAACCGATCTCCGTGTCCGCATCCATGAGTTCTTTCGGAGTTTCGCCAAACGGCGACGGGAAGAACGACACCATCGAGATCGATATCGCCTCGTCGCAGTACCATGGCGTTGCCGAATGGAAGATCGAAATCGTATCCATGGATGGCGGCACGGTGAAGACCTACACCGGCGAGGATTACCTGCCGAAGCAGGTGGTCTGGGACGGCAGTACCGACGACGGTGAACCGTCCGAGGGCCTCTATACCGCGAACCTCTCCATCGACTATGTACGGGGAGACCAGCTCGCATCTCGCTCCGGTACCTTCCGAATCGATGTTAGTCCGCCGCGAGTCGATGTGGCGGTCACCACCGATCCCTTCGCCAAGACCGAGAAGGGCTCCATCGAGGGCCAGGTCTTCCTCTCTCTGGTGGTAGAAGACGAGAGTGAAATCGTCGGCTGGGAGATGGACGTATACGACACTGACGATACTATCGTCCGCAGTTATTCCGGACCGGGAAATCCGAGTGAACAGATCGCATGGCAGGGGGAGATCGAGGGTGAACGGGTCGTGGACGACGGAAACGTATTCGAACTCACCTTGATCGTCTCGGACGTACTCGGGAACACCACGGAGTATTCCCGCGAGGTACCGCTGGATATCCTCCTCGTGATGCGTGACGGCAAGATGTACCTAATGGTGCCGAACATCATCTTCGGGGCGTATCAGCATGAGCTCGATTCGGCGGGATCTGAGATGGAGGCCCGGAACTACGACAGCCTCGAGCGGGTCGTGACGATCAGCGACAAGTACCCGAACTACGACCTGGGGTTGGAGGGGCACGCGTTGAATGTCTTCTACGGAAAAGATCCGGCTATGTATCGGGAGGAGGAGGAGATCCTCTTTCCCTTGACCGAGCGACGTGCCGGTACGGTCGAAGAGGCCCTCGTCGAACTCGGCATTCCCGATGAGAAGATCACCTGGGAGGCCTTCGGCGGCCGATATCCGATTGCGCCTACCGACGATCCCGAGGTGTGGTGGAAGAACCGGCGGGTAGAGTTCCTCATGGTGCCGCCGAAGTGAAGCGGCGGATCGACGACGAAAAAACCGAGGATTGTTGGAAATACGGTTTCATTTGGATTATATTGGGCCGTAAGGATAGTCCGTAAGGATAGTAGTGACGATCTGGTTTCCAGTCCGATTCGGTCTCCTGTGTGGGAGCTGGACGGTCGGAGGTAGCCCGAAAACAATGGAAGGAGAGGGAGTATGAAAAAAGCAGTCTATCTCGTATTGACGCTGGTGATGGTCATGACTTTCTGGGGATGCGCGAGCAGCAATGTCCCTGACATGGATGAAATCCCTGAATTCTACCTGAATCCACCGGTTGCCGAGGACGCGGTGTACGGCGTCGGGGACGCGAAGATGAGTTCGTTGAGTATGTCCAGAACTACCGCCATTTCGAGGGCACGGGACGACATTGCCCGGCAGGTCGAGGTAACGGTGAAGAGTGCACTTACCGATTATGCGCAGGAGGCGGGCGAGGGTGAGAACAAGCAGGTGCTCAACTTCGTGGAGTCCGTTTCCCGGCAGATTGCCAACGTCACACTCAAGGGTGTGAAGACCAAAGAGGTTGCCGTCGCCAAGGACGGTACCGTGTATGCCCTGTGTGAGTATCCGATCTCCGCCCTGATCGAGGAATCGAAGAAGGAATTTGTGCGGAACGAGGCCGCGGCCTTCGCCGAATGGAAGGCGGATCAGGCTCTCGAGAAGCTTAATTCGGAGATCCAGAGCAATCCGCCTCGCGCGGGTGAGTAATCTGATACGCTCTCCGTTATTCTCATAGAAGGCATCGGAATCGTACCGAATTGACTCGCATAGTGCGTTCTCGCATAGTGTGTTTGAAATTTACCCGAAATCCATCGGAGCACTTCTCTCATCGGGAGGCGCTCCGTTTTTGATGGAGGACCCGCCGTGAGAACAGCGGACATCGTGACGCGATCGTCGAATCCCGGCCTCGGGGCGGACGGAGGGACGATTCCCTGGAACGATCCTGAGTTCTCAAAGAGAATGCTCGCCGAACACCTCGATCAGAGTCATCATATGGCCAGCCGGAAGCTGGACAAGATCGATGCACATGTGCGGTGGATGCACGAACGCCTCCTCTCCGGAGATCCGGCGCGGATCCTCGATCTCGGGTGTGGTCCCGGTTTCTACTGTACTCGCCTGACTGCGAAAGGTCATCGTTGTACCGGGATAGATTTTTCACCGGCATCGGTGGAGTATGCACGGGAACATGTGTCGCCGAGGGGGGTTCCGGGTGGCAGCATGGAGATCATGGAAGGGGACATTCTCGAGATCGAGTACGGCGGTCCCTATGACTTCGTTCTGTTTGTCTACGGGGAACTCAACGCGTTCCGGCAGCGGGATGCCGAGAGGATACTCAGGAAGGCGTGGAAGGCGCTGCGGCCGGGCGGCCTACTGCTTCTCGAACCGCACACGTATGAGGGTATCGCCGGTCGGAGAACCGGAACCTCCTGGCACTCCGCCGAGAAGGGTTTGTTCGCGGATGATCCCTACCTCTGTCTCATCGAGACCAATTGGATCGAGGCTGCCCAGACGACGGTTGACCGCTACTATGTGATCCATGTTGCAGACGATTCGGTGACCTACTATTCGTCTACCCACCGTGCGTATAAGGAAGATGAATACCGGCACATGCTTACCCGGGCGGGCTTCGACTCTGTCGACGTGTATCCGTCGCTGCTCGGTGTGCCCGATCCCGAGCAGGCGTGGCTCTGCGCGGTGACGGCGGTCCGGCCGGTCGGGTGAGGATTATGCCCGGGGAGCGATGGTCGATTCGGTAGTATGCATCAACCGGCCGGTCCGGTTTCATTTCATATCGCGAAGTCGTATCGCTCTCCATCCAATTCGAAATGGAAGTCCATCACACCGGGCCAGGCTGGCGGTACCAGGCCTGCCTCCCACTCCTCAATCCGGAGCCTGAGACTCTCCACGATGTCATGGTTGTCGTCGGCCAGATTGCGGCTCTCCGAGATGTCGGTATTCATGTCGTACAGCAGCACCGTTCCGTCCCGATCGTTCAGCAGCATCTTCCACCGGCCTGTGCGGATGGCCCGGATAAATCCGGCGCGCCAGAACAGTGCATCGTGAGCCGGACCGGACAGCTCTCCGGTCATGAACGGAAGCAGATTACGGCCGTCGACCGCTCTGTCTTCCGGCAGCGGGAGCTCCGCGGCCGTCGTACATGTGGTGTAGACATCGAGTGCCGACACCGGGTGAGGATAGACGGTTCCGGGCTCGATTACGCCCGGCCACCGTGCCATGATGGGTACGGCGATTCCCCCTTCGAAGTAGCTGAATTTTCCCGCCTTGAGGGGCGCGTTGCTAGCGCCGGTATAGGCAGCGGCACCGTTGTCGCTGAGAAAGAGAACCATCGTGTTTTCGGCCTCCCCGGAACCATCGACCGCGTCGAGAATCATTCCGACCGCGTCGTCAAGGGCCTTGATCATGGCGTAGTAAACGCGCATGGCCTCGTCTTCCACATGTGAGAACATCTCGTAGTAGTTTCGCGGTGCCTGGAAGGGGGTGTGCGGGGCACTGAATGGTACGTACAGGAAGTAGGGTTGTTCCGAGTCGGCCTGCTGACCGATATAGTCCACCGCCTCGTCGGCGATACGGAAGGTGAGATACCCGGGCTCTTCTATGATGTGATCGTCGCGTACGATGGCGCAGGGACCGTTGCGCTTTTGGCTCCAGATATGCTTGATGGCGAAATATGAATGTCTGTAGTTGACGATATCCGGATCCTTGGTCGGGGCGTAGAGAGTGAAAGCCTCGTAGAACCCGTAATGGGTGTCGAAGCCCCGTGAGAGAGGAAGGAAATAGTCTCGTGTATGTCCCAAATGCCACTTGCCGGTAATCGCGGTCCCGTATCCCGATGCCTGGAGCAGTTCGGAGAGGGTGATCTCCGAGGGGGGCAATCCCTGCATCTCCATGGCGGCACGGTTGGGTACCGATTCGTTGAAGATCGGTGTCATATGACCGGTGTCAATCAGGTAACGGAACACCAGGTATTCCATTCGATTTCGCGTGTAACGGCTGTTGGGCTGGAGTTCATACCCGAAGCGCTGCTGGTAACGGCCGGTGATGAAGCCGGCCCTGGAGGGACTGCAGACCGGCGCAGAGACATAGCCTTCGGTGAAGGTGACTCCGCCGGTGCCGATGGAGTCCATGTTCGGGGTCTGCACCTCAGTCCCGTCGTACAGGCTGAGTCCGAATTTGGCAAGGTCGTCCGCGACGATCAGGATGATGTTCGGCGATTCTGATTCCCTGTGAAGGGATTCCAGATATTCTTGCTTCCTCGCGATCATCTCGCCATCGAATTCGAACTCGTACCGCCTGGAGGCCAAGGGCCAGAAGAGGTACGCCAGAATTCCCGCCGTCAGGGTGATCGCGCCCCAGATGCCGACTCGCTTCATGAAAATCTCCTCGAGTATACTTTAGTATAGTTAGGAATATCCGGACTTGCTGTTCACGATATCTCCCGCTTGAGTAGATGGTAACTGAAGTAGACCGCGGCAAGGCAATTGTGCCTGTCCAATATGACCGGTTTTCCTGTCAGGAACGCCTTTCGGATAGAACGGAATGGATCATTCACGGTACGACCCGTGCCGGAGCCGTCCGACGGAGGCATGGCCGTTCCCGAGGGGTCACTCGCCATGGTCACGCACCAGTTCCAAATCCAGTCGAACTCTCCTTGACCGAATCTGGTCACCATCTCTCGGTGTGCAATCCAAAGGTCGTGGACCTCCCTGCCGTCGTCAAGGAGTTCTCTGAAGCCGCGTCCTGGTTCCACATTCTCACTGGCGTAGTATGGGGACAGCAGGGGATCCAGGTCCAACTCCAGCGTCATGGTGATGAATGCCATCTGTTCGAACCTCCGTCCCCTCGAGGGATGTGCCAGGGTGAACATCCGCCGGAGATAGGAACCGGTCACATCCATCAGGGTAAGGGCCCGAATGAGGTCGAGTTCCGCCCGGGGAGGCAGTCCCGGATCCTGCAGCATGGTGACGATCGTATCGGTCATGTCGTCGACTCCGATCCGGCCCAATGATTTCAGGGCCGTCGCCACGATGGTAGGATCGGGTTCCCGGGTAAATTCGAGTAGCGCCTGCCGGGAGCGCTCCTGCGGATACGCCCCGAGGGTGAAGATCGCGTCCACTCGGTTGTACGAGTGGGGGTCACGAGCCTCCGATATGATATCGTCCAGCGCTTCCTCCCTGGGATACGCGAACAGCGAGCGAAGGATCCGTTCCCGTTCCCACGTAAGCGGGGTCCTGAGTCTGTTCCGCAGCTCCGTGGTGGCCACCGGTGTGTAGTTTTGCTCCAGGGAGAGTAGCGTAGTCTCCCGTTTCTGTGGATCGTCGGACATTCCCAGCTGATTGATGTCGATGAATGCTCGCATATTCTTGGTGGAGAGGAAGACGGCGGCGGTTTCTCGCAGGGTAAGGCTGCCGGAATCTTTCAGACGCAGGGTCAGGATCATGCCGATACCACAGAAGACCGCGGCAACGAGGTAGGTGATCGAGTAGGCGTGAGGGAGATGGGTGATTCCTAACACCGGTGTATTCTGGGCTACAGCGGCCACGCTGAAATCTGCGATCACCCCGCCGATCATCCCCACCAGAAACGCGACGATACCGGCGGCAAAATTCAGCATGGAGGTGTAGCTGATCTTGTCGCGTTCGGGGAGGGTTTTCACGATGAGACGGGAGATCAGCATCATTCGGATGCGTTGGAAGAAAAAGGTGCCGAAGGCCATGCCGTAATACACGACCCAGGGAGCCGTGGGGGCGACGATTGCCCAGGCCAAGGCCGCTACCAAGAGGATCGCGTTTGCGATGATCAGCAGCGGTTTCGATCCGATGGTGTCGGCGAAGGGACGGAGGAAGTTGCTCGCGGCGATGGCCGCAACCGCCACCGCAATGGTGTAGAGAAACACCATGTTGGAGGGCATCCCCACCGAATTTCGGAGGAAGGCAACGCCGAACCCGAATAGGATCGTCGTGATCAGGCTCATCCATTGGATTACCATCACCCGGCCGCGGACGCTGTGTCGCAGCGTCTCGGTGAGCAGTTTGAAGACGTTGCGTCCCTTGCGTACCTCCACCAGTTCTCTGGAGGGTATCTTCCTGATGACAAGTGAAGCAACCGTATTTGCCGTGGCCCCGATCATGATCAGAATTACCAGCCCCAGCGAGCCGTTGAACATGGCGATCGAAAGGAGCAGGAAGCTGATGACCTGTGAGATCAGCTGGGAGATGCTCATTCGCGTGTGAAGCCTGACGACCATGCCGCCCTCTTCCGACGGCCGCACCAGGCTCCGCTGGATCGGCGCCGTGACGGGGATGGCGACGATACGGAAACACGCGAACAGCGTGTAGATGGCCATGATGAGTATCACCGCCGGCCGGTCGTCCATAAACAGCACGATCACGTACAGGTAACAGACCACTCCGCGCGCGAACCAGGCACCGAAGAATATGTCGCTCATCCGTTTCCCCTGCAGGAGCTGCGGCACGAAGAGGAGCAGGAGACCCGCGAAATGGAACGCCGAGGTGATGTATCCGACTTCGACGTTTCCTGCTCCGAAGTTAAGCGCCAGCAGGTTGACGACCGACGGCGCCAGGAAGGAAATTCCGAGGCCGTTCCAGAAGGAGTGGCGTCCGTAGTACTTGAAACCGAGTTCTCGTTCCGTCTGGGAGAGGAAATGGGTCTGGCCTACTCTGTTTCCTGCGCAATTCTCGGTGTTTTGTTCGTTCATCGTTTCTGTCGATTGTTCTCTCGGATAATACGTGTCAGTTGGATTATATAGTATCCGTTCCTCGGCGAATCTTCCAGAGTGCGGCGACCCGAGTATAGAACTCCTCCAGCGGGAGCTTAGTCGGCAGAACGGCGTTCATGAAATTGTATTTCGTATGATCTCTGTCGATGATCGAATCCGCCACCTGCTTATGAAACGGCGTGCCCGGCATCGGTGTGAGGATGGTGTAGCCGGCGTATGCTACCTCGTGGCCGGAGGCATACTCCTCCAGGGCGGTGAAGTCGTCGGGGCCGTATGAGGTGGGGATGACGTAGTTTCCCCGCAGGTCGATGCCGTTGTCATGAAATATCTCGATGGCTTTCTCGTTGATGTCCGCCTCGATCGTCTTGCCGTAGGTCGACAACTCTTCGTCCCTGAATGATTCGAACCCGCAGATGACGATCTTGAGTCCGCCCCGTGCCAGCTTCGCGATCAAGTCCGGATGTTCTACCGCGGTATCGGCTCTGATGTCCATGATGAAAACCTTCCTGATGCCTTCGGAGATGATACGGTCGAACAGCGTGTCGATGAACTCGATGTCTACGATGGTATTGGCATCGGCGAACCTCACGGCCGGGTACTCATCGAGTTCCGAGATCTCTTCGATCAAACTCTCCACCGACCGCGTGCGGTATCGACCGTTCAATGAGGGCCAGATCGAGCAGAAGTTACACCGGTAGGGGCAGCCGAGGGAGGAGAAGACATAGGTGCTCGGTCCGGGGCTCCGGCCTACGATATAGGAGTCGAGCCACGGCCTGATCAATGACCGGTTCGGGAGGATGAAATCGGCGCCGGCGGGTTCCCAACGGTCGGTTCGTTCGAAGGTTTCCTCGAGTCCGGCGGGGCCGTTTATCAGGAGGCCGCCCACACCCACGGGATTCCGGCGCTCCGTCAGTGCTTTCACCAACTCCCGGAATATATGGGCACTCTGACCGGGGCATATGTAGTCGGTTGGCGTAGAGGCGAACTCCTCCGGATTGGTGGTAGTGTAGAGCCCCCCGGCGACGGTGACGATCCGGGGATTTTTCCGCTTCGCGGTCTCGAAGATCTGAATCCCGTAGGGAAACTCCGAGCAGATGAAGGTGACCGCCACCATCTGCGGCCGATGTTCGTCGATCCAGGCTCCGACCAGCTCATCGAGCGGAGGACCGCCGGGGCGGAGGTCATACTCGCCCTTACATTCCAGGAAGGCGATATCGGCGATCTCTTCGACCGCCGCGGCAACGGTGAGGAGGCCCACGGGCGGACCGATGAGCTTCTTATGGATATACGGAAGCGCATCCTGCGGTGCGTGTGCCAGGATGCCGTTCTCCGGCGACCGCGGCGGATTGACGAACAAGATTTTCATTGGTTTCCGTGCCATTGGGTGTTTCGCACTATAGCACTTCGCGGATACACGAGGCAATCGGCGAATATGGAAAAAAAGCTACCAAAAATCGTAAGGTATTCCAAGAATTCGGCCCGAGTCTATGAGTATATTCTTTCTGTAATGGTACGTGTGGGAATTCAGCGTGAATTTTCTTGAAAATTGACAGAGATGGAGGCAGATATGACAGGAGATATGACCGGAAAGGAACTCATAGCCAAAGCGATGCGCAACGAGGAGCTTCCGCGTGTGCCCTGGGTGCCGTATACGGGAGTACAGATCGGACGACTTCTCGGTTACGACGCCACGGAGCTGCTCCAGGATGGAGACAAGCTGTATGACTGTCTGGTCGAAGCTCATCGGCAGTATGCGCCCGACGGCATGCCGGTAATCTTCGACCTCCAGATCGAGGCCGAAGTGCTGGGGTGTGACCTTTTGTGGGCCTCCGAAGCCCCGCCGACGGTGAGTACCCATCCTCTGGCGGACGCGGCCGGGGTTCCGACCAAGATACCCGGGCCCGATGAGGGCCGAATCGGACTGGTCGTCGACGTGATGAAACGCTTCCGGTCTCACGCGAGCGACACGGCGCTGTACGGGTTGATCTGCGGACCCTTCACGCTTGCCTCTCACCTGCGGAGTACCAACATCTTCATGGACATGTACGACGATCCGGAGTATGTAGAGCGGTTGCTGGAGTATTGTACCGACGTGTTCCTGGCCATGGCCGACTATTACATCGAGGCCGGGATGGATGTTATCGCCGCGGTAGACCCGCTGATCTCTCAGATCTCGCCGGATGCCTTCGAACAGTTTATGGCCAAGCCGTATACCAGGCTGTTCGAGGCCTTGAAGTCGAGAGGAGTCCTGAATTCTTTCTTTGTTTGTGGTGACGCCACCAAGAACATCGAGAAGATGTGCCGGACCGGCCCCGATTGCATCGGGATCGACGAAAACATCGATATGGTTGCGGCCAAGAAGGTTACCGACAAATATGACGTCGTTATCAGCGGGAATATTCAACTCACGGTGGTGATGCTCCTGGGGAATCAGATGGATTGCAGGCAGGCGGCCTTGGAAAAGATAGACGCCATGGGCACCAGGAACTTCATCCTTGCCCCTGGGTGTGACATGCCCTACGGGGTACCCGCCGAGAACGTCATCGGCGTCGGCCAGACAGCACACGACCCGGAGGCGTCCCGAAAACTCATAGAAGGATACGTGCACGAGGACCTGGACATCGAGGTGGAGATGCCGGACTACGAGAATCTCGACCATGTGCTGATCGAGGTGTTGACCATAGATTCCGCCACCTGTGCCGCCTGTGGATACATGAAGGCCGCGGCGGACGAGATGGAACAGGAGTTCGACACCAAGGTCAAGGTTGTCGAGCATAAGATCACACAGCCGGAGAATATCGTGCGCCTCGGGAAACTGGGGGTGGTCAACTTGCCGACCATCGTCATCAACGGCAAGCCGGCGTTCATCTCGGTGATTCCGTCACGGCAGGAACTGAAGAAGGCGGTGTCTGAAGTTGTCTGAGCAGAAGCCGGGCACAGGAAACAGTGGGGTCCAAGCGATGAAGAGCGAGGATTCTCCCATCGACCTGGTGCTGGTGACCGGGTTTTTAGGCGCGGGGAAGACCACGTTCATGAACCGGCTCCTGAAGCTGCGGCAGGGCAGGCGGTTAGGCGTGCTGGTGAACGACTTCGGCAATGTTCCGGTGGACGGGGTGCTCATCCGGTCCGGCCACGACGACGAGCCGGACCTGTACGAGGTCAGCGACGGTTCGATCTTCTGCTCGTGTAAGACGGCATCGTTCGTGCTGGGACTCAAGATGTTCACCCATAGACGGCCGGATCTGCTGCTCATCGAGGCGTCGGGTATGTCCGATCCGTCCGGACTCACGAAGGTGCTCAGGGACAACGGGTTGGCTTCGGAGTTCCGCATCAGGTCCATCATCTGTGTTGTGGATGCGGTGAGGGTGCCCAAGCTGCGGCCGAACCTTCCCGCCATAGAACGGCAAATTGTGGCCGCCGACATCGTCCTGATCAACAAGACGGATCTGGTGGACGAGGAATTCCTCTCGGATCTGGAGAGTGAGATACGGGAGCTGAATCCCACCGCTATTCTGCAGCGTACGGCCTATGCCGAGTTTCCTCCTGCGATTCTAGATGGACCCTACCGGTCCGATTCACGGAATTCGTCCGGCGAGTTGGTCTCGTGCAACACTCCCGCCACCAGACCTGCTGCACTCCTCCTGAAGCCGGTAGGCGTCTCGAAGGAGCGATTGGATGCGTTCCTGAAGACACGACTCGAGCGGAGCTATCGGATCAAGGGGTGGGTGCAACTGGACGACGCCTGGTGGTATGTGTCCGACAACGCCGGCAGCCTCGAATGGAACCATGACGAACCGCCGTCGGGCACCGGAACGGGTCTCACACTGATCTGCCCTCCCGACGAGGCGCGGGGATTGGCCGATGAATGGCGAGAATTCGCCGGTTAGGGGTCGATGAGCATCACGGAACCGCAGCCGGTTACATATGATAAATATGCACTATTTTGCGTTCAACAATCAGGAATAATTCGACATTGACGTTTCATTTGATATCACGTAGAATTAATTTGTGACGTCGTGCTACGTTGAGCGTCACAATTATTTCTATTCCATGGAGGTTTCAAATGTATAAACGATGGAATCGCAGAATTAGTCGATTCATGCTAATCGGACTAATCGTATTTTTCTCTGCGATGCTCCTTTCTGCCGGCGGACAACAGGAGGGCGAGGCTGGAGGAGCAGAACAGGAGCAGGAGACGACTACCGTCTCGGCCGCGCCGCCGAGTGCGTTCGGCGAGGCGCCCATGCTTACGAAGATGGTGGAATCGGGCGAACTGCCGCCGGTCGAAGAACGGCTGCCCTCGGAGCCGCTGGTCGTCGAGGTGTACGACAGGATCGGTGACTACGGCGGAACCGCATACGTGGCCGGTGCGGCCGGTATCGACGGCTGGGGTGAGGACCACATGATGATGGACGTCACGGCCGGATTCGTGGAACCGAATCCCGATGTCAACGGCGTGCGCTTGAACCTGGCCAAGGATATCGTCGCGAACGACTCTATGACCGAGTACACCGTATACATGCGTGAAGGCACAAAATGGTCCGACGGCGAACCGTTCACCGCCGAGGACATCATGTTCTGGTATGAAGATGTCCTCATGAACGAGCAACTCACTCCTTCTGTTGCTCAGGTGTGGAAAGCCGAGGGTGAACCCGTCAAGGTAACCAAGATTGACGATTACACTGTGAAGTTTTCATTCGTGGCACCCAAGCCGTATTTCTATAACTTCCTGTGTCACGGCGGTTCTGCGCCGCTGACTCCGAAGCACTACCTCAGCCAGTTTCATCCGAAATATACCGAGGAGAGCAAACTCGCCGCCATGGTGAAGGAAGCAGGATTCGACAACTGGTGGGAGCTGTACGCCGACAAGAATTCCCGCACCATGCACGCCCCGCAGCGCGTCGGGCTCCCCACACTGGGTACGTATATGTTGGTGAGGAAGACGTCCAGCCTGCGTATCTACGAGCGTAATCCCTACTTCTGGAAGGTGGATGCAGAGGGAAATCAGCTTCCCTATATCGATCGCATCGAATGTGAAGTTGTGTCCAATAAGGAAGTTCTCAACGGGAAGGCCATCAGCGGCGAATGCGACTTTCTCGGATGGTCCATGGATATCCGAAACTATTCGATGTTCAAGAATTATGAGGAAAAGGGTGGATTCAAGACCTATCTGTGGCAGGCCGGCTACGGAACCACATCTATCTACATGCTCAACCAGACGGTTGAGGATCCGGTTCTTCGTGAAATTTTCCAGAACTACGATTTCCACCGTGCGCTGTCCCTCGCCATGAATCGTGACGAGATCAACGACACTATCTACTTCGGTAAGGCGACGCCCCGGCAGTACACCGTCATCGACAGCAGCAAGTACTTCGAGCCGGAGTTCGAAACCGCCTACATCGAGTATGATCCCGATCGCGCCAAGCAGATTCTCGACGATATGGGATTGAAGGATACCGACGGTGACGGATGGAGAGAGCGTGCGGATGGCGAGGACCTGGCATTCACAATAGAGTTTTTTGCCGTCGAGACTCCCAAGGAGCCCGAGGCCGAGATCGTCGTGCAGAACTGGCGTGACGTCGGTGTAAAGGCCGACTATAAGCTCGTGTCCAGGCAATTGCAGCAGGAGCGTGCACCCGGCAACATGATGGACGCCACGATCTGGCACGGTGACCGTGCGACCGACATCATCTTCTTCCAGACCAGGAAGATCGTCCCCATCGTCCCGCACTGGGGATCCTCCAACTGGCCGGAATGGGCGCGTTGGTTCAATACAGGTGGTTCTGCCGGTTGGGAACCCCCCGCTCATATCAAGGAGTACTACGGCTGGTGGGAGACCATGCAGACCGAACCGAGTCTGGAGAAGCGGATCGAACTCGGGAAGAAGATCCTGCGCTCGCAGGCGGAGAATCTCTACGTGATCGGTACGGTAGGTGAGGCTCCCTGGCCCGTCGTGGTCGACAGCGATCTCCGGAATATACCCGAGAAGGGCATCTGGGTATGGGACAGTCTCTGGACCGCGAGTATCAATCCCGGGACCTTCTTCTTTGAAGGCGGGGTCAACAACGAATAGAACACTACTTTACGTGTGCCCGGTGGTCCTGTCGGGCCACCGGGTTGCGATACGGCGGCGTATGTCATACGATGCCGCGACTCGCGGATGAGGGGGTGTCTGAAGCTCCCTACTTCCGTCTGAAAGATGCCTACAGCAAAATCAATCGGGGAGGTACCGAATGCGGTGCCTTCCCGATATTTTTCAAAAACCTGTCATGTGGTGTTTGCCGTAATCCTGATAGAATGCTGAAGAGAAGGGTGTGACCGGATGAGTGAGAATATCATTGAGGTTCGGGGACTGAAAACCTACTTCCACACCGATGACGGTGTCATCAAGGCCGTGGATGACGTGAGTTTTCATGTCGGGAGAGGAGAGACACTCGGCATCGTAGGAGAGAGCGGGTGCGGGAAGAGTGTCACCTCTCTCTCTATCATGCAACTCATTTCCCGCCCTCGAGGAAAAATCGAATCAGGCAGCATCGTGTACTACGGTGACGAGAAGCCGGTCGATATCGTTTCCCTCGATCCACGAGGGGAAGAGATGCGGGGAATTCGGGGCAATGAGATCTCAATGATCTTCCAGGAGCCGATGACTTCTCTGAATCCGGTACACACGGTAGGAGAGCAGATTGTCGAGGCCGTGCTGCTCCATCGTGATGTTTCCAAAGCGGAGGCACGGGAGCGGGCGATCGAGATGCTGAAACTCGTGGGTATTCCGGCTCCGCTGCAGCGGGTGGATGAGTATCCGCATCAGTTGAGCGGAGGCATGCGTCAGCGTGTGATGATCGGTATGTCACTCTCCTGTGATCCGGTGTTTCTGATAGCCGATGAACCGACCACGGCTCTGGATGTGACAATTGAGGCGCAAATACTTGAGTTGATGCGGAACCTGCAGTCTACGTTCAACATGTCGATCATGATCATCACCCATGATCTGGGGGTGATCGGGGAGATGGCGGAACGAGTTGTGGTCATGTATACCGGCAAGGTGATGGAAGAGGCCGATACCGACAGCCTCTTTTACACTCCCAAGCATCCGTATACTCAGGGGTTATTGAAATCGATCCCGCAGATCGGGTTAAAAAACCGACTGGTTCCAATCGAAGGTTCCGTTCCCAATCTTCTGACATTGCCGAAGGGGTGCTATTTTGCGCCTCGTTGTCCAAAGGCGATGGACCGCTGTTGGGTCACAGAACCTCCCACCTATGTGGTGGGCGAGGGTCATACTGCAAAATGCTGGTTATATGAGGATTCTCCGGAGGCGGTCTCATGAACGAAGAGCAACTTCTTCTGAAAGTAGAAAACCTCAAAAAATACTTCCCAATACGCAAGGGAATATTTCAAAGAGTGGTTGGGAACGTCAAGGCGGTCGACGACGTGAGTTTCTATATCAGGAAGGGCGAGGCCCTGGGCTTGGTAGGAGAGAGTGGATGTGGGAAATCGACTACCGGTCGCTGTGTGATTCAACTTCTTCCTCCTACCGACGGCTCTGTAAAATACAGATCCGATGGAGAACTGGTAGACCTCGTGACCCTCAAAGGACAGGAACGAAAACGGCAGCAACGAAATATTCAGATGATCTTTCAGGATCCCTTCTCGTCCCTTGATCCGCGAATGTCGGTCCATGATATCATCTCCGAGCCCATGCGCGTACAGAAGATCGGCACACCGGATGAGCGGAGCGATCGTGTGCGTGATCTGTTGGTGCGAGTCGGCCTGCGAAGTTATCAGATGAACCGGTATCCCCATGAGTTCAGCGGGGGGCAACGGCAAAGAATCGGAGTGGCTCGTGCGTTGGCGTTGAACCCGGAACTCATTATCTGCGACGAGCCTGTTTCGGCACTGGATGTTTCCGTACAGGCACAGGTATTGAACTTGCTCGCGGATCTTCGGCAGGAATTCAACCTCACATACCTGTTCATCGCTCACGATCTGAGTGTGGTCGAACATGTGAGTGACCGCGTAATGGTCATGTATCTCGGGAAGATCGTAGAAATAGCCTCTTCCAACGAGCTCTACAACTCTCCGAAACACCCCTACACGGAGGCGCTATTGCAGGCAATTCCCGTTGCGGATCCGAGATCGACGAAGGTCCGACAGGTTATTGCCGGTTCGGTTCCCGATCCGGCGAATCCGCCCTCCGGATGCAACTTTCACACCCGATGTCGATTCACTCAGGACGTGTGCAGTAAGCAGGAACCGCAGCTCCTTTCTACGGCAAAAGGCTCGGACCACCAGGTTGCCTGTCATCTGTACGGCGATCTGGAATTGAAGGGATTTACCAGTCGCAGGGGTGGATATATCGGTGAGTAATACTATCGGTGCAGTTTTTGAAGCGGGAGGTCGAGTGTGATTTCGTATATAGTACGGCGGCTACTACTGATGATTCCGACAGTCATCATCATCTCCATTGTTGCGTTCATAGTGATTGAGTTACCGCCCGGAGATTTTCTCACATCATATATCGTCCAGCTCGAATCACAGGGAGCGCAGGTGACTGAAGCCGAGATCGCGGCTCTCGAACTCCGATACGGTCTCAGCATGCCGGTGTATCTCCGATACTTTAAATGGGTCGGCGGCATACTCAGGGGTGATTACGGCATGTCGTGGAATTGGAACCGCCCCGTGGCGGAACTTATCGTAGAGCGTCTCCCCTATACACTCATGCTTTCTTTAGGGTCACTCATTTTCGTGTACGTCGTCGCAATCCCGATAGGCATCTATTCGGCGGTGAAGCAGTATACCATCGGCGATTATTTTTTCACCGCCGTTGGATTTCTAGGCCTGGCGACGCCGAACTTCCTGTTGGCCATCGTGTTGATGTTCGTTTTTTTTACCCAGTTCGGTGTGAGTATCGGAGGGTTGTTCTCGGTGGCCTATCGTGATGCACCCTGGAGCATCGCGAAGGTTCGTGATCTCATCAATCATCTCTGGGTACCGATCATCGTCATCGGCACCGCGGGGACGGCCGGCCTCATCCGCATCATGCGGGGAGTATTACTCGATGAGTTGGGCAAGGATTACGTGAGGACCGCCCGGGCCAAGGGGCAGAAGGAATCGAAAGTCATATTCAAGCACGCCGTGCGCATAGCCCTCAATCCGATCATTAGTCTTGCCGGATTTCAACTGCCGCGACTCATATCCGGTGCCGCCATCACGTCTATCGTCCTGAGTCTTCCCACTACAGGGCCGCTGCTTTTCGAGGCGCTACTCACCCAGGACATGTACCTCGCCGGTAGTCTTATCTTTATATTGAGCATCCTGACGGTCATTGGAACCTTTCTCTCCGATCTGATTTTGGTGTGGGTAGATCCGAGAATTAAATACGAGTAAGGGAGTTCGTATCGATGGAAACCAATCTTCCCGAAAAAACTGAGGGTGCGGCTCAACTGAGGAAACTCGAGCAGGAGGAGCTTCAGCTTTCGGTGTCCCAGTGGACGCTCATGTGGCGTGCCTTCAAGAAACATAAACTGGCGATGACGGCCACGATTTTTCTATTCGCATTCTATGTCGTGGCCGTCTTCAGCGGATTCTTTGCTCCGAACGACCCCCATCACCGATGGACGAAGTATATCTATACACCCCCACAGATACCGCGATTCATCGATGGCGAGGGCCGTTTTCACCTGCAACCATTCATCTACGGTTTGAAACAGGAGATCGATGATGAGACTTGGGAGCGGATCTACGTGTTCGATGAGGAACAAAAGTATAAAATCGTGCTGTTTCCTCGTGGAGCTGAATACAAATTGATGGGCTTCATCCCGGCCAGTATCCATCTCTTCGGCATTCGGGAACAGGATGTCCCCTTCTTCCTCTTCGGTTCGGATGAATTGGGCAGGGATCTGTTTTCGAGGATCATATACGGCACCCGCGTCTCGCTCTCCATCGGACTCATTGGGGTTTTTCTGAGTCTGGTTCTCGGGCTTCTGATCGGGGGGGTTTCCGGTCTCTTCGGCGGGGTCGTGGATATGGTGATTCAGAGAATCATCGAAGTGCTGATCTCCATACCCAGGATCCCCTTCTGGATGGCCTTGAGCGCGGCGCTCCCCGCCGATTGGCCGCCATTGAAGATCTATTTCTCCATCACCATCCTCTTGTCTCTGGTAGGATGGGTCCAGGTGGCTAGGGTGGTGCGAGGCAAGTTCCTCTCACTTCGTGACGAAGATTTCGTACATGCCGCCGAGACTATGGGAGCCGGTCAGCTCTGGATCATTTTTCGTCACCTGGTACCGAACTTCTTCAGCTATGTTCTTGTACAGGTTACCCTGGCCATCCCGTGGATGATCATCGCCGAAACCTCACTCAGCTTCTTAGGGATAGGTCTCAGGGCGCCGGTTGTGAGTTGGGGTGTGCTGTTGCAACAGGCCCAGAACATGCGTACCGTTTCGATGCATCCCTGGCTGCTGCTTCCCGGGGTATTCGTTATCATCGCGGTGTTGGTATTCAATTTTGTCGGTGACGGCATGCGGGATGCCGCGGATCCATATTCGGATTAACAGTTAGGCTTGGCTTTTTCTTGGAAAAACCGTATATTCTGTCTCACAATGTAGATGATCGAATTCGTCCACAGATACCATATTCCATACACCTTTCACACTTGAGGAATTCACAGGATTTGTACAATGACACAACCAGATACACATATTACCGACGAGATACATAAACGCCGCACATTCGCAATCTTGAGCCATCCCGACGCCGGTAAGACCACCCTCACCGAGAAGCTGCTGCTCTTCGGCGGCGGCATCCGGACCGCCGGGGCGGTGAAGTCGAACAAGATCACAAAGACCGCCACCTCCGACTTCATGGAGATCGAGAAGCAGCGTGGCATCTCCGTGGCCACGGCGGTTATGACCTTCGAGTATGACGGGCGTCTCATTACTATTCTGGACACACCGGGCCACAAGGACTTCGCCGAGGACACCTACCGAACCCTCACTGCGGTGGACAGCGTAATTATCGTCGTCGACTGCGTGAAGGGTGTCGAAGAGCAGACCGAGAAGCTGATGCAGGTCTGCCGGATGCGGAAGACCCCGGTCATCATCTTCGTGAACAAACTCGACCGTGAGGGAAAGCGCCCCATCGAGTTGATGGACGAGTTGGAGGAGAAGCTTGATATCCGAGTCTGCCCTCTCACCTGGCCGATCAACATGGGTCGCACCTTCCGGGGTGTCTACAACCTGCGCGAGGGGAACGTGTTCCTCTTCGCCTCCAGCAAGACCGTGGTCGAAGATGAGCGGCTTCTTATCGACGGTCTGGAAGATCCTCTGCTGGTCGAGAAGCTGCCCGGAGACGCGGAGCAGCTCCGTGAGGATGTAGAACTCATCGAGGGCGTGTATGAGCCTTTTACGACGGATGATTATCTGGAGGGACGGGTGGCGCCGGTCTTCTTCGGTAGCGCCCTGAACAACTTCGGCGTGCGTGAGCTCCTGGAGACCTTCATCCAGATCGCCCCCGAGCCGCGGGAGCGGGAGACGGACGAACGGATGGTACGTCCGGACGAGAATAATTTCTCCGGATTCGTGTTCAAGATCCATGCGAACCTCGATCCCCGTCACCGCGACCGGGTCGCGTTCCTGCGGGTCTGTTCCGGCGAGTTCCGCAAGGATCGGCAGGTCTATCACGTCCGGCACGGCAAGACGATGCGGTTCAACCGTCCCTATAACTTTATGGCCGAGAAGAAGAGCCTGGTGGACGCGGCCTATCCGGGGGATGTGATCGGGCTCTACGATAAGGGCGACCTGAAGATCGGCGATACCCTTACAGATGGCGAGGAGTACACCTTCCAGGGGATTCCCGATTTCGCTCCGGAGATATTCAAAGAGCTGGTGAGCACCGACCCCATGCGTTCGAAGCAGCTCGAGAAGGGCATCAAGCAACTCACCGAAGAGGGCGTCGCCCAGCTCTTCATCCAGGACAGTGGCCGCCGCAAGATCGTCGGCACTGTCGGGGAGCTGCAGTTCGATGTGATCCAGTACCGGCTGGAGAACGAGTACGGTGCCGCATGTCGGCTGGTTCCGCTCCGATTCACTCGCGCTTGCTGGTTAACCGCCGAAAGCAAGAAAGACCTGGACGAGTTCATGAAATACCGGGAACGGCAGATCGCCTATGACCGGGACGATAAGCCTGTCTATCTGGCAGAGTCGGAGTGGATGCTCAAGACCATGATCAACGACAATCCCAAGGTCTCATTCCACTTCACCTCGGAGTTCAAGACCAACGCCGGCGAGGAGACCCGCAGGCAGGCCGACTCGGTGCTGATCGCGGGATAGCGGCGTTAGAGCGATCTCTCGCATAATTGCTTCTCAGGATCTATTTTTTCTCCAATAGAAGTACCCAATCCTGGAATAACGGGAAGAACGACTTCCGTCTTCCGTCTCTGTCCGTCTGGGGGATGGTCCACGAGCCGTCTGTGTCGGCTCTGATCGACCCTCGCTCGTGAGTCTCGCCGCGGACCGGATCGAACAACCTGACCGTGTACTCTGCATTCGACTCCAGGCAGGTGATTCGGACTTCGGACCAGAGGAAGACCGGGGAGTACACAACGCAGAGGCGGCCTGGGATGACCGCCGCGTAGGGGCCCATTGGGTCGTTATCGATTGCTGCAGGTTCGATTCCCGCCGGCCGCGGCTCCAACAGGAACCAGTCGAACCTCTGGAGAAACCGTTTGCTCATTCCCAACTGCCCGGAGCCGGGAAGCTTGTATGCGTCCTGCCAGGTGGTGTCGCCCCACTCCATGCCGTGTGGTGAGGGTCCGTAACGCCGTCTTTCAGAGTTGACTTGCCAGATGCCGTTGGCGCCGTAGGTGTGGCCGCAGGCACCGCTCAGCATACAGATCCAGAAGGCGTAGCGCTGCACATCCTGCCGACTGGCCTCGCCGATACCCTCGTAGCACACCTCACTGTCCAGGACCGGCATGGTGCCTCGTTCGTAGGACTCTTTGACCGCCTGTCTGGTGAACGGCAGTGATCCGCGATCGCCGTGGCCGGTCTGCAGCATCTCGAAGTCCATCAGCGACGGCTCCTCGATCTGTTCCCAGCCCCTGCGGGTCGGGTGGGTGGTGATCGGGTTACGGTACGGATCCAGCTTTCGGACGTAGCGGGTCACCTCGGTCCAGTCCTTTTTCTGGGCTGCGGCGTCCTTCTCTCTCGTATCGGAGAGGTAGTAGGGCATGGAGGTCTCGCCTGCCATGCAGAATACCACCGGCATGGCCGCGTACCGGGCGACGAGGTTGCGCCAGTGTTGTTTCATCTTCTCGACACCCATCCAACGGACGAAGTACCCCCAGCATCCCACGATGCACGGCACGATCCCTGCTTCCACCAGACGTCGTATCCTCCGGTCTGCGGCATCGAAGTACGCCGGTTCGAGCTTTCCGAAATCGGTAGTCCAGGGGAATCCTTTCTCGTTGGCCCCCCGATCGTCGAAGGCGGGCATATCCGGATAGAGCCCGGCTACGATCTGTACCACCGAGAACCCCTTCTCGACCCGATCCTCCAGGAGTTCATCGAATTCAGCCGGAAACTGAAGTCTAGCGGTAAGGCCCATCCACCAGGTGTCGGCCAGCCAGAAGAAGGGCGTGCCGTCGGCATGCGTCAGATAGCGATTGCTCTCAGCAACCTTCAGCCTACCCCGCCGGAATAAGGGATTTTCACCGGTGTAGGGTTCGGCGGTGAGCGTGCCTCCTGCGGCAGACGCAATATTTGATTCTTTCCCATCAGTACGAACCACCCTGTATGAATAGGTTCCTGCGGTATTTGCCGCGAATCGCACCTTCAGTTCGCCTTGACCGTCAAAGAACGCTGGGAGTCGGAATTCTCTTGTGTCGGGATCGGTGAAGATCACATCATACTCTGACTCTTTCTCCCGGACACCGAGGGAAATATCGACCGGTACATTCACTAAACACTTCATCTGTCACCTCACTTCGAAGGTCTCTCTCCGTTTTCTGCTGGACTGTATCTTTGTTTCGGACTCTACTCACGAGCGATAGTATTCAATAGAGTATAATAGTTCGATTCACATTTGCACAGTGAAGTCAGCGGCCGGGAAGAAAGAGACGAGTAGGGTCAAGGGGTTCAGCAGAATCAGCAAGAACAACCGCCGGAGACGATCGTCGAGATTCATCCTCTGTCTTTCTTGGATGATGTTCTTCCTGATTACATGGTAAAATGAAAAACGTCCGCTACTCACTATCCATGCGTGGATTTTGCCCCGGCAAGTAGAGGTCGAACCTACGATATACCAACATTCATGAGGTGTAATCATGCAGAAGCCCAACATCCTATTCATCGCCATCGACGACATGCGGCCCTTTCTGGGCTGCTACGGTGACACGAACGCCGTCACGCCGAATATCGATGCCCTGTCCGCTCGGGGAGTGCGCTTTGAGAACGCCATGTGCCCGGCCCCGAGCTGTGGGCCCTCCCGGGCTGCTATCTTCACCGGCCGGCTTTCCACTACCACCGGAATCTACGGGTTCCAAGACTGGGTGGGCCGCGAGATCTTCCGAGATGTGGTGACCATGCCGGAATACTTCCGCCGAAACGGCTACACTACCTACACGTCCGGGAAGCTCCACCACAACTCCACCAACACGTATGCCAAGACCCGGGTCGCGGTGGAGCGGAATCTGGAGCGGCAAGAGCCCTCCATCTTCACCATGGTTCCCCGGGCCGACCGCGAATGGGACGAGACTAATCTGGAAGCCATCTTGGGCTCTCCATATAACCATGCGCCGGTGCGTGATGAGTGCATCAACTGGAGCGGCGCGGAGAACCCCGAATCGGATAAACATCTTTCCGGTCCATCGGACAATCCGGTCATGCAGTGCCAAGACGGTGAGACGGTGAAGTATGCGGAACGTAAACTCACCGAGGAGCATGAAAAACCATTCTTCCTGGGTGCGGGATTCGTCCGTCCTCATCTGCCCTTCATAGCCCCCCGGGAGTATTTCCAACACTATCCGCTGGATGAACTCGAGCTTCATCCGGTGAAGAACGACGATCTGGTGGACAAACCATGGGCCGCCCGAAGTAACGCCCGTATTCAGGATGACATCTACATCCGGGCTCATGAGAGGGGACGGAGGCGGGTAATTCAGGCGTATTACGCCTGTTGCAGCTTCGTGGACGACATGGTCGGCCAAGTCGTAAAGGCTCTGGACGAGAGTAACTATAGGGACAATACAATAATCATTCTTTGGTCCGACCATGGTTGGCACCTCGGCGAGAAGCGCTCCTGGCGGAAATTTTCACTCTGGGAGGAATCCGCCCGCACTCCCATGATCATCGTGGATCCGCGAAAATCGAATACCGCCGGCAGTGAGTGCATACGGCCGGTGTCCCTCCTGGATATCTTCCCAACCCTGGCCGAACTCTGCGGTCTGAATGTGCCCGACTGGTGCGACGGCCGCAGCATGGTTCCCCTCCTGGACGCACCGGGGCGGGAGTGGCCCTATCCTGCCCTCACCATCCAGGGCAAAGGCAACTACTCGGTCCGGGACGAACAGTGGCGTTACACCCGTTATTTCGATGGCTCCGAGGAACTCTACGACCACCGGAACGATCCCTACGAATGGCATAACCTTGCAGGCGACATCCAATACACTGCCGAAAAAAAACGGCTTGCCGCACACCTTCCTACGGAGGCGGCTCCCACCGTGCTTCCCCGGGGGCTCTCCAACTGGCAGGACGAAGAAAAAAACGATATGGAAGGTTTCAAGCGTCAGTGGGAGAAGTGGATGCAGGAGTGCGATCCGCCTTTGCTGTAAACTGCGGATAACCGGCGGACCGGCGTCCGCAAGGGGACCGTCCACAAGGGGACGGCGAGCGGTTTGAGATCATCGAACCGGCGGATATGATCGTGCGGTTTGGCTTGCCGGATTTGTTTGTACCCACGTGTCTGGCTGTTAGTTGATTTGAATAGAGGAATCAGATCATTCTGATTAAGTGAGGATCAATTTTTTCCTCCGTCCCTGTCGCTCTGTGTGTTTGTTAATTGGCACAAATTATGGTATCGTCATATGGGTTGAACATAATTTTTATTCCTGAAGTGAAATGTACAGTTAAGATGAATCATTTCGGTACGAAAGCGGTGTGATCATCGTTTCACTTCGGGCAGATACAAGGAGATAGACCATGGTAAGACGACAGCTGGGACAATCTGGGATAGACGCCTCGGTAGTGGCCTTCGGAGCATGGGCCATCGGCGGGTGGAAGTGGGGCGGTAGCGATGACGATGCCGCCATCAAGGCCATCCATGCCTCCATCGATCAGGGAATCGACTTCGTGGACACGGCGCCAATCTATGGCTTCGGCCACTCTGAAGAGGTGGTCGGGAAAGCCATCAGCGATCGGCGAAGCAGGGTTGTGTTGGCCACGAAGTGCGGCCTCCGGTGGGAGGGCACAGACGGCGATTACTTTTTCTCTCACGAGATGGAGACCGACTCAGGAACGAAACCGATCGATATCTATAAATATCAGAATCCGGAATCAATCCGGCGTGAGGTTGAGGACAGCCTGCGCCGGTTGAAGACCGACTACATCGATCTATATCAGACCCACTGGCAGGATCCGACCACACCGATCGAGGCCACGATGGAAATGCTGATGAAGCTGAAGGAAGAGGGGAAAATTCGGGCCATCGGCGTCAGCAATGCCACGCCGGACCAAATGAAGACGTACCAATCCGTCGCACCTATCGATTCTGATCAGGAGAAGTTCTCTATGCTCGATCAGGAGCACGCGGCAGCTCAGCGGGATTTTGTCGCGGATGAGGGAATCGCCTTCCTGGCGTATTCGCCCCTCGGTCAGGGGCTCCTCACCGGGAAGATCGGTCCGGAGCGGGAGTTTTCTCCCGGAGACCAGCGAATCGATAACTCTCGCTTCAGTGTTGAAAACCGGAACCGCGTCCTGTCCATGCTGAGGGAGTTTTCGCCGGTAACCGACAAACACGGCATCACACCGGCACAGCTGGCCCTCGCCTGGGCCTTTCATCAGCGGGGCTGTTCTCATGTGCTGGCGGGAGCCCGGGACGAGAAACAGGTCACCGAGAATGCCGCCGCAGGCGAAGTAACACTCGACGCGGAGGACTTGTCGCTCATCGACAAGATACTGGCCGGGTATCTGCCGGAGATCGAGTAGGATCGTTCACTTATCCCACTCCTTTATCTTGCGGCAGAGGCTGTGCCTTGCGGGGTTATACTCTATGCTTGTGCCCGGTTCGAGGACCGGCAAGATGATCCTCGAGGGATAGCCCTTCGATAGGTGCAGTGTGTTGTGTGCAATCGGGGCAGGTGTCTCGAAGCCACGGGCAAGGTACCAGTGGGCTAAGTCAAGCTGGCCCCCCTTCCGGGCACCCCGGCCGATCAACACCGGGAAGGGCCCCTCTCCCTTGGGAAGGTAGACCTGGGTGGCGAGACTCACTCCGTCGCTCATCTTCACGAGTTCCTTCCAGTGACTGACCTCGTCGGGGAGCCATTCGAGTTCGATTGTACAGCTGTTTCCAGTCAAGCACCAGTGTGATGCTGATCGGTTGCAGGCGAGTAATTACAATAACGGAGGAGTAAAAATGTGTATCGGATGCTATTCACATGCGCAATGGTGCCACCAGAGATGAGAGGGAATTGATGAAAAGAAATCTTGCGAGTGACAACAACGCGACGGTGCATCCACAGATCATGGATGCACTCACACGAGCCAACACCGGCCATGCGGTGGGCTATGGTGACGACGATCTGACGCGACAGGCGGAGGAGGCGTTCCGTTCGATATTCGAAGCCGACACCGGTGTCTTCTTCGTGTACAACGGCACTGCCGCCAATGTACTCGGGATATCCGCGGCCGCCAGATCGTTCCAGGCGCTGCTCTGCGCCGAGACCGCACACGTGCATGTGGACGAATGCGGGGCCGTAGAGAACTTCGGGGGGTTGAAGACAATCCCTCTCCCCTCACATTCAGGGAAGATTCACCCGGAGGACCTATTCGCCTACGAGCACTATCTCGGATTTGAGCATCACTCGCAGCCCAAAGTCGTGAGTATCACCCAGGCCACCGAATACGGCACGGTGTATTCTCTCGAGGAGACCAAGGCGCTCGCCGACGCCACGCACAAGTTGGGATGGTTTCTGCATATGGATGGTGCACGCTTGGCCAATGCCGCCGTTGCCCTGGAGACTGATATGAGGGAGATGACCGCGGACCTGGGTGTGGACATCCTATCGTTCGGCGGGACGAAGAACGGCATGATGTTCGGCGAGGCGATTCTGCTGTTCGAACCCTCTTTGGTGGAAGATTTTAAATATATCCGTAAGCAGGGGATGCAGCTCCACTCGAAGATGCGTTACATCTCCGCTCAGTTTCTCGCGCTGCTCGAGAACGACTTGTGGCGCCGGAACGCCGTTAGGGCCAACGAGTTGGCGAAACTCCTGGAGCGGGAGCTCTTAAATATTCCAGGTGTCACCATCACGACGCCGGTGGAGACCAACGCCGTCTTCGCAGTCCTCCCGTCCGAAATCGTGGAGCCTCTCAGAGAGAAGTTCTTCTTCTACGACTGGGATCCTTCGAAAGGAGAGGTTCGGTTCGTCACGGCCTTCGATAACACCGAAGAGGATATCCGCGTCTTTACGGAAACAATCAAGACTCTCATCGAATTACCGTGATATGCTATCTCGATCGACTGCTGGTGACAATGGTTACGTCCATAGCTTAAGCAATACGAACACTGTCAAGCCTGTGATGATGGCCGCCCACAACGCGTGCCGACGCAGGATGATGCCGGCCATCAATGCCGCACACCCACTTATCAGGTAGTGGTTGCCAAGGGTGAAGGCGATGCTACCTTCCGGCATCAGAACGGCCGGTACGGTGATAGCGGTGAGTACTGCCGGAGGCACGTAGAGCAAGGAGCGTTCCCAGGCCGCGGGGATGTTGAACCTGTGTGCGAATAGGAGTAACACCGCTCGTATACCGAAGGTCACGGCCGCCATTCCGGCCAGTATGATGATCTCGACGGCGGTCATCGTTCGGCTCCTTCGGGGTCGGACTCGGATTTCCGTGTTCCACTCTGCCGGTTGTTTTGGTTTGGAACATGCTCGGTATCAAGTCTCATCCCGCGTATCCTTCCGACCGAAGACCCGGCCAAGATTCCTGCAAGTGTTGATAGGATGAGGCCTAGATTGTATGGCAAAGAGTAGAGAACCACGGAAAGAACCCCGGCTACGAGCACACAGACTACCATTGAACGGTTGCGAACGAAGGGGATTGTCATGCCGATGAAGGTAACCGGCATGGCCACGTCCAGACCCCAACTACCGGCGTCGGGGATGCTCGAACCGACCAGCTGACCCATGAAACACCAAAACTGCCAATTCAGATACATCGCCAGGGATGAACCGAGTTGATACCAGTGCTTATTGGGCGACCTGTCCGATGCCGACCAGCGTAGCACTGAGACGGCGAAGGTTTCATCCGTTAACCAGAAAGCGAGGGGCAGCCGCCATCTGAGAGGTAGTCTCTTCAGGTGCGGCAGGAGGGTTGCGCTGTACAAGAGATGACGCAGATTGACGACCAGCGTGGTGAGGATGATTATCGCGGCGGGAGTTCCCGCGGCTATTAATCCGACCGCGATAAATTGGGCGGATCCGGCGAACACGAGTGCCGACATGGCAACGGCCGCTCCTCGCGATAGACCGGCCGTCACCGCCAGTGTACCGTAGATGAGCCCGAAGGGTAGTGCCCCGATCAGGAGGGGAATGGTGCCCCTCGCGCCTGCCAGGAACTCTCTACGTCTCCCGAAAGGGTACATGACCCGCTCGGGGTCACCGGCTCCGAGCGACTTTCGATTCGTGTCGGATAGGTTCGGCATGTGAGATACCATAACGAAAACAGGATGGAATGTCTCGGGTTTTCTCTCTTTCTATTTTACCAGATAATCTGTGAATCCGATTCCGGCTTGTTACAATTTCAATAGAACGTCTCTAGTAAGTATCTATATCTAAACATTCGATATCTAAGTATTATACGCCATCGTACTGCGGGGGGTTGAATCGGTATAGATTGTATGGTATACAGTGAATCTTATTGGGTTTTCTTAATTTGACGTCTCGATGGTAGTAGACGTTGTCCGAGAGCGAATATCGATTAGTATGATGGTTCTTAATTATTTACTAGCAATGATATTAAAACAGATTAGATCAGGTTAAATCAGATTTTGGGTGAGGTGAACTTACGGGAGTGGTCGCCCGTTAGCGGAATACTGTAGCCATGTCAGCCTGATCCGTTGTGCTGATGAGTAGTGCCGCCTGACCGAAAACATTATTTTCATTAGATAATCATTAGATATGTATTGTTACCGTTGACTTTTACGATGGTTATGCTTACATTACGATGCATATCCTGTATATTCTACCGCAGGAAAAACCAAATACTGTAAAGGAGTATGTATGCGAAACCGCAATCAATTTATTTCGATTCTGCTGGTCGCCTTCGTGGCGATCGGTGGACTGTTCGCCGAGGGTTCCCAGGAATCTCAGGAAGTCAAGCTCGCCTATGTGAACTGGGAAGAGGGAGTTGCATGGACACACTTTCTTGCAACGGTCCTAGAAGATGAGATGGACTATGAAGTTACCCTGACTGCCGCCGACGCAGGTCCGGCGTATTCTTCGGTCGCTGCCGGGGATCAGGATTTCATGATGGAAGCCTGGCTTCCGAATCTTCACACTCAATACGTGGAAGGAACCGACATAGTCGAGGTTTCCGAGATCTATACCGATGCAGTCGTAGGACTCATCGTGCCAAAGTATATGGCGGATGACGGCGTGACTAGCCTGTCCGACTTGGCCAAACCCGACGTCGTCGAGAAGCTGAACGGCCAACTCACCGGTATCGATTCCGGGGCCGGAATGATGATCAAGACCGAAGAGGAACTGATTCCCGAGTATGGTCTCAACGAGGCCGGACTCGAACTGGTTCCCTCCTCCGGACCTGCAATGATGGCAGCACTTGATGCCGCCTACCAAGAGAAGGAATACTTCGTCGGCATGGGTTGGCAACCTCACTCTATGTTCGGTAGATACGATCTTGTAATCCTCGAGCAGGATGGCGCGAAGATCTGGGATAAGGACAACGTCTATATCATGGGCCGCGCAGACGTGAAAGATGATCTGCCCGTGGTATGCGAGTTCTTCGATAACGTGATCTGGACTAATGAGACCATCGGACCGCTGATGGTTCATATTTCCGACTCCGATCTCGATACCCTCGAAGCCGCACGCGAGTGGAAAAATGAAAATAAGGATGTCTGGGCGGATTGGGTACCCTCTATGTAGACCAAGCAGACCATGCAGACTTGATACGAATAGTCAGGGGTGCGGGAACGCACCCCTGTTTTCGTTAAAACGCTATTACGATTTTTATGTTGCAAGGAAGAAACGATGGCAATTATCGAAGTCAATGATTTGTATAAGATCTTCGGACCGAGTCCGAAGCGCACCATCCCCATGATCAAGAAGGGGTTGTCGAAAAGCGAAATCCTCAAGCAAACGAAATGCACCGTCGCGATAAATGGTGCCACCTTTGCGATAGAGAAGCGGGAAACCTTCGTGGTGATGGGCTTGTCCGGAAGCGGAAAATCTACGTTTATACGTTGTCTCAACCGTCTAATCGAGCCGACTCAGGGAGAGATCCTCATCGACGGTGATGACGTCATGAAGATGGACGCTGAGAAACTCAGAGAAACGAGACGATACAAGATGTCGATGGTGTTTCAGAACTTTGGACTCTTGCCTCACAGAAACGTCGCCAACAACGTAGAGTTTGGGTTGGAGATCAGCGGTATGGCGAAAGATGAGCGCCGCAAGAAGGCCCTCGACGCGATCAACCTGGTCGGTCTGGAAGGATACGAACAGAGTCTGACATCCGAGCTGTCCGGCGGCATGCAGCAAAGGGTCGGCTTGGCCAGGGCACTGGCGAACGATCCGGAGATACTGCTGATGGACGAGGCATTCAGCGCGCTCGATCCGCTGATCCGGACACAGATGCAGGACGAACTCCTGGAACTGCAGGCGAAGATGCATAAGACCATTGTCTTCATCACCCATGATCTGGACGAAGCCTTGAAACTCGGTGATCGGATCGCGATTCTCGGTCCGGACGGCCGGGTGCGTCAGATCGGCACACCCGAAGATATCCTGTCGAATCCTGCCGACGACTATGTGCGTGAGTTCGTGCAGAACGTCGACCGTACCAAGGTCATCACCGCAGACACCGTCGGTGGTCATGCCGCGACGATCACCTATCCTCGTGAGGACATCAACGCCGCGATACGTGTGATGGAAAAGCATGGTTCCTCCACCGTATTCGTCACCGACAGTGACCGTCGGCTCAAGGGCGTGGTCACCATCGACGCAGCGAGTGAACTCAGGAAGAAGGGAGAGAAGGATCTAGGGCCGGCGATAATCGAGGATGTGTATACTACCTCACCGGAGACTTCGGTCTCCGAGCTCCTCACTACGGCGATAAAGACATCCTATCCCATCGCCATGATCGATGAGGCGGGTCGTTTCCACGGCGCTGTGAGTCGTGCGGCCATTATCGCCGAGATGAACAAGGGGTATGAAGGGAACGAATTCGAGGCTCCGATGACGCTGAGCGAACTTGCAAACGGCGACGCAAATGGGGAGGATAAATAAATGGATTTTCGATCTTGGATAAATATAGGCGGTGGCTTTGAGGCGATCGTCGACTGGCTCAGAAACAACATGTCTTGGCTGTTCGACGGTATCAGCGCCACGGTAAACGGTGTGCTCGATGGATCCGAGTTCATACTTACGGCACCTCCGTCGATCGTTATTATACTGTTGTTTTCCGCTCTCGCTTGGTATCTGACCGGGTACGGCATAGGGATCTTCACGTTCCTCGGTTTCGGATTGATCTGGTATATGGGTCTCTGGACTCTGACTATGAGCACTCTCGCGCTGGTGGTTTCATCGGTACTCATCGCGTTGATCGTCGGGATTCCATTGGGAATATGGTCCTCCAAGAACGATGGGGTGTGGGCCGGTATGCGTCCTGTGCTAGATTTTATGCAGACCCTTCCCGCGTTCGTCTACCTGATTCCCGCGGTGCTCTTCTTCCGGCTTGGTCCGGTGCCCGGCGTCGTGGCGACGCTGGTATTCGCGCTGCCACCTGCGGTGCGTCTCACCAACCTCGGGATCCGGCAGGTTCCAAAGGAGATCAAGGAGGCAGCGCTGTCGTTCGGTTCCACCGATCGGCAGATGCTGTTGAAGGCGGAGTTGCCCGTGGCCCTGCCGACGATCATGGCCGGAGTAAACCAAACGATCATGCTGGCCCTCTCCATGGTGGTGATCGCGGGAATGATCGGAGCCGGTGGCCTCGGAAATGAGGTCTTGAGGGGAATCACACAGCTGCGGATCGACGTCGGGTTCGAAGGCGGCATCGCCATCGTGATCCTGGCCATCTTCCTCGACCGGGTCACCCAAGCCCTGGGCACTCGAACACAGAAGCAGACGTAAGTATCTACACTATTCGGCTGTTACTATCGTGGAGAAGTTCTGTAACACCTGTGTGGCCGTAGGGGAGCATCTCCTCGGCACAAGCTGCTTCTTTCTTGATCCCCCTTCCTCACGTTGATCCTTTTCCTCCTCAACCGTATACTTGCTACATATGTTGAACGGAACGATGAGCGTGGCAAAATTTCTTGGTGATGGGCAGGTGCGGATCGAGCGCATCAATATCCCACGACCGGGACCTGATGAAGTACTCCTGAAGGTGGCCTGGTGCGGACTGTGCGGCTCCGAGCGGAAGATCCTGGAGAGGGGCGTCAAGTATGTGCCCGGCCACGAGGTCAGCGGAACCGTTGTCGACTCCAACGGAACCGGGATCCCCGAGGGTACGCGGGCGGTGGCGTATCTCCCCGTTCACTGTGGTACCTGCCGGTATTGCCGAAGCGGTGAGACCAACCGTTGTACCAACCGGAAATTTCAGCTGGGGTGGAATGACGAGTGGCCCGGCGGGTACTCGGAATACATGCGTGTGCCCGCCCGTAATGTGCTCCCCATCCATGACGACCTGGGCCTGGACGAGGCAGTCACGCTCCTGGACATGCTTGGAACTGCCTGGCATGCTCTCAGGTTGGCGGGGGTGGGGATCGATCCTGCCGGGGGTGACGGTCAGAAAACCCAATACGGGTGGACCGCTCCGCCCTCGAAGGCGTTGGTTGTAGGCTGCGGTCCCCTGGGGCTTGGTGTCGTTGCGGGACTGAAGGCGTTCGGCACGGCAGAATACTATGCCAGCGACATCAGCGAATACCGCATGCAGGCCGCCTCCGAGTTCGGATCGACAGCCCTGCCGCCGGATGACGTGTCAGGCATTCGTGACCTGGATCTCATCGTCGATGTCGTTGGGAGCGAGCAAACGATACTGCGGTCCATCAAGCAGATCTCACCCGGGGGGGCCGTCGTACTGTTGGGAGAGTGGCGGGGATCCTGGGCCTTCGAGAATACCTACGCCACCATGCTCAAGGACTACCGCCTGATCCGTTCATGGTATTTCCCCATCCCCGAATTCTCGATGAACCAACAGTATCTGCTGGACGGCACGATCGACACCAACGCATTGATATCCCATAGGCTTCCCCTGGAGCAGTTGGAAGATGCATTTCGGCTGTTCTTTTCCGGAAAATCAAAGAAGGTCCTCGTCGGTCCGGGACCCTCATGAAGCATATACTCCTGTTTCTCCTGCTCGTGCCGGGTGCAGTCTTTACCCCGCGGCATGTCCTTGCACAGGATTCACAGGACGAGGCGGTTGTACAGGCAGTGGAACCTGAGGCCGCCGGCACGCTTTTTCAGGAGGGGTATTCGCTCTACGAGTCGGGGGATCTGCAGGCCGCCGCGGTGAAATTCGCCGAGGCAGGTCTCATCTACCGGGTGTTGGGCGAGGGATTCGAACAGTATTCCATATACTGCTTTTCCTGGGCCGGCGGTGCCGCGTACGGTATCTCCGATTTAGACGATGCGTACGGATATTTTGCGGCGGCGCTGGAGATCGCTTCGTCTATTGGTGACCGGACCGAAGTGGGCAAGGCCCTCAGCTTTCTGGGCACCATCGACTACGCCAGGGAGAACTACGATTCGGCACACGAAGCGTTTCTCGGCTCTATCGAGGCGTTCGAGGCGGTGGGCGACAACCGTTCTCTGGTCGCGGCGTATTCCAACCTGGCGGCGCTATATGAGGCTGCCGGACGGGAGGAATCTCTCGCGGTGATTCTGAACAACATAGGAGTGGCCCACTCGCAACTGGGGGAGGATGACGCGGCGTTGGGGTCCTACTCCAGGGCGCTCGAGATAAACCGCCGTCTCGGCAGAAGGAGCGAGATTGCCACCCAACTCTCCAACATAGGGCAGATCTACGCCCGGACGGGCCGACTCGATGCGGCCGAGGAGCATCTCAAGCAAGCTCTCACGATCACCGCGGACGAGGGCGAGGTGCTGCTGCGAGCAACGGTACTGAACGAACTCGGAGAGGTGTACCGGGCGTGGAGTTGGATCGAGAAGGCCAAGGAGTGTTATCTGGAGGCCATACCTGTTGCCGAACGGTATGAGGACGCGGACCTACTGGTCACCTTGCACAATAACCTCGGACAGGTGTATCGGGCGGAGGGGAACCCGGAGGAGGCTCTTGGGGAGTACCTCACCGCCGAACAGATAATCGAGAACACCGACCTGCCCGGAAACCACTCCTATCTCCTCTCGAACCTCGGGGAGACCTACCGGCAGATGGAAAACCTCGAAAAGGCGATGGAGTATTACGCTGACGCGCTGGAGTTGGATGAGGCGTACGGTTCGAAGGTGAATATAGCGGTACGCCTGAACAATATCGGGCTGGTGCAGTTTGAACGGGAAGAGTATGAGGAGGCGATTCGTAATTTCGAACGGGCTGCCTCCGGGAGCGAAGCGGTAGACCGACCGCGGAATGCGGCGGCGGCCTACA
>CAZAKE010000007.1:60154-61897 GCA_964485495.1 uncultured Spirochaetales bacterium
CGACTCAGGGCTTCGGCATCAGGAGCCGTCAGAAGAGAGTACCTGGCATCGGAGATCGCCGCGTACCGATCTCTGGTAGTGACCTACCTGGCTCAGGGAAAACTCGAGGATGCCTACGATGCGACTGAAGGCTACACGGCCAGGTATCTGCTGGACCAGCTTGGAGCAGACCTCTCATCTGAGGAATCATCGATAGAAGAGCAGGCTTTTTCGTTTCGGGGAATCAGGGAGTATTCGTCGGACCTTCCCGAGGCAACGGCGGTCATTACCTTCAACAACATCGATCGGGAGGCCGCCGACATGCTCGTGGCCGATGGTGAGTATCTCTTCCATGTGGTGCTCGATACGGAGGTATTCGTCCGGGATGTGGAACGACGGTTCGGTACTCTTATTCGAGAGGGGTTGAAACGGGAAGGGGTGAGTTCCGAGGCTGCCCTCGAGCTGTTACAGGACCGTGTGGCCACTTCGGATGCGCCGATGAGCCGGTCACGGGGGATTCGTGTCTCCGGACGGGAGCAGCAGGATGATTCGGCGATCGGGTTCGATGAGATCGTGCGGTACTTCAGGATGCTCCTGGCATGTCCGAAACGGTCCCGGCAGGAGAGTAATGCCCTGGAGTCCTTGAGTGCGTCACTATGGGAGTTTTTCTTCGGTCAGTTGGAGGTGGAGTTAGCGGGTAAGGACTCCCTCCTCATCGTGCCCGACGGAGTGCTCTCGATGTTGCCCTTCGGTGCTCTCACCCTCGACACAGGTGAGTACGCGGCGGAGCGTTATATGTTCTCCTACGTGCCCTCATTGTCTGTTGCGGATAGGTTACGTGATCGCAAGGAGGCGCAGACCGGTGAGGTGCCCGATCCTGCCGCGGGTCTCAGGAAACCTCTTTTGGCCTTCGGCGGGGCGATATACGACGAGTATTCTTACGACATGCCATCGGACACCAATCGGCAGGATGAATACCGGGACGCTCGAAACACTGTGCATGAGATTCGGGAGGAGACATTCACCAACTTTAAATCGGGTGCGAGTCAGCGGGGGCCGATTTCGATCTTGGGATTCGGCGTCTGGTCGAACCTGCCGGGGACCTATTCCGAGGTACAGGCGATAGGAGATCTCGTATCGGGCTCAGAAGTTCTCACCGGTGCTCGCGTCTCCGAAGCCGGTCTGAAACGCATGTCCGAATCGGGAGATCTCTCGGCATACCGGATACTGCACTTTGCGGTACACGGCATGACGGTGCCCCAGGTGCCGGAGCTGTCCTCCCTGGTACTTTCGCAGTTCACTCAGGAGCAGGACGGCCAGGATGGATATCTCACCTTGCCGGAGGCTGCGGCGCTCAGGATCGACACCGACTTCGTGAATTTATCGGCCTGTGATACCGGCCTCGGCAAGATCTACCGCGGCGAGGGCGTGGTCGGCCTTGCACAGGCGTTCCTGGTAGCCGGGGCCGGCGGCGTGGGAGTCTCGCTGTGGCAGGTGGCGGATGAGGCCACCAGAGATTTCATGGTGTCGCTCTACTCTCGCCTGATAAAAAAGAGTCCCGAATTCGCACAGTTGGATGGGATCATGATTCGGGAGGCGATGACCGAGGTGCAGCGGGAATTCATTGCTGATGGCGACTATTCGGATCCGTTCTTCTGGGCTCCTTTCGTATATTACGGCGAGTAAATGGATAAGGAGGCGGTGATGACCGTATGCAAGCTGTGGCAGAGGACCCACGATAGTTTCTGGTACCTGACTCAACTT
>CAZAKE010000008.1:0-61445 GCA_964485495.1 uncultured Spirochaetales bacterium
AGCGGGAGAGTAGGTCATCGCCAGGCTTCTTTTTTTATTAATGTTATATTCACTGAGTCCACTGAAAAAAGTCACTAAAGGCTGAATTCCAAATATCTAATTTTTTGTATAACATGTACTTAAGAATATTCAAAGTGCGATTTCTACCCTTTTTTCAGTGGACTCATTAATCGTGGTGTGATTCATTCGATCTTCTGTTGTGAAACGATGAAAGAGATGCCCTCCATACCAAGAACCAAGAGAAAAAAACGAACCCATTCCTGCCTAAGCATATCGCCAATCAAATTGGGACAAAATAATCAACTTGTAAAAAGAACTTGTGCATTCCGGATTTCGATAGTAGATTTGTGGTAGTGGAAGATCGATGTCGATTGAGGGATAGGAGGCACGAGTATGCTCCGACAAATTGTTGTTGGTATTGACGGTTCGAAGCTTTCTTTTGAGGCATTTGATCAAGCTCTTGATATCGCCAAAAAAATACATTCGACTATCAAAGCGGTATTCGTCATCGATGTCAGAAAGACACAGGTTCCCTATATATATGCCGGGGGTTCGTACGAACTCTCCTATGAACGCATATACATACCACCGGATAAGAATCTACAGGAATTCTATGAGAAGATCCAAAAGGATCTGGGGTCTTTCGCGGAAAATTGCCTGAAGCAGTGCCTGAAGAAGGGCGAGGAGGCCGGTGTCGAGGTTTCTACTGAAATCGTAGAGGGATTTCCTGCCGCCGAATTGTGTGAGGAGTCCCGCTCCGGAGATCTTCTCGTGGTCGGTCAGCAAGGTGAAAACGCCCATTTCAAACGATCTGTAATCGGGTCTACGACTGAGGATTTGGTGCGTACCTCACCTCGGCCGATACTAGTTGTACCCGTGAAACGGAAAAGGATCGAGAAGATCCTATTCCCGTATGATGGGAGTCGCACATCCGAAGCGGCTCTCCTATTCTATGCGAACACCCTGAAAGGGCTGTCTACGAATTTCGTAATGTTGTGTGTCGGTGAGGGGGAGGAGCGAGCCCATGGTGTGCGTGAAGAGGAGGACTATATCAAACAGCATGGATTGCCCCTCAAGATAGCAAGGCGCGAGGGGCACCCCACTCAGATCGTGACCGAGATGGTTTCTGAGGAAGAATTCGACATGATTCTTATCGGATCACATGGCAGAAACACGCTCAAAGACTATCTACTCGGGTCTACCACGTCCAATCTGATCAGGAACAGTTCGATTCCGATCTTGGTGGTCTATTGAGCGGTATCTCTGCCGTGGGTCCGGGATTAGCTGGTCAATTCGTTTTCGTAGTTGTCCCTCTTGCAAATTCCAAATAACTTCACTATGGTTAAAACGACCTCTGGAGGCAAGATGGCTGATAACGATATACAGATGCAGCTGGTGACATTCCAGTTGGGTGAGGAACACTACGGCATCGACATCATGATGGTAGACGGCATTGTTCGAGCCCAAGAAGTCCGTCCGATCCCGAATGCTCCGACATATGTCGAAGGTATTTTTAATTTACGTGGTGAGATAATCCCAATTATTAATCTTCACAAGCGTTTTCACCTCCGAAAAGCCGAATTGAGTGAGGAGGACCAGCTCCTGAGCGGGTTTATCATAATCGATATAAACGGGATGAAACTCGGTGTGATCATCGATAAGGTTTCTCGTGTCGTGACCGTAGAAACTTCGAAGATTCAACCCCCGCCTCAGATGCTTTCCGGGATCGGCGCAGAGTATATCCAGGGAGTATACAATAGAGAGGACGGGTATCTGATTGTGCTTGATATCTTGAGGCTCTTCGACCCGAAAGAACTACAACAACTCGGTGAGATTAGCGGTTAAACTCCATTAATAGGGTAATAAAATACTAGGGTAATAAAATGGCAATCCCGGTATTCAAGCCTTCCATCAGACGGAAGGATATGGATGCAGTCTTAACATGTATGGTGGCCGATGAGATCGGTCCTGGGAAAGGGCTTTCCGAATTTGTATCGGTACTCTCCTCGTATCTCCATCGGGCCGGCGGGACCGGGTTCCGTGAACCCCTTCGTGCCCTGGAGGTTTGTCTCGGCTCTCTTTCACTCGAAGCGGGAGATAGCGTCATCCTCTCACCGCTCTCGCCGGGCTATTATCTGACGGCCCTCCGGAGACTGTCCCTCGTACCGATCTTGGTGGATGTTGATGAGGACTCGGCCTGCGTGCCGTATTCCGCGGTGGAGAAGGCGATGGCGGAATCACCGAAAGCCGTGCTGCTCCATTATCCGGCAGGCATGGTGCCCGAGGTCGAAAGCATCTGTGAATTGGGCATTCCCGTGGTTGAGGATATTTCGACGACCCTCGGCGGACATACCGGTGAGTTGAAGTGCGGTAGCATAGGGAAATACACGCTGCTGACGCTCGAAGATGACGGTATCATCACCGCCGCCGGCGGGAGCGTGATCCTCGCCAAGAGCAACCGGGATCTGGGTGAACTCAGAAAGGTCGCCGGCGAATATCCGCGTTCATCACTCCTTGCGGACATGAATTCGGCCTTTGGCACCGCCCAGATGAAACAACTCGAAAAATTGCTGGATAAACGGCGGGAGATTGCTCGACACTTTGATCGGGCCTTGTTGAAGGGTCGGCACAAACCGCTCGTGCAACCCGGTGAAGCCGAAGGTGCCTATTACACCTTTCCGGTTCAGCTTCGCAGTGGATTGAAGGATGTCCAACGATACGCCAGGAAGAATGGGATCGAGACGGTTCCCGCCTTCGCCGAGAGTGTTATCGCGCAATTTCAGCCCGAAGGGTTTCCTTGTCCGAACGCGAGAAACCTCCTCTTGCGTTGTCTCTTGTTTCCGCTATATCCTACATTGGGTTCACGTAACGTGGAGAGAATCGTTACAGTACTATCTACACTGCCGTAGGAAAATTTGCAGCCGCGGCGAAGCGGGGCGAACGAATGACGCGTAACATACAGAGAGTGCTCATTGTAGCGAATTTCGGAAAGCCCCACGCCCAGATCCTGGTCGACGAGATGAGCCGGCATTTCTCCGAATCCGGCATTGAAACACGGGTGTTCGGCTTTCGAGGGAAACCCGGGACTCCCGACGCATCGGGAGTCGATCTTGCGGTTTCCTTAGGTGGTGACGGAACCGTGCTGTACAGCGCCCGGTCACTCAGCTCTCATGGGATACCGATTCTGGCGGTGAACCTGGGTAACTTCGGATTCATCACCGAAGTCGGCAGAGATGAGTGGCAGTTCGCGTTCGAGCAGTATCGTGCCGGAGAGCTGGGCATAAGCGAACGGTTGATGGCAAGTGTCAGTGTGATGCGGAACGACCGGCCGGTAGCTCGGTTCTGCGGGATGAATGAGGCGGTCGTCTGTGCGGAGGGAATTTCGAAAGTGCTGAACCTGGATGTTTCGGTGGGTGAGACGATATTGGGTCGCTATAAGGCGGACGGGATGATTATCGCAACCCCAACGGGTTCCACCGCGTACAGCGCCGCCGCAGGTGGTCCGATCCTGGATCCGGAGATGGAAGCCTTGATTATAAATCCAATCTGTCCCTTCACCCTTTCGAACAGGCCGCTGGTGTTGAACGCCTCCGATCCGGTTGAGATCTATGTTCGTGAACAGCAACGAACCGGTGTAATGCTTACCGTCGACGGACAGGAAACACTACTTCTCGAGCCGTCGGACTGTGTGGTTGTTGAGAGAGCACCCCAAAAGGCCTTCATCGTCCGATCGAATTTAAGAAATTTTTTCGAGGTACTTCGCGAGAAGCTGAACTGGTCGGGAGGAGCCGATGCTTGAGGAACTCACCATCGAAAATTATGCGCTCATCGATACGGTGTCGGTGCGGTTCGATCCGGGCCTGAACATCCTCAGCGGTGAAACCGGGGCGGGGAAATCGATCATCATCGGAGCGCTCGGTCTGGTACTGGGGCAGAAGGGTGATTCCGATGTAATCCGCACCGGAATGGAGCAGGCGGTGGTGTCTGCCGTTGTAGATATCACCATGAATCGCGATGCGTTGGAGTGGGTGCAGTCTCACGGGTATGAAACCGACGATGGGAAGATCATCGTCAGACGAATCCTGCGGAAAAGCGGGGGCGGGTCTCTCTATCTTCAGGGGAATCCCACCACGCGTTCGGATATGGCCGAATTAATGTCTGTTGTTTTCGATCTACACGGTCAACATGAACATCAATCACTGCTCAGCACCGATAGGCAACGTAGGTTAGTGGACGAATACGGGAAACTCACTGAAACAGTAGCACGATTCCGGTCGGATTTCGAACTCCTGAGTACCAAGAAGTCCGAGTATGAGGAGTTTCTCTCGCAACGCAGGAAATTGGTGCAGGAGGCGGATTATCTCGAATTCGCGGTGAAGGAGATCGACGAGGCAGGTCTCCGTGAGTCTGAAGAAGAGTCGCTGCAGAAGGAGAAGGCGTTAATACAGCAGGCTGAACGGTTGTTCAGTCTGGTCGACGAAGTCTACTCTTCGACCGTAGAGGGACAAAACGGGGCCCTGGCGGGACTCCGGAGGGCCATGGGCGCTCTCGAGTCGATCGCCAAGATCGACGAAGACCTCGCGCCGCTATCGGAACGTCTTTCGACAGCCTTCTACGAGGTGGAAGATATCGCCGACACGATCCGCAGCTACCGCACCTCTATCGACTATTCACCTAGTCGGCTCGAGGAGTGTGAGGAACGGCTGGCGATGATCCACCGACTCGAGAAGAAATATGGAGCCACCGTCGAAGACGTGCTGGCCTATCGAGATGACGCGGCCGCGAAGCTCGAATCGCTGCGGGATAGGGAGTCCGGCGGTGAGCAGACGAGAGACGAGATAAAAAAGATGGAGAGAGAAATCCTCGACCGGGCGAAGTCGCTGACAGCCGAGAGGAAGGCCGTGGCGAAACGGCTGAGTGCGGCGATCGGCGACACGCTCCTGTCTCTCGGCATGTCGAAAGCGAGATTCGATATCGTCGTCACACAGAGGACTACCGAGCGGGGGAAGGCGGTCTGTGGTTCCAATGGTTTCGATCGGATCGAGTTCTTGATTTCGCCGAATCCCGGCGAGGAACTCAAGGCCCTCAGGGCCATCGCCTCGGGCGGAGAACTGTCCCGGATAATGCTTGCGATCAAGACGGTGCTGGCGGATGCCGATACCATCCAGGCGATGATCTTCGATGAGGTAGACGCGGGGATCGGAGGTGAGATTGCGGTAGCCGTTGGCGAACACCTGCAGGAACTTTCACGCCAGAAACAGGTATTATGTATTACACACCTTGCATCTATCGCAGTAAGGGCCGATAATCATATTAAGGTGGAGAAAGAGGTTGCCGGAGAGAGAACCGTGACCCGTGTCACCAGAGTAGAAGGGGTCGAACGGACCGAGGAAATCGCGAGGATGCTGTCGGGAGATACCAAGGGTGAAGCCTCGGTATCCCATGCCAAGGAATTACTGGCGAAATTCAATCCACGGCGGACGTACGGATCCCGGTGAAAGGAGTAACCGGTGGGAAAGATCAGCGGTGAAGCAAAGAAGCGTTATTTCGAAAAGATCAAGGAGTATAAAACCACAATAGAACAGGTGTCGCGTCGCGAGAAGAGCATCCTCGAAGCACTACAGACCGACGAGAACGGCGCCTCGTACAAGAAGATCATGCTTGCCGATGAGACACTCAATCAGGTGTCCTATTTTCTCATCATGAATGAACTCTCGGTGTCCCTCCTCGGTGTAAGGAACGAGGCCTACTTGAACGATGCCAGGAAGGGATGTTACAAGAGCATCATCTATCTCGAAGAGGTGGTTACCAACCTCATCGATGTGCCGTTCTCCGAGTATGAAGAGAAACTGGACGCCATCGAAGACGTAACCGACGAACAGCGATGGCAGTTCATCCGCAAACTCGGATTCGCGATACAATCGGTTCAGGAAGGATTCGGCGAGAACACGAAATGGAAGTGGTCCTTCGTCGAGATCGAAGGTCGATACACGACAATTACCAAGAATCTCCTCAATATGAAGACCATTGTCGCCGGCATGGATCCGAGAGTGCCGGGGTACGAGACCCGGATGGCCCATCTGGCGTTGACGAAACGGCTTCTGCAGCAGGCCGCGGACAGGTATCGGCAGAAATACGAACTCTCCACCTTGCGAATCGACGATTTCAAACTCGCCATCGGATATCTCTCTTCGCTCAGGCGGCTCCACATGCTGCTCGGAGAGAATAACGAGGCGGATGTGGTGAAGAAGAAGGCCGATGTGTGGAAGGCAAAGATGGAGTCGGATTCGAAGAAGCTAGATCAAGGGAAGAAACGACCCGCCGGAGCAGCGGGGAGGAGTTCCTGAGCCGGCACATACAACCACTCTCAGTCCACAGATCTATCAATGCATCGATAACAGTTATTACTCTGGTCATAATTATGATTCCTGCATCGACAAACTCTGTTCATCGGTCGGGGTTTCCAGGCGAGCGGGTTTCCGGCGCGTTTTCTTTCAGATCGTGTAGACTATCGTACGGCAGCAATTCTCCCATGGTCGTTATCTGCTCCTCATCACCGGCCCCCTTGTAGTATATAGGAAAGGCGGGGCCCACGAACTCGCTGATGACCTGCCGGCAGGCGCCGCACGGTGGGATGGAATCCGCCGAATCGGGACACGCCACGGCGAGAGCCGTGAATGTCGTTCGCCCCGATGAGAGGGCCGTGAACACGGCGATCCTCTCGGCGCAGACGGTGAGTCCGTATGAGCGGTTCTCGACATTCGTGCCGGTGACGACCGTACCATCGGAGCATTGCAGCGCAGCTCCGACGCGAAAATGCGAGTACGGCGAGTACGATCTGCTTGCAGCTTCCATGGCGATATCCAAAAGTGACATCTGCAACTCCTTCGCGTTGACACCGTTTCGAATCTCAGTATAGGATACCTTCGGTATCAAAGGATAGGTCCCATGAAGGTACGCATCATTGTTCTCATACTCGTCCCGGTCCTTGTCCTCTATCTCCTCCTATTCCCGGATCGTCTCGGCGAAGAAATTTCCGCTTCTCTCGTCTGGGTGAACGACATTTCGCTTGAGAGCAATGGCGCCGTAACCGCGGGCGCGCCGGATATTTCGCCGGATTTCATCACCGAGGAGGGGCAACCATCTGAGCTGTATGCGTTCAGACTCGGCGATATTTTCGGTTTTATCGGCGATGACGGACGGTTTGAGTATGTCGGGAGGGCGGCGTATGGTGTCGCCTTCGGCGAGGATATATTCATCAACTATCCCAATGTGGTTTCGAATTTAGCGGTGCAGGATGCAGCGGGTCGGATTCGAATGGGAATTCCGACGTACCGATATCCCTTTTACCTCTCCGGTAGGCTCTTTCTCATCTCCAGCGATCGTCTCTCCCTCTCGGAGTTGGATCTCGGCGGTGCGGGCGTGTGGGACAGGACCTTTCCCTCCCTCGTCACAGCCGTCGACGGGAATGAGGCGATGATGGTGATCGGCATGCTCGACGGACGAATCGAGGTTCTCGACAGACTCGGCGGTACCGTGTTTGAAACGATTCCCGATGGAAGCCGGATTCCGGTGGTATACGGTTGTGCTCTCTCTCCTGATGCACGGTATTTCGCCGTCGTATGCGGGATCGATCCCCAGCGCCTTCTGCTTTACAGGCTCGATGAAGAGGCCGATACTTACAGTGAGGTGTTGGACCTGCCTCTCGATGGAGCGAAACGTAGACCCGTAACCGTAGCGTTTTCCGAGGATGGGACGGTAGTGTTCGTCGAGACCGCCTATTCGATCGCGTGTCTGGACGTGGAAACCCATACAATTGTCAACACCTTCGAGCTCCAGGGGCGTATCGACAATTTTATTGCCCGGGGACGGGGAGCGCTCTCCTATGTCATAACCTCGGCCGATGGAAACTCGGTGTTACGGGTATTCGAATCCGGCGGCCGGAGAGTGTACGAGGAACGGTTCGCCGGTGATGTTGTCTCCCTATCCGAGTGCAAAGCCGGGATTCTGCTGGGGGTCGATTCGGATCTGGGACTATTCGAATTAGCCGTCCGGTGACTGCAGTGGAACAGAGCAGGCTCACCGTAGTAGAACGGCACATATATCCGAAGAGTATGGGAAGTGACGATATGAGTGCAGAGCCGATATGAGCATGGAGATCACGAGGTGTATGCAGCGGTCTCATCAATCACTCCGGGGCCTGATGAACACGGTTCGGCGTTCGGCGGTTCGGCGTGGGACGGCATGGCTCGTCCCCGCTTCCGTCTTGTATCTTGTTTTCATCTCGACCGTTTCTCTGTTTGGTTTCGAATGGCCCGTAGAAAGGCGGATCGTGACTGCGACCTTCGGCGAGAACAGGTGGGACCACTTTCATAACGGGATCGATATCGGCGGCGGAGAGCAGCCTATCCGCCCGATCGGACCCGGTGAACTCGTGTTTGCCTTTCGGGAGGATGATCGTATCGGAACTATCCCATCGGGGTTGGGAAATTTTCTCGTGCTACAACATGCGCGTTCGGTCCGTTCGCTCTATGCCCACCTGAAGACCGGCACCCTCCCCACCGAGGATACGGTGATCTCCGGTGAGCAGATCATCGGCGTCATTGGAGACACCGGCAAGTCGCTGGGCAAGCATCTGCATCTGACGGTCATAGACGCCGAAGTGGGGCAATGGGTCAATCCGTTGCTGCTGCTGCCGCCGTTGGATGACTCCGGTCCCCCAACGATCCGTAATACGTTCCTGCATCCTCTCGATTCGACGACGTCGGTCCGGAAGGAGATCCCGCTCGCTTCTCGAACCTCAATCACACCCGGACGATTCGCGGTGTCTGCCGAACTGTACGATATCAGTGAATACGTAGACTACTTCTGTCCGACGGCACCCTTCGAGGTGAGTATCTACCTCAACGGCGAGGAAAAATACCGTGTGAAATATCGGGCGCTTTCCTTCGAAGACGGGAACATCGTACTCGATAGGGGTTCCGATAGAGAGTTCGAGGAGTATTATGTGAATGACTGGACGATACGATTGGGTGAGATCAAGATCGGACCCGGGACGTATCGACTGGAGATCTATGCGGCGGATATCGCGGGTAACGAATCCAGCCGAATGTATCTGCTGGATGTCGGAGGATAGCAATGGCTGAGGTAAAGACCTTTTCACGGGATCCGGGAAACGAACGGACAACTGCAATCGCCTGTCCTATCTGCGGACCCGGCTCCGAGAAGCCGTTCTGGGATTGCGGTACCCATCGTTATGTTCGCTGTAGGAGTTGCGGCCTCGTATATCAGAATCCGCAGCCGGTCGAGGAGGACCTGCTACACAGATACGATGATGAGTATTTTCGGTACGAGGAGGAGAATGAGGAGAATTTTTTCACTCTCATGCGACTCGGACTGGAGGACATCGACTTCCCGGCTCTCGAGAGGACGATTTCGCAGCCAAGACAATTTCTCGATGTAGGCTGCGCGACAGGGAAGTTGATAGAGTGGATTCGTGACCGCGGATGGGATACCCGCGGAGTCGAGGTGTGTGCTCCCGCTGCTCGATACGGTATCGCACGGCGTGGCGTCGACATCCATATCGGTACGCTGGGAACGGCGCCCTTTTCCGATAATAGTTTCGATTTCATCCACTCCTCACACCTTATCGAGCATCTGACCGATCCTGCCGGATATATCGCCACCGTAAATCGCCTCCTGCGACCCGGTGGATATTTCGTATGTGTGACGCCGAACGTGGCCGGATTCCAATCTCGGCTTCTGCGTGGAAGGTGGCGGAGCGCAATAGCGGACCATCTCTTTCTCTTCAACTTGAATACACTCAAACGACTGCTCGAAGACCATGGTTTCGAGATCAGCGCATCGGGCACCTGGGGTGGCATCGCTGCAGGGCTTGCCCCTCCATGGTTCAAGAAGCTGATGGACAAGGCCGCAAAACGGTGGAATTTCGGTGACGTGATGATCTATCTTGCGCAAAATGTAGATTAATGGTACGAAATGGTAACAATTCCATAAAGAAGGAAATTTGAGATAATGGTCATCGAGGAGCGGTGGTGGTATGTATAGGATTTTTATCGTATAGTTTGTAACTAGTGTCTTTGTTCGGAGGTTTTAATAGGCTCTATTGGCTACTTGACAGATCTTGGATATATCTCCTACGATCGAACACGAAAGCAGGGAGGCCCTGATGACAGCTGAACGTCTGCAAGCGCTTACGATGCCGCAACTTCGAGAACTTGCACGGAATGTAGGTATCGACCTCCTCGACCATTATCAGAAGACAGAGCTTATCTCGGGTATTCTCGAGGCATATGAGGAGGACCGACTCGAGAGGGAACTGGATAACAATCCGGCTATGCGTATAAAAGAGAAGAAGTATGATATCGCCCGAGACGAAGATTACGATGACTTCGAAAACGAAGAATTTCCCCTTCCGGAGAAGTATTCCGAAACCAGAGTCGTGCTCTTGCTGAGAGATCCCTTCTGGGCCTATGTCTACTGGGATATTCGCCAGGCGGACATGGAGAATCTCCTGGACGATCCGAATGAATGTGGATTGTATCTGCGGGTATACGAGGTTGACGGGATCGAATTGAAGAAGGAGACGGCGATCTCCTATTTCGATATCCCAATACAGTTCGATGATTCGAGCTGGTATATCAACCTACCGATCCCGGGTCGGAACTATTGTGTCGAGTTACGGCATACCGTCGGCTCGAAGGATGCCCTATTCGCGCGATCCAATATCATACGTAGTCCGTACGGCGAGACTGCAGACAAGGGGCCGGAGGACCGGTTGAAGGGTAGTCCGTCCGAATTCGTGTTTCTTCAGGAGATATATACGAATGGTGAATCTGTCGACAACACGCGAATCCCTCACCGTATTATCTCTCTGCTGGATACCCAATACTTGCGGCTGCAAGGATAACCGGAGTGCCGAATGACGCGATGGGATTTCTGTGTCTCGTCTTGCACGCGCACCTGCCGTTCGTCCGCCATCCCGAGCACGAGACCTTTCTGGAGGAAAATTGGCTCTTCGAGGCGATCTCGGAGACATATTTACCGCTCCTGCGGGTGTTCAACCGTCTTCGTGACGACGGTATCCGGTTCAGGCTGACCCTTTCGATCTCTCCGACCCTCTCGACCATGCTCACCGATGAACTGCTTCAGGATCGGTACATTCGTCATCTCGAGAACACCTTGGAACTTGCACAGATGGAACTGGTCAGGACGGCGGATGACGACCGCTTTCGCCCGGTAGCCGAGATGTACCGCGACCTGTTTCGTCAGAATCTCGAAGACTACACCGGGCTGTACAAGCGGAACATTTTGAAAGGATTTCGGGCCCTCGAGAAGGACGGCTTTCTCGAATTAATCACCACGTCGGCCACCCACTGCTTTCTGCCGTTGTATCAGGAGTATGCGAAGAGTATCGAAGTCCAGATACAGACCGCGTTGATTACCCACGCACGGAACTTCGGTAAGGTTCCCCAGGGGTTCTGGCTGCCGGAATGCGGGTATTATCCTGGTTTAGAGGATCATCTGAAGATCTTCAATTTCAAATACTTCTTCACCGCGGCCCACGGCATCATCTTCGCCGACAACCCCCCGCCACATGGTGTATATGCTCCCCTACAGTGTCCCAACGGTGTCCACGCCTTCGGTAGGGACGTTCCCTCATCCCAAGCCGTATGGTCGGCGGAGGAGGGGTATCCCGGCGATGCATCGTATCGTGATTTCTACCGCGACATCGGATATGACCTGCCCCTGGACTACATCGGTCCATACGTGCACGAGGGCGGCATCAGGATTTTCACCGGATTCAAGTACTACGCGGTGACCGGAAATACCGATCAGAAGAGGCCGTACGACCTCGCCGAGGCCGCGAAGAAGGTCGAAGAGCACGCCGACAACTTCATCTACAATCGTCTCAAACAGGTGGGGAAGCTGGAGCGACTGATGGGAGACCGCCGGCCGATCATCGTCTGCCCATATGACGCGGAACTCTTCGGACACTGGTGGTTCGAGGGTCCCGCCTGGATCGAGGCCCTCCTTCGGAGAGTGGATGCATCCGAGGGTGAGTTGTTGACGGTCACTCCCACGGATTATCTCAAGCTGTATCCTGAGAATGTTGTCGGTGCGCCCTCCTTCTCCAGCTGGGGAAACAAGGGATACGCCGAGGTGTGGCTCGACGGCAGCAACGACTGGATCTATCGGCATATCCACAAGACGATAGATCGGATGCAGGAACTGGTAAGGCGGTTTCCCGACGAAAGCGGGTTGAAGGAGCGGGTCTTGAACCAGGCCGCCCGTGAAGTTCTCCTCTCCCAGGCCAGCGATTGGCCCTTCATCATGAAGACCGGCACCTTCGTCTCCTATGCCCGGAAACGGGTACGTGAGCATCTGAGTAACTTCAACAAGATCTACGAGAATCTATGCCGAAACACCGTCGATACGGAGTGGCTTACCCGAATAGAAAAGAAACATACCATCTTCCCCGATCTGGACTACCGTATCTTCAAATCCTGACCTCATTTCGCACTCTCCGACAACTTCTCCGCAGATAACTAAACAAACGTAAAGTGGTTATTATCGGCAGTTCTCGGAATTCCTTGAGAAAAAGATTTCTGTGCGTTGACAATACCCTGAGATGGGGTAGTATGTACGATAAGTGGGAAAAAGTGGGAGTAATTCCCATATTATTGCATCGTTGTGGGAGAAGGTGTGAAGACAGGAGAATTTCGGAACACGTTGGACGAGAAGGGTCGTCTCCTGATCCCGGCGAAGATCCGGAACGAGGTTGCCGGGAATGTCCTCGTGTTGACGAAGGGGGTGGATAAGTGCCTCTGGATGTTCACGCCGGACGAGTGGAACAAGCTATCGGAAAAGTTGTTGGCCGCATCGTCTTTCCTGAAATCGAAGACTCGTCTTCTACAGCGCCGCATCATCGCTCCCGCGCAGGAGTGTGAGATAGACCGTTCCGGCAGGATCAATATCCCACAGACTCTCAGGGAGGCGTCGAGGCTGAGTAAGGATACGGTGATACTGGCCATCGAGCAGTATTTCGAGATATGGGACGAGGCCGAATATGCGAAGTATGAGGCCGAGAGTGAGGAGGATTTCCTCGAGGCGGCGGAGGAACTGGGAGATCTGCTGTCGTGAGATCTGGGCAGGATGGCTGAAGGTCGATCATGGATGTTGTACACACTTCGGTAATGCGAGACGAGGTGCTCGAGTTTCTCGAGCCGATAGCCCGGGAGGGCTTACTCGTCGATGCCACACTCGGTGAGGGGGGGCATGCGGAGATGTTTCTGCAGGCCTTTCCGGCGATCAGGGTGGTCGGGCTGGATGCGGACCGAAGGATCCTGGAGGTGGCGAAGAAGCGACTCGAGTGTTTCGGCGATCGGGTGTGCTTCTATAACGTCTGGTTCAACACCTTCTTCAGGGAATATCCACTGGGAGATGAACGACCCGACGCCATCCTGTTCGATCTCGGGGTTTCCACCTTTCACTATGAGCGCAGCACCGGCGGATTCAGCTTCCGGAAGGACGAGAAACTGGATATGCGTCTCGGCCATGATCTTGAGACCTCCGCCCGGGATATCGTGAACGAGTATCCCGAGGAGGAACTCCGCCGAATCTTCGGTGAGTATGGAGAGGAGCGGTACGCCGGGAGGATCGCGAAGGCGATCGTGGCGGCGCGGCATGAATCTTCGATCGAGTCGACGGGGGCCCTTGCGGAGGTGATCTCCGGTGCCGTGCCGGCTTCGTACCGGCATGGAAGGATCCACCCGGGAACCCGTTGTTTCCAGGCTCTCAGGATTGCCGTCAATGGTGAATTGGCACGGCTCGATCCCGCCCTCCGGTATGCTTTCTTGGAGTTGCGGCCCGGCGGCCGTATGGCGGTGATCTCGTTTCACTCGCTGGAGGATCGGATCGTGAAACGTTTCTTCCGCGAGAAGGCGCAAGCCTGTACATGTCCCCCGGAAACGCCGATATGTAAGTGTGGGGGAGTTCCCGCGGCGGAGATCCTCACGAAGAAGCCTCTTCGTCCGACGGAGGCCGAGGTCGACTCCAATGCGGCCTCTCGGAGTGCGAAGCTTCGAGCCGCAGAGAAGAAGAGAGACGAGGAATATATATAAATGAAACGGTTTGTCCTGTTGTTGATTGTCATCTCGGTTCCCGCCCTGGTGTTTCTCGACGTGTGGCGGGCGTTCACCTTCCAAGCCCTCGAGAGGGAAGTATCCGAGCTCGAGAAAACTCAGATGTCCCTGTTCGAGGAGAACAAGCAGCGGATAATAGGGATCGAATATCTACGATCCCCCGCGCGAGTCGGTCGACTGGCGGAGGATACACTCGGATTGGAGCGTCAGGAACACGCCGTCATCATACGGGTGGATCGCGGATCCGTCGGGTCCGGCGCGCCCCGCGACCGCGGCGAGGTGGAGCGATCCGAGGGGGAGAGTGATGGATGACCGGCGCATGAGCCCGGCACTTTTTACGGAGAGGGAACTCCGTGAGATACCCGATACCCGCCTCATAGGAGATCGTGTGCAGATCGGCGACGTGTGCATCGATTCCCGGCGGTGCGGCCGTGGGAGCCTATTCGTGGCATTGCCGGGTACGAATACCGACGGACACGCGTTTCTCGAAGATGCGGTTTCGAAGGGTGCCGCAGGGTGCGTCGTGCGTGAATCGGAGTATATCACCGGTTCCGAGCGTTTCGATCGCCTCCGAAGGAACCGGAGAACAGTGTTTCTGGTGGCCGAAGATCCGTTAAAGGCCCTACAGGGGCTCGCCCGCTTGCACATGCGTCGTCTGGAGCGAACGGTGACCGTCGGAATCACCGGTTCCAGCGGCAAGACCACCACCAAGGAGATCCTCGGTGCAGTCTTGGGAGCGCAATACCCCACTGCCATGAGCGTGGGGAACCTGAATTCCGAGATCGGTCTTCCTCTGGCGACCTTCGCGGTACGGCCCCGCCATCGCTATGCCGTCTTCGAGATGGGCATTAACCATCCCGGCGAGATGGATCTGTTGGCCGGCATCGTCAGGCCCCGATTCGCCGTCGTCACAAACATCGGCAGTGCCCATGTGGGGCCGATGGGATCTGTGGAGGGGATCGCCAAGGAGAAGCGGAAGATTTTCACGTTTTTCCGTTTCGATGGGGCCGGCTTTATACACGAGTCCGAGCCGTGGCGGGAGACGCTGATCGCCGGTTATTCCGGTGAGTTTGTTCGCTTCGGACGCCGGTCCATCCCGGGACTCACTCAGGTTGTCGATCGGGGACTGCGGGGGTGGGAGATCGAATACTGCGGCATGACGATTCGTTTCCCCCTGTTCGGAGAACATAATCTGCGCAATGCGCTCTGCGGTATCCGTGTCGGTGCGTATCTGGGGGTAAGGCCGGAGAACATCAGGAACGGCCTCGAATCGGTCAGGCCCCTCTTCGGCAGGGGCGAGGTCGTGCCGGGGCCCATCACGATACTGCGTGACTGTTACAACGCCAATCTGGAATCCATGGAATCGGTGATCGCGTTCGTGCGCGGGATTCCGTGGGACGGTCGCAAGATTGCGGTGTTGGGATCGATGCTGGAACAAGGCGCGGCGGCTGAGCGAACCCATCGCAAACTGGGAGAGGTCGTCGGGAAGAGTGATTTCGATGGGATCTTCCTGTATGGCCGGGAGATGGAGTATGCCCTCGAAGGGGCATCCGGCGGCCGTGCACCTGTCGCCGGCGCCTCCTCCGATTTCCTGGAACTTCGCGACGCGTTGCTCGGATTTGTGCGTCCGGGGGATCTGGTGTTGGTGAAGGGGTCTCTGGGGATGGAGATGGACCGATTCGTCCGAGCCATCACCGCGTCGTTCCCGGTGTGTGAGGAGGCGGCCGCATGCTGAAGGAGTTCCTATACCCGCTGGCGGACCGTTTCGCCGCGCTTAATGTGTTTCAGTATATCACCTTCCGGGCCGCGTACGCCGCGGTCACGGCGCTCTGCGTTTCGTTTCTTTTAGGGCCTGCGATGATCGCCCGACTACAGGCGATGAAGGCCGGGCAGGTCATCCGCCCGGACGGTCCAAATTCCCATCAAGCCAAAAAGGGAACCCCGAGCATGGGAGGTCTCCTGATTCTCGCATCGGTGGTTGTCTCGGTCCTCCTCTGGCAGGACATTCATAGTGTGTACACCTGGCTGACTATCCTGGCCGTGGTCGGGTTCGGTGCAATCGGATTCCTCGACGATGTTCTGAAACTCTATCGTAAGGATTCCGTAGGATTACGAGCGGGATTGAAGTTTTCCGGTCAGATCCTCGTGGCGGCCGCCATCGTCCTGTTTCTCTATCTGCGGGGCGGCGAGTATGTGACCGAACTCTATATCCCTTTTCTGAAGAACCCGGTGGTTGATCTATCGTTTCTGTACGTCCCGTTCGGGATCCTGCTGCTGGTCGGTTCCTCGAATGCGGTGAATCTCACCGACGGATTGGACGGATTGGCCTCGGGGTTGGTGATTCTGGTGGGGATCACCTTCGCGGTGATGACCTACCTTTCCGGACGAGTGGATTATGCCGAGTATTTGCTGATTCCGTATATCGCGGAGGCCGGGGAGCTGACCATCCTTTGTACCGCCTTGGTCGGCGCATGCGTCGGCTTCCTCTGGTATAACGCACATCCTGCGGAAGTGTTCATGGGAGATACCGGAAGCCTCTCGCTTGGGGGAGTGATCGGCGTAATCGCCCTCATTATCAAGAAAGAGATCGTGCTGGCGATAGTCGGCGGCGTATTCGTGATGGAAGTGGTATCGGTGATCTTGCAGGTGATACGCTTCAAGACCACCGGCAAACGGGTCTTCCTGATGGCCCCAATTCATCATCACTTCGAACTTTCCGGATGGAAGGAGAGTAAGGTCGTAATTCGGTTCTGGATTCTCGGCGGATTGTTCGCAATCATCGGGTTGTCGACTCTGAAGTTACAATGAGCATGAGATTCAGCGCGGACAAGGTCCGCCACAACGAGCGCGATTCCATCCTCTTCGCCTTGCTGATCCTGCTGGTCGGCCTGGGGCTCTCCCTGCTCTTTTCGGCGTCCTACGATTACGGACGCCGGCACTTCGGCGATCCCCGATACTTTCTTCAGTCCCAGACGATTCGCATGCTGATCGGGTCGGCAGGTGCCGTCCTGGCCTCCCGAATCTCGCTGGAGGCACTGCGTAAGGGCATCCCGCTCGTCGTCGTGGCGGCGTTTCTCCTGCTGCTCGGAACCTTCATTCCGGGGGTAGGTCGGCAGATCTATGGGGCTCGGCGTTGGATCAACGTCTTCGGTACCTCTTTCCAGCCTTCGGAGTTCGTTAAATTCGCGGTGATCCTCTATCTCGCCCACATCTTCGATAAAAAGGGAGAGAGGATAGAAGATTTCGTGAATGCCGTTCTTCCGCCGTTGTTGGTGGTGGGGGCATTTGTGGGATTGATCTATCTCCAGAACGATTTCTCGACGTCAATGTTCGTGTTGTGTCTGGCTCTGGCTATCTTCTTCGTCGCAGGAGCACGCCTCGTGTATCTGGGGGCCTTGATGAGCGCCTTCATTCCCATGGGAATCATGCTGCTCCTGGTAAAAGAGCACCGGGTGCAACGGTTGGTAGCCTTTCTCGATCCTTCCGCCGATCCGGTCGGTTCCGGGTACCAGGTGAACGCGGCGTTGGACGCCTTGTCGCGGGGAGGGTTCTGGGGAGTCGGACTCGGCAACAGTATCAGGAAACTCGGGGGACTCCCGGAGGCCCATTCCGACTTTCTCTTCGCGATTATCGGCGAGGAGACAGGTTTTCTGGGAGTCGTCTTCATCATCGCCCTGTTCGTGTGTTTCGCGGTGAAGGGGTACGGGGTGGCGATCCGTCAGGAGCAGCGGTTCCGATTCCTTTTGGCGTTCGGCATCACCACCGCCGTCGTCTATCAGGCCCTCTTGAACCTGGCGGTGGTGTGCGGCTTGGTGCCCGCGACCGGGGTGCCGCTTCCCTTCTTCTCCCACGGCGGAACCTCCATCCTGATCACGCTGGTGATGTGCGGGTTGCTCCTGAACGTTTCCCGTCGCAGCGGTGGGGGGAGAGCCGAATGAGTACCTTTGTCATCCAGGGAGAGAACAGGCGTGTACGCGAGGAGCGGCGAGCGAGTTCTCTGAACCGCTTCTTCGGTGGTCTGGTGGCGTTTCTCTGTTTCGTGCTTATCTTGGAGTTGGTCTACCATTTCGTGTTGGTCCCGCGCCTTCAGATATCACACGTGGAAGTGCGAACAGATCCGGAGTTCCCGTTGACCGACGAGGAGTTGATTCGCGTGGCCGGATTGGAGCACGGTGGAACATTTTTCCAGATCGATGCGGCGGAGATCGAGCGGCGATTGGAATCGGCGGCCTGTGTCCGATCGGCGTCGGTGGTGAAGATGTTTCCCGATACGGTCAGAATCGTTTTAAAGAAGAGGAAACCCCTTCTGATGAGTCTCGTCTCTCATGACGGGAACCTCGTCCCCGTGGCCATCGACGAGGAGGGGGTCGTATTCGAGCATGGACGAACGGTCTTCGGCTATGACATCCCGATCATCTCCGGCGTATCATTCCCGGAGATTCGCTCCGGAATGAGACTGCCGGACAGGCTGCTGTCCTTTCTCGAAGACATCGCGGCCCTCAAGGAGGGGAACCCGACGCTGTTCAACTTGATTTCGGAGATTAAATTCGTTAAAAAGAATACAACCGATTATGAGATCCTGTTATACCCTTCGAGGAATCCTATCCGAATACGAATCGGGCCGGAACTAACGGAACAGCAGTTGAAATACTATCTGATGGTCCTGGATGTTGCCATGAAGAACGGCATCTCGGAGACCTTCGCCGAATTGGATTTTCGAACCGGCGAAGCGGTGTATCGGGTTGGGGAGGAATAGGTGCCGACTGATAACCTTATCGTAGGATTGGATATCGGTACGACCAAGGTATGCGCCGTCTTCGGAGAACTCGACGAATTTGGTTCGCCGGTGATCACCGGCGTCGGTGTCGCCCCGTCTCAGGGCCTTCGGCGTGGGGTCGTCATCAACATAGAAGCGACCCTCCGGGCGGTGACACAGGCGGTCGAAGCCGCCGAGATGATGTCCGGCCGGGAGGCGGGTAGAGTCGTCACCGGCATCGCCGGCGCCCAGATCGAGGGGATTAACTCGAGAGGTGTCGTGGCGGTGGCGGGGAAGGGCCGGGAGATTACCAGGGAGGACGTGGGGCGTGTGATCGAGGCTGCGAAGGCCATCGTCATTCCCATGGACCGCGAAGTATTGCACGTTATCCCTCAGGAGTTCATCGTCGACGACCAGGGCGGGATCAAGAACCCGCTGGACATGATCGGAATTCGCCTGGAGGCGGAGGTGCACATCATCACCGGTTCGGTTACGTCGGCGCAAAACCTGTTGAAGTGCGTCAATCGCGCGGGATTTCGGGTACAAGACATCGTGCTTCAGCCGCTGGCTTCTGCGGAGGCAGTCCTGGCCGAAGATGAGAAGGAGCTTGGGGTCCTCATGCTGGATCTGGGCGGTGGAACCACCGACGCGCTGGTTCACCTGGACGGAGCCCCCTATCACACCGATGTTGTGGCACTGGGAAGTGAACAAGTCACCAAGGACCTGTCGTACATGCTCAAGACTCCCGTCGATTCGGCTGAACGAATTAAGAAGGAGTCCGGGTGCTGCTATCTTCCGATGGTCGACAAGGCCGAGGAGATAGTCATTCCCGGGGTCGGCGGGTGGCCGGCGGCGGCAATTCCTCGGATAGAGGTGTGTAAGATCATCACTCCGCGGGTCGCCGAGATCTTCCGGCTCGTGAAGGAAGCGTTGGTGCGGAAGGATTACCTGAAGCACCTCGGGGGCGGGGTCGTGTTGACCGGAGGCGGAGCGTTGATGCCGGGCACGGCGGAACTCGCCAAGGAGGTGTTCGAGATACCCGCACGGATAGGGTATCCCCACGTGCCGGGTAACGTCGCCAAGGAGTTCCGCAACCCGATGTACGCCACGGCCGTAGGACTGATGCTGTACGGGGCGAAGGAACTCAGCCCGGAGACGAAGTTCGTGCCCGGGGCGAAGTCCGGAGAAAACCGTATGTTCGACCGGGTGAAGCAGTGGTTGAAGGAGTTTTTCTGACAGCAGGAGTATGGAATAGGGAGAGTACGTGATAGGGGAGTATGAGAGCGGGGAGATGGGTCGAAGGTTTTTGGTTAGGGACCTTCGGCGCGCGTCTTCGAAGCTCCATGGCATATAGAATGAAAACATGAAGCCACGGCCGTCGGGAGACCGTTCGGCCTGTAGAAAGTGGGAGGGGATGATGCATATCGAGGTTGTTGAAGAGAAAGAAAGTAATCCTACGCAGATCAAAGTTGTCGGAGTCGGCGGCGGCGGCAGCAACGCGGTGAATCGGATGATCGCAGCAGGGCTGCGCAGTGTCCAGTTTACCGCCATGAACACGGACCTGCAGGCCCTGGGGAAGTGTGCGGCGGAGTACAAGCTGGCGATTGGAACGAAACTCACCCATGGCCTTGGTGCCGGAGGGATGCCGGAGATCGGTGAACAGGCGGCACAGGAGGATCGAGAAGCCATCTCCAGTGCCCTCGAGGGGTCCGACATGGTCTTCATCACGGCCGGCATGGGCGGCGGCACGGGGACGGGGGCGGCTCCCATTGTCGCCGAAGCGGCCAAGGAGCTCGGTATCCTGACCGTGGCCATCGTCACCAAGCCCTTCGATTTCGAGGGCCGGAAGAAGAAACAGCTCGCCGAGGAGGGCATCGCGAAACTTCGCGATGCCGTGGATACCCTCATCGTAATTCCGAACCAATATCTCTTGAAGATCGTAGATCGCAGGACTCCTATCAAGGAGGCGTTCCTGGTAGCCGACGACGTGCTGCGACAGGGTGTGCAGGGGATCTCCGAACTCATCACCGAGGATGGCGAGATCAATATCGATTTCGCGGATGTCCGCACCATCATGATGGGCAAAGGCGATGCCCTAATGGGGATCGGAGAGGGATACGGCGACAACCGCGCCGTAGATGCGGCCACCAACGCCATCAACAATCCCCTCCTGGAGGATGCCCGGATAGAGGGCGCCAAAGGCATCCTCGTCAACGTCACCGGTGGCGAAGACTTGTCGCTGATGGAGTTCAACGAGGTCGTAGAGATCATCACGGCCAACGCCGACTCCGACGTGCTGGTCATCTCTGGGCTAAAGACCGTCGCGGATCTCGAGGATTGCGTCAAGGTCACCGTAGTGGCAACCGGATTCGGAGGAGACCGGCCCGTGGTGGAGAGCGCGGTCGAGACGGATATCGCCGAGAGCGGGGAAGAGAGTGAGGTGATCCGTTATCCCGATTGGGTCAACCTGCAGAACGGCATCTCGCCGCGTAAATCGAGTGTGTTCCTCAGCGGACGCAACTCTCCCGATGAAGACCTGGATATACCGACCGCTCTCCGGGAGCGAAGCCGGCTGGATTCATGAGTGGATAGAGGGAAATGAATCGAGGGACAACCGGGAAATCCGGGACAGATAGAGAATCTCAGGCCCTATCGCCGTCAAGCGCATCCACATCGGATGTCGGCAGGCGTGCTGTGGGCGGATTCGAAACCTATCTGCGTGTCGAACTCCGGAGGTCGCCGTTGACCGTAGAGACCTACATGCGGGAGTGCCTCGAGTATCTCGAATGGTGTGACCGCCGGGAGATCGACATCCTCACATCTTCGGCGATGGATCTGGTGGATTACCTGGCGGACAGGCAGACCGGCTTCCGTAGACGGGATGACGGACGTGACGGTCGCGACGGCTCTGATGGAATCGGCGAAGCCGATGGACACGCGGCGACCGGGATGGACGGCATCTCCAGGCGTACGGCGGCCAAGGGGTTGAGTGCCCTGCGTGGTTTCTTCAGATATCTCGTGAAAGAGGAATACCGTGAAGATGATCCGACAGGGATACTCGAGACGCCGAAGATGAGACTCTCACTGCCCCGGGTGTTCACTCCCGAAGAGGTGGACAACCTCCTGTCTGCCATCGATATCACCACTCCTAACGGGTTGCGAGACCGGGCGATGTTCGAGCTGGTGTATTCTTGCGGCCTGCGTATCTCCGAACTCGCCGCCGTGACATCGGAATCGATCTACCCGGATGAGGGAGTTATCCGAATCATCGGAAAGGGTGACAAGGAACGGCTGGTTCCACTCGGAGACGCGGCGGCCGAATGGCTCGAGCAATATCTGCGGGACGGTCGTCCCCTCCTTGCGAAGCCTGGGAAGCGGGTGAATCAATTGTTCCTGAACAGACTCGGTGACGGCATCTCCCGAAAGGGTATCTGGAAGCGCTTCAAAGAGGCTGCCGGGACCGTGGGGCTCGAAGGCAAGGTGCATACCCTGCGCCACTCCTTCGCGACCCATCTCCTGCAGGGGGGTGCGGATCTGCGCGCCGTTCAGGAACTACTCGGTCATGCCGATATCGGCACCACGCAGGTGTACACACATTTGGACAAGGAGGACCTGCAAGGATATCACGACGAGTATCACCCCCGTGGTTGAAGGGTGATGCGGGAAATTTTAAGAAGATGGGCCACCGGATGAATCGGGACGAACGAAACGGGCATAACCCTATATGGAAGGATCGCCGATGTGAAGGCCGCGCGAGGCGGTCCGTGAGAGCCGGCGTGTTCCTGACGCTCATCGGTGTACTCCTGGTTACCCTATGTTCCTGTGAGGGTACCCGCAGGGAGCGGCTGGAACGGCTCCTGGGTACCGAGATCGCCGAATGGGTCGGCGGTGAAGTGCCCGAAGACCGGGTGACGGAGTTGTCGCAGAAGATCGTCGAAATCGAGGATCGCCTCGAACAGACGATCCAGGATGTACGCGATGTAGGGGTGTATTACCGGTTGCTTGGGATCGAATATATGGACGACATGATGTTCGGCCCGGCCCTGGATAACTTTCAGTCGGCGTTGGAGATCTACCCGCGAAACAAGGTGCTCTCCTATTACGCCGGTCTGTGTTCGGCGAATCTGGGTGTCGCCCACGGGAACCTCTCGAGGCGGAACGAGTTGTTCGAACGGGCGGAGCGACACTATCGGTATGCCGTCTCGCTGGATGGAAACTATGTGGAGGCTCTCTACGGCCTCTCCATACTGTACGTCTTCGAGATGGACCGGCCTATGGAGGCGCTTTCGTATGTGGAGAGGATACTGATGAAGGAACCATCCAACATCCAGGCCCTGTTTCTGTTGGCACGGTTGCGGGTGTTGGAAGGGGAGTATGAGGGGGCTGTCGAGATCTACGATGAGATTGCGGAGACGGCCAAGGATCCGGAGATGGTGCAGGCGGCCGAGGATAACAAGGAGGGCGTACTTGGAGAGGTGTATGAAGGCGAGTAATAGGCTGCGTGCCTTGGCCGTCGCCCGTCTTCCCGGGCTCCGGGTGCACGAAAGAACGTTGCTGGTCGATATGTTCGATGAGGGATATGCGTTGGCGGGTCTTTCTCTGCGAGACGTAGAGGTGGTAATCGGCCGACGGTTGGAGCGGATCGCGAAGTGGGATCCCGCAGCCTGCATGCGTCAAGCCGAGGACGACGCCGACCATATCGAACGGGGTGGGATCGGTTGGGTCTCATGGCTCGATTCCTGGTATCCGGCGCTGTTGCGGGAGATCTACGACCCGCCGTTCGGACTGTTTTATCGCGGGGAGTACCCCACCGCAGGCCCATTGCCGGTGGCGGTCGTGGGGACCCGTGAGCCGACCGGAGCCGCCGAAAAGGCCGCCTTCGAGTTGGGGCTGGGGCTTGCTGAACTCGGAGTCCCCGTGTGTTCGGGACTGGCCAGAGGAATAGATACGGCCGCTCACGAAGGAAACTCGGCCGGCGGCGCACCCGGAATCGCCGTACTGGGGAATGGGATCGATCGAATCTACCCGGCCTCAAGCCGTCGGGCGGCGATGCGCTTGCTCGAGGCCGGTGGATGCATCTTCAGCGAGTATCCACCGGATACGCCACCGGCACGCTACCATTTCCCGGCCAGGAACCGCATCATAAGCGGAGTCTCCTCCGGTGTCGTTGTCGTTCAGGCACCGGCCAAGTCGGGTGCGCTGATCACCGCCGAATTTGCCCTCGAACAGGGAAGGGACGTATATGTGCACGAAGAGGGAATGCGCGGTCCGGTAGGGGTAGGTTCCGTCCGCCTCGAGGGGATGGGCGCTCCGATCGTACGGGATGCTGCCGACATCGTGGCCCGGTACAGGGAGGAAGTGTCGGGCGAAGAGTCGAGGGAGAATTCGAGAGTAGCCGGGACAGACACGGTATCGACAGGAAACCGTATGGCCGAGGAGTTGGAACTGGAGATCACGGGGCGAAGCACGCGATTCCGGCAGGCCCGGTACCCCATTAGAAGACATTCCGGTGCGGCATAATTTGATGGTGGGTGGTGCGGTGTGGACTGCGCTGACGAACGGGCAGACGGGAAACCGATGAAGAGGATGGGTATTGTGAGTATCGACGAGTATTGTACGTACCTACGGAGTGTACGGGCTTTGAGTGATGCGACCATACGTTCGTACCGGACCGATCTCGGAAAATTAGAACGATGGATGCGGGTCGAAGGCGTGGATGAACCGGACTTGGACCATCGTATCATCAGGGGATTCGTGGCCGAACTATCCCGAGAGGGATTGGCGAGCACTACTGTGAACCGGATACTCTCCGCCGCCCGTGGATATTTCGACTATCGAGTTCGTTTCGGTGGTATTTCTGCGAACCCTTTGAGTTCGCTCTCCGGCTTGAAGCGTGGTCCCCGTCTTCCGGGATTCCTCTTCGAATCGGAGATAGAGCGGCTCCTGGAGTTGCCGGGAGACGATTTCAAGGGGATCAGGGACAGGCTGATCCTGGAGATGCTGTATTCCACGGGATGCCGGGTATCGGAACTCGTCGGTATCAACATCGAGGATGTCGATATACGCAGCGGGGCTATTCTGGTCCGGGGAAAGGGCGGCAAGGAACGCTTCGTATTTCTCGGATCTAAGGCAAAGCAGGCCCTCCGTGAATATCTGGCCATTCGCTCCGTTCGGCGGCGAGTGAAAGACTCTATCGATTCGAGCAGGGCGTTGATCTGGAATCTTCGCGGACAAAGGTTGACTCAGCGCGGCGTTGCTATGATCTTAGAGGAATACGTACGTGAGTCGGGCATTTTGAAGCGCGTGAGTCCACATACGTTTCGGCACAGTTTTGCCACCCATCTCCTCGATCACGGTGCAGATATCCGGGCCGTACAAGAGATGTTGGGCCATTCGAGCCTGTCCACTACACAAGTGTACACGCATGTCGGTATCGAGAGGTTGAAGCGGGTGTATGCCGGAGCACATCCGCATGCGCTGAAGGCCGGGCCGGATGCCGGTGCTCCGAAATCCCGACCAGAGAGGAGTAAGGTGAGATGAAAGAGAGGTTCAGAGGAACCACGATAATCGCGGTACGCAAGGACGGCAAGGTCGCCATGGCCGGAGATGGACAGGTCACCCTCGGAGACACGATCATAAAGGGCAGCGCCCGGAAGATTCGCACGATCCTCGAAGGTAAGATCCTCGTGGGATTCGCCGGGGCCACGGCGGATGCATTTACCCTGTTCGAGCGGTTTGAAGGAAAGGTGAAGGAGTACAACGGCGATATCACCAGGTCGGCCGTAGAATTGGCCAAAGACTGGAGAACGGACCGAATGCTTCGCAGGCTCGAGGCGATGCTGCTGGTGGCCGATGCCGGAAAGATCCTCCTGATCTCCGGAACCGGAGACGTGGTGGAGCCCGACGAGGGCGTCATCGCCATAGGATCGGGAGGAAACTACGCCCTGGCCGCGGCGTTGGCGTACCTGGAAGAGTCTGAACTCTCGGCCAGAGAGATTGCCGAGAGATCATTGAAGATTGCGGCCGGTATTTGTATCTACACGAACGACGAAATTCTTACGGAGGAGATCGGATGACGAACGAGCTGGATGACCTGAAACCGCGAGAAATCGTCGAAGAATTGGACAAGTATATCATCGGCCAGAACAAGGCCAAACGTGCGGTGGCAATTGCGCTTCGGAATCGTATGAGACGGCGGAAGTTACCGGACGACCTCCAGGACGAGATCGCTCCCAAGAACATCATAATGATCGGGCCCACCGGCGTCGGAAAGACCGAGATAGCCCGCCGCCTTTCGAGACTCTGTGGGGCTCCATTTATCAAGGTGGAGGCTACGAAGTATACGGAAGTCGGATACGTAGGACGAGACGTCGAGTCGATGGTCAGGGACTTGATGAGCGTCGCCATCTCGATGGTCAAGAGCGAGTTGTCCGAAGAGGTGAGAGAGGACGCAGAGGTGCGAGCGGAGGAGGCCCTTCTGGACCTGCTCCTGCCCGGCACGGGGAAGCCCGACGAGAAGAGCGGACCGGTGAACCTGTTTAGCAAATTCACCGGGCCTTCCACCGGTATGAGTGGCGGGGCGAGCGCCGACGCCGACACCGGCAACGGCGCAAATCGAACTGGAGCCGGGACCGGTGGTTCGGTTCCGGCGACTCGACCTCCCGCGGCGGCAGGCGGCGTCGGATCGCCGCGATCGGAATCCGGTGAAAGCGACAAGGAAGGCGCAGCGCAAACCGGATCTCCCACCAGAGAGAAGTTCAGGAAGATGCTCCGGGAAGGCGCCCTGGACGAGAAGATGGTGGAGGTCAACGTCTCCAGCGGAGGTGGCTTTCCGGCCATCGAGATCTTTTCCGGTACCGGCATCGAGGAGCTGGACGTCAACTTCGGCGGACTATCGGGACTGTTCGGCGGAAAGAAAAAGAAGAAGCGTGTTACCGTGAAGCAGGCCAAGGAGATCCTCCTCGACGAGGAGATGGATAAACTGGTCGACACCGAACGGGTCTCAGAAATCGCCAGGAAACGCGTGGAGGAGATGGGGATCATCTTCATCGACGAGATCGACAAGGTCGCCGCCAAAGAGGGGCGTACCGGCGGCGATGTCTCCCGAGAGGGGGTACAGCGGGATATCCTCCCCATCGTAGAGGGGAGTCAGGTGAATACCCGGTACGGCATGATAGATACCGCACACATCCTGTTTATCGCGGCCGGCGCTTTTCACATGAGCAAGCCGTCGGACTTGATACCCGAACTTCAGGGCAGGTTCCCGATCAGAGTGGAGCTGGATGACCTGAATGCCGAGGATTTCCGGTTGATCCTGACGCAGCCGCAGAACGCACTGATTACTCAGTATGTGGAGCTCCTCAAGACCGAGGGGGTCGAGCTCTCCTTCACCGACGAAGCCGTGACGCGGATCTCCCAGATCGCGGCGGAGGTAAACTCCAAGACCGAGAATATCGGTGCTAGGAGGCTTCATACGATCATGGAGATGGTCCTGGAGGAGGTGTCTTTCACCGCCCCGGAGATCACCGGTCAGGCGGTATCGATCACACCGAAGTATATCGACGATCGGCTGCAGGATGTAGTGCAGGACCAAGACCTTAGCAGGTATATTCTGTGATCCTAATGGAAGGACCGGAAATGACCGAAAATAGAAGTGAAATCTGAGGAGGAGCGGATGTTTCTAGAAAACAGCTTCGGCAAGACATTGGATATCACGCACCGGGCCCTGGATGTGGCCCAACTGAGGAATTCGGTCATCGCCAACAATATCGCGAACTCGGATACGCCCAATTTCAAACGCACTACCGTGAGTTTCGAATCCCAGCTCAAACGGGCGCTCGCATCGGAACAGCGCGATTCGATTCCCGCGGCGTTGACCAACGAGCGGCATATCCCCTTCCACCGGCCGATGGAGTATCGGCAGGTATATCCGATCCGGAATCTGGACTATCTGACCACCTCCAAGAATAACGGCAACAACGTCGATATCGAGGAGGAGTCCGTGGCACTCATTCAAAATCAGCTGCGGTACAACCTGATGGTGCAGTCGCTGCAGAACCAGTTCTCCCGAGTCGGGCTGGTGCTGCGGTAGTACCGCGGAATACGCGGGGATAGAAATGACCGGTCAAAATTGTAACCGGTATATATAGGAGAGAGACGATGGGGCTTTTTTCGAGTCTGAATACGGCGGCGACGGGGTTGACGGCCCAGCGCTTACGGATGGACGTGATCTCCAACAACATCGCCAACGCCGACACAACCAGGACGACCGATGGGCGGCCGTTTCGCAGGAGCCGGGTCATCTTCCGGCCGAAGGTGGAACAGCCCTACTGGAAGAGTCCGTTCCTGCCGGAGCGTCTGGATAACGGTGTGGGCAAGGGGGTTCGCGTGGTTGAAGTGGAGAAAGACATGGATGCCGATCCGCGCCTGGTCTACGATCCGACCCATCCGGATGCCATCAAGACCGGTCCCCGTGCGGGATACGTGGAGATGCCCAACGTAAATGTGGTAAGCGAGATGGTGGACATGATCTCCGCCTCCCGCTCTTACGAGGCCAACATCGCCGTCGTCGACGGGGCCAAGGCGATGTTCATGAAGGCCCTTGATATCGGGAGGTAATGAATGAATATTTTCACGCCACAGGGTGTATACGGTGATTTGATCGGTCTCGACCGGACCCATCCGAACCACCTGGAAAGCCGGATCCATCCGGAGGGCAAGACCGGCACCAAGGATTTCGCTTCCACACTGGTGCAGGCCATGGAGGACACGAATCAGTTGGTACAAAACAGCACGGGCTTGACCGAGAGTTACATCACCGACCCGGATAGCGTAGATGCTCACGACGTCACCCTGGCCATGGCGAAGGCGAATCTGGCCGTTCAGATGACCAAGGCGGTAATGGACGGTGCGATCAAGGCGTATCGGGAGATAATCAACCTGCGGTAACCGGCGCATGCCTCGTCTGCGGTGGTTGTAGTCGGAATTCGCGGAAGTAGTAAGACGGAAATAGTAAGAATAGTACGAAACAGGTCGGAATTTCCGGCCGGAAGGACGTTTCATGGAACTGGGGGGGGACATGAACGAGTGGTTTACAAAAATTTTAGACAAGATCAAGACGCTGTGGGGCAAATGGTCCACGGTGCAGAAGATCATCCTCATCGGCATCGTGGTGGTGGTGATCGGCGGGTTGGTTCTGCTTACCACCGTCTCGGCCTCTCCGAGTATGGTTCCCTTACTCACTAATCCGATCTCAGATCCGGAAGCCCTCGACAGGATATCTCTTCGGTTGGATGAAGAGGGTGTCGATCATATGGTCACCGAAGCCGGTCATATTCTGGTACCGGACCGGAAGGTGCGGAAGCGGCTGGTGACCATCCTGGTGCGGGAGGATCTGATCCCGCCCGACACCTCACCGTGGGATATCTTTCACATGGATCGGTGGACCCTTACCGATTTCGAGCGGGAGGTCAATCTCAGACAGGCCATCGCCCAGAGCCTTGAGCAGCACATCGAGTCGCTCGAGGATATCGACAGCGCCCAGGTGAGTCTCGTGATTCCCCAGAAGGAGCTGTTCGCGGAGGACCAGGACGAGGTTACCGCCTCGATCTCCTTGACTCCGGCACCGGGTTCCGATCTGATTACCAACCGAAAGAAGATCGAGGGTATCGTGAAGCTGGTGAATTTGGCGGTTCCGGGTTTGAGGGAGGAGAATATCGTCATCACCGACCATAATGGACTCGTCCTGAACGATTTCGCCGACTTGGCCGAATTCGACCGGCTGGAGCTCTCGAAACGGCAGATCGAGCAGAAGGAAGCCCTAGAAAAACGATACAAGAAGCAGATCTACTCGGAGTTGGCCCGCATGTTCAGTGCGGACCGGGTGAGTATCCTCAAGGTCGACATCGACATGGATTACCGCAAGGAAACCGTGGAGACCGAGGAACACTATCCGATCACGACGGTGCCTGACGACCCGACGACACCGTATAGCGAGTATAAATACGTTCTATCCATCCCGAGGTCCACGGAAAACCGGTCGGAGCATTTCAAGGGTTCCGGATGGAACCCGGAGGGCCCCCCGGGTCAGGAGGGGCAGGTGCCGCCGGCCTATAAGGACCTGGACGGACTCGTAGGGGAGTACGACCTCGAACATCAGATCGAGAACCAGGAGATCAACACGCGGAGTGTCCTGGAGGAGAAGAGCCCCTGGGAGATGCGGCGGATTACTATCGGTGTCGCCATCGACGGCATCTGGAAGTGGGAGTATGACGACAAGGGCGCGGTCAAGCTCAACACCGACGGCAGCATCGTGCGTAGATACAACCCTGTTTCGGACGAGGACCTGTCCAAGGCGAAGAATCTGATCGAGCATGCGATTGGTGCCAACCGGGATCGGGGCGATTCGGTCACCGTGCAGCACCTGCCTTTCGATAGGACGGCTCAGTTCACAGAAGAGGACGAGGAGTTCAGGAACCGGAAGCGCATGCAAATGGCCATTATTTATTCTATAATAGGGGTGGCGGTAATAATCGTGGCGTTCGTCATCTTCCGTCTCGTGTCGCGGGAGCTGGAGCGCCGAAGAAGACTCCGAGAGGAGGAGCTCTCCAGGCAGCATCAGGCCATGCGCGAGGCCGCGCTGCGTAGTGCCGAGGAGGAGGGCGTCGAGGTGGAGATGTCCGTCGAGGAACGGGCACGCCTGGAGATGCAGGAGAATGCCATCAACATGGCCAGGGAGCATCCGGAGGATGTGGCTCAGCTCATCCGTACCTGGCTGTTAGAGGAGTAGTGATATGGCCAAGCAAGCAGGCGGGGGAGCGGCGACGGCGACCACGGGCGGCAAGAAGGGCGGCGTAAAAAAAGACCTGACCGGAAGGCAGAAGGCGGCCATATTCCTGGTAACCCTGGGGTCGGAGATATCCTCCGAGATATTCAAGCATCTTCGTGAGGACGAGATCGAGGCACTCACCTTCGAGATTGCACGGTTGGACGCGGTGGACTCGGAGGACCGCGACCGGGTTTTGATGGAGTTCAAGGAGCTGATGATGGCTCAGGATTTCATCTCATCCGGAGGCATCGACTACGCGCGGGAACTCTTGGAGAAATCTCTCGGTTCGCAGAAGGCGGTGGACATCATCAACCGCCTCACCAGCTCCCTGCAGGTTCGACCGTTCGATTTCATCCGTCGGACCGACCCTGCGCACCTGTTGAACTTCATCCAACAGGAACACCCGCAGACCATCGCCCTCATATTAGCCTATCTGGAACCACAGAAGGCCTCGGTCATCTTGGCGAGCCTGCCCCATGAGAACCAATCGGACGTGGCCAAGCGCATCGCCACGATGGACCGAACCTCGCCGGAGACCCTCAGGGAGGTGGAGCGGGTACTCGAGAAGAAGCTCTCCACTCTCTCCAGCGAAGACTACACCGCGGCGGGTGGCGTCGAGAATATCGTCGAGATCCTCAACCTGGTCGACCGCTCTACAGAGAAGACGATCATCGAGTCTCTCGAGGAGGAGGATCCGGAACTCGCCGAAGACATCAAGAAGCGTATGTTCGTGTTCGAGGATATCGTCCTGCTGGACGACCGGGCGATTCAGAAGGTGCTCCGGGAGGTGGACACGGGCGAATTGGCCAAGGCGCTCCGCGGCGTGGAGGCGGAGGTCCAGGACAAGATTTTCAGGAACATGTCCAAACGGGCCGCAGCCCTTCTCAAGGAGGAGATGGAGTATATGGGACCGGTACGGCTGAAAGACGTGGAGGAGACTCAACAGAAGATCGTTTCCATCATCAGGAAGCTGGAAGATGCCGGCGAAATCGTCGTTGCCCGTTCCGGCGAAGACGAGATGGTCATTTAGGCGCGATGACGCTGTACGCGTGAATCTACGGAACGGGATTGCTCCATAGGGGGGCCTTCAGTGGCAAAGAACGTTTTCAGACCGCAGGAGATTGTCAATCTCACCAGCAGTATCTCCATCGATGCGCCGTACAATGAGGAACCGGAGATTGAGGAGGTCCAGTCCATCGAGGAGTACTCCGGGCCCACCGCCGACGATCTTCGACGAGAGGCCGAGGCGTTCAAGACCGGCTGGGAGGAGGAGAAGGCCCGTATGATCTCCGAAGCCGAGGAGGAGGCTCAGGCGATCATCAAGCACGCCGAGGAGACGGCCTTCAACCAGGTCAAGGCCAAGACCGACGAGGCGCAGGTCGCGAAACAGGAGGCCGAGGAGGAGGCGAAGCGGATCGTAGAGGAGGCCCGGGGGCAGGCCGAGAGAGAACTGGATGACGCCAGGAGGCGGGTCTCGGAGATAGAGGAGGAGGCCCGTGCCACCGGGGAGCGAGAAGGCCGAGAACAGGGGTTCGGCGAAGGCAAGGCAGAGGTCGAGCGCCTGATCGCGCAGCTGCACTCCATCATCAACCGAGCCATCGAGAAGCGAAACGAGATAATCGAACAATCGGAGACTGAGGTAGTCAATCTGGTGCTGCAGATCGCCAAGAAGGTCGTCAAGGTGATCAGTGAAAATCAGAAGAACGTGGTCATTAATAACGTCATTCAGGCGTTGCGGAAACTCAAGAGCCGCGGTGAGATCATCATCAAGGTTAATTTGGAGGACGTTCAACTCACTTCGGATCATGTGAAGGATTTCATGAGAATGGTCGAAGGGGTCCGCTCGATCACGGTGCTGGAAGATACGAGCGTAGATCGCGGGGGCTGCGTAATCGAGACCGACTTCGGCAAGATCGACGCCCGTATCTCCTCCCAGTTAAAGGAGATAGAGGAGCGGATCACCGATCTTGTTCCGATTACCGTGAAGGGAGAACAATAGAGGAAAGATTGGTGACGGTGTGTTCGTGTTCGGTACGGATGTGTTCATCGAGGATGAATACGCCGACCGGAGCAACCAACCACGATGAAAACAGAAGCATGCAGGGAAACCAAAGCGAAACTGGGGGGGGACGCATTGGGAGTATTCGATAAATATCAAGCCGCACTCGAGAGAATCGATCCGATAAAACTCACCGGAATTGTAGAACGCGTACAAGGCCTGATGGTCGAGAGCCAGGGTCCGCCGGCGGTGGTGGGTGAACTCTGTCAGATTCATATCCCAGGGCGGGAGGTCGCAGTGTGGGCCGAAGTCGTGGGTTTCAGGGGCAAACGCATTCAACTCATGCCCTACGGTGACATGGCCGGCATCGAGCCGGGATGTCGGGTCGTCGCAATGGGGCATCCGATGAGTGTTCCGGTTTCCGATCGGCTCCTCGGCAGGATCCTCGACGGACGCGGCCGGCCCATCGACGGGAAGGGAACCGCGGCATCGGCTACATGGTATACCCTGAACAACGAATCTCCGGATGTCATCTTCAGAAAACCTATCACCGAGCGGATCGTCACAGGAGTACGATCCATCGATGCTCTCACTCCGATCGGCAAGGGGCAGCGTATCGGCATCTTCTCCGGCAGCGGCATCGGGAAATCGACTCTGCTGGGGATGATCGCCCGCAACACTTCGGCCGACGTGAATGTAATCGCCCTCATCGGCGAGCGTGGCCGTGAGGTGCGTGAGTTCATCGAAAACGATCTCGGCGAGGAGGGATTGGCCCGATCGGTGTTGGTGGTTTCCACGTCGGACTCCCCGCCCCTGTCGCGGCTCCGGGGGGCGTTCGTTGCTACCGCCGTCGCGGAGTATTTCCGGGACCAGGGCCGGGACGTTATGTTGCTCTTCGATTCGGTCACCCGCTTCGCCCGGGCCCAGCGGGAGATCGGACTGGCGGTAGGTGAACCGCCGGCTACCAGAGGGTTTACCCCTTCGGTCTTTTCCGTACTTCCGAAACTTCTCGAGCGGTGTGGCACATCCGAGAAGGGGACCATAACCGGCTTCTACACGATCCTGGTGGAGGGCGACGACATGGACGAACCGGTGGCCGACACGGTCCGCGGGATCCTGGATGGGCACATCCTGCTGAGTAGACGCCTGGCCGAACGGTATCACTACCCGGCCGTTGATGTACTGCGGTCCCTGAGCCGCCTGGCTCAGAAGGTCACCACTCCCGAGGAGCGGGAGGCCGCCGGTGCCTTCAGGACGTTGTTGGCCGCGTATGCCGAGGTTGAGGATCTCATCGAAGTGGGGGCGTACGCTCCGGGGGGGAATCCGGCGGCAGACGAGGCGGTGGAGAAGATAGACAGGATAAACGCTTTTCTGACTCAGCCGATAGAGGAGAAGGCCGATATCGGCGAGACCATCGTCGAGTTGTCGGCGATAGCCGGCCTGGATATTCCCGCGTTCGCCCATGACGGGGGGGGTGAATGAGAAGGTTCCAATTCCGTCTCGACAAGATCCTTTCCCTTCGAGAGCACGCGGAGCGGGAGTGTGAGATCGCCCTCGGGAGGGCGACCGGAAGGTGCCTGTCGATACGGAATGACATCAAGGCGCGGGAAAACGCGGCCCGAAACGCGTTCCTGGATCGGAGGAGTGGTGCTCCGGATCTGGCCTTTCAAGGCTATACGGCCGCCTACATCCGCAGGCTGCAGAGGGAAGTCGAAACCCTTACGAGGCAGCTCGAAACCGCCGAAAAACAGAAAGAGGAGGCGAGGGCCGCCTATGTTGAGACGGCGAGTCGACGGAAGGCGTTGTCGAAATTAAAAGAGAAGCGTGAAGCGGTATATTATCGCGAGCAGTCACGGATCGAAGGACGAATATTGGATGAAATGGGAACAAACGCCGTGTACCGTACGGGTAGTACTCAAGGATAAGCGTCGATCCGTGGGGGGAGGATGAGAATATGGCATATGCAGGTGCCGGATCTCGAATATTCGTACTGTTTCTCTTGATCGCCGCGCTTGGGTTGGGAGGCGTGCTGTGGTTCGACTATCTCGGGTTACTGGATGCGAAGGAGACGTTCGCCCCGGCCTTGAGGCTGGTAGGGATCCGTCCGCCGACGAAAGTTGAAGATTTGGAGAGTCCGGTGGTTCTCGACATAGAACGTACGAAGAAGCAGTGGGAGGCGCTCGAACTGAAACGAGAGGAGCTCGACGCACGGGAGACGGCCCTGGATGAACAGGAACAGGAGATCGTCCAGATGCTCGATGCCCTCGAAGAAGAGAAGAAAGCCCTGGAAGAAAGGGAAAAAACATTTAACGATCTTGTAAACCGGTACGAAAATAGAGATACGAACCTTCGGCAAATTGCCGCATATCTCGAGGGGATGCCTCCTGAGGCGGCGGTCGAACGGATATTGAAGATGGATGACCAAGATGCCATCGATCTCTTACGGACTTCCCAGAAACGGGCCGACGAGAGTGGAGAGACCTCCATCGTAGCCTACTGGATGACACTGATGCCTCCCGAACGGGCGGCACAGTTGAAGCGGAAGATGCTTCTCAAGCCGGGAGGCTGAGGAAGAGTTCCGCTGTCGCATATGTGGGTTGATACGGTGAAGGTCGTTCGGACCGGATCGCCGGGAAAAGGAGGAATCGCTTGATTCCGAACACGGCAATAACAGATACCGCGACCCTTGCCAATCTCGGTATGCTCGCGGCAACGCCGGAGAATCGATTCAATTTTGAGCTCACCGGGACGGACAAGTCGTTCAGGAGAATGTTCGAAGCGGCGTTGACCGGGACGGAGATGTACGACGCTCGGGGCACCTCCGGGGTGCGAGAATATGCCGCCGGAGAGCATTCCGGTCCGGGAGAATCTCGAATCGGAGATGAAGCGGGTGGCAAGATCGAATTCGCAGGATCGGTGGAGGCAACCGAATCGATCGAGTCGGCGTCGAATTCCGCCGATGGATCCGCCGAGGAAGATACGAAATCCGGTGGTGCGGATGATGGGACGAAAGGGTCCGGAACAGCAGAAGCCGGAGCAAATTCCGGATCGATACAAAGTGGTGACAACGATGATCGGAAGTCGGGAGAGATGGGGGAAGCCGAGGAAGCCGAAAAGGCCGAACGTGCCGCGGGAAAGGCCAAGTCCCGTTCCGGCGTCCGTGTCTCGCGGAAGTCCGAGAAGGAAGAACGACCTGACACGATCGATGAAGCCCTTTCTGGTGATTCGACGAAGGTCTCGAAAAAAGCCGGGAAATCTGGAGAAAATTCCGAAACGGACGACCGGGTCGCGAAACGCCTCCGGACCGGTTCGGCGGACCGGAATGAGGCTGCGGACGCAATCGCCGCCGCCTCAGGAGAGACGGCAGCACGGCAGGATACCGTTGCACAGACGGCGGCCGACGGGTCGACAGTCGACCGTATGAGTCCGGATGCAGCCAATGCCCCGGGAAGGAAGCCCGGCCGATTCGTGAAGGGCGGTGAACGATCGGGTAGTGAGAGTAACCGCGACGCCGTGCAGGCCGAAGAGTCTCGCGCAGGGTTCACGAACCGTGAGTTGCAGATGACGGCGAAAAGAACCGAATCACTCGAAGGCGATGGAAAGAGAGCACAGGAAACCATCGACGTGGATCTGCGGGAAACTCCGAATCGGCGGAGCGGACTCGATCGTGACGCCGGTAATGCACGGGAACATGCCGCGGAAGCGGAAGACGCAGGGAAAGATGCGGCAAAGCTGAGTCTTTCCGATCTGCGGACTCGGCAGGCGAGAATCGATGCCGGAACGGAGGAGGAGGAGGGCGTCCGGATTACCGGAAGGACGCCCGAATCCGCCAGGAGCCATGCGGCGGGCGGAACAACGGCAGCACGGAACAGGACCTTTCAGGGAACGCTCCTCGCCCAGCTTCGGGACGAGTTGAACGGCAAGATCGTCAAACAGGCCGGTGTCATCCTCAAGGACGGAGGAGCAGGCGAGATTCGGCTGAACCTGAAGCCCGAACAGCTCGGAAACGTCCGCATCAGGCTGGAAGTGAAGGATACGGTAATCGTCGGGCGGATTATTGTCGAGAATACTAGTGTACGGGAGGCGTTCGAACAGAACATGGCGAACCTCCAGCGTGCGTTCAGAAATTCCGGATTCGAGTCGAGCGGACTGGACGTGCAGGTGAACGGCGGCAACGCCCAGGGGGAGCGTAGGAACGGCGCACATGACCGGAATCTACGGTTCACGGAGCTCTTCGAGGAGCAAGGGACCACCGTCGACCTATTCGAACGCAGCGCCGTGGACATCATGGCGTAGAAGGATACAGAGGAGTTGAACTGATGGATCTATCATTTACTATGGCCGCCGGTGACAAGGCGCGAACACAGGTACAGGTCGATACGATCAACGCGGCATTGAAGAATGAGCGGCTGGCCTCGAACGAACTCGACAAGGACGATTTCCTGAAGATCCTTTTAACCCAATTGACGCACCAGGATCCGACTCAGCCGATGGAGGACAAGGAGTTCATCGCCCAGATGGCGCAATTTTCCACCCTCGAGCAGATGACGAACATGAGCAAAGAATTCTCGGCACTGTCGGGTTTACTCACGCAGAATCAGGCGATATCACTCATCGGGAAGACCGTCGAGGTTGCCATGGGTGAGAAACGAATCGAGGGAATGGTCGAGGAGATCTCCGGTCACGACTATCCGCAGCTGCTCATCGGCGGTAGGTACTACGATCTTGCCGACGTAACGAAAATCAGGAATTAGGAGCGAAGCCGTATGATGAGGTCACTATATGCCGGTGTTTCCGGACTGCAGAACCACCAGACCAGGATGGATGTTGTCGGTAACAACATCTCCAACGTGAACACGGTGGGGTTCAAGAAGGGCAGGGTCAACTTTCAGGACATGCTCTCCCAGACCCTTCAGGGAGCCGCCCGTCCAACCGATGAGATCGGCGGTGTCAACCCGAAACAGGTCGGACTCGGTATGCTGGTCGCCACCATCGACACGATTCATACACAAGGGTCGTTACAGACCACCGGTGTGATGACCGATGTCGCCATCCAGGGGAACGGATTCCTGGTGCTCCGAGCCGGTGAGAAGGAATTCTACACCAGGGCGGGCGCCATGGGGCTCGATGAAAACGGAACCCTGGTGAATCCCGCCAACGGTATGCGGGTGCAGGGTTGGGCGGCACAGACCGTGGAGGGGACCCAGGTCGTCAACACCGCCGCGGATGTAGAGGATCTCGTCATCCCTATCGGCAGTAAGGATCCGGCAGCCGCCACGACGGAGGTCGACCTGGCCTGTAACCTGGACAAGCGGACTCCGTTGATTCCGCCCGGCGCAGGACCGGCCGAGGCCCTGGAGGGAACCTGGAGCTTAGACAAGACCGTCTACGACTCCTTCGGAAACGAGCACACTCTGCGGATGAATTTCACCCGGATCGCGGGAGTAAATAACCAATGGCAGGCCGAAGTCCTCATAGACCCGGACGACGAGGCGGGAACCAATCCTCTGATCGAGATCGGCGCGGCGAACAACGCCGACAACACCTTCACGGTGAACTTCGACAATCTCGGTACCCTGACATCGGCGGTAGACGCCCAGGGCGATACCCTCGACACCGGGTTACTACAAGTCGAAGTGTCCTTCGACGTCTTGGAGGCAACTCCGGATCCGGCCACCGGCGCGCCGATCCGGCAGACCCTTAATCTAAACCTTGGAGAGGTGGGCAGCGTCGTGAATTCGATGACGCAATTCGCGGAGTCGAGTTCCACCAAGGCGTTCCGGCAGAACGGGTATCCTATGGGGTATCTGGAGAATTTCAAGATTGACCAGTCCGGTGTTATCACCGGGGTGTACTCCAACGGAACCAACCGGATCCTCGGTCAGCTATCGTTAGCCAGTTTCACAAACCCGGGAGGTCTCGAGAAGGCCGGTGAGACCGCCTTCATCGAATCGAACAACTCCGGTGAACCGAACATCAGCCCCGCCGGAATTGCCGGCAAGGGAAAGTTCATCGCCGGGGCGTTGGAGATGAGCAACGTGGACCTGGCCGAACAGTTTACGGACATGATCGTGACACAGCGTGGGTTCCAGGCCAACTCGAGAACGATCACCACTTCCGATCAGATGCTCCAGGAGTTACTGACCCTGAAGCGGTAATATATATGATCGAGTACGACGGGTACTCGTGAGTAGAAGGGACGTAGGTACGTAATGGATAGATGATAAAGGTGACCCGACTCAACGGGACGGTCTACTATGTGAACCCGCACCAGATCGAGTCCATAGAGGCCAACCCGGACACAACGTTGATCATGCTCTCGGGAAAGCGGCTGGTAGTCCAGGAGGGCTATCAGTCTCTTTTGGCTAGAATTGTAGATTACCGGAGGCAGATCGGTGCCTTCAAGAACGAGGAGTAGAGGACCAGTATGGATTTAGGAACGATGCTCGGGCTCGGATTGGGCTTCGCCATGATTGTACTCGGTATCCTCGGCGGTGGCGCCGGGTTCGGGCAGTACGTGAATATTCCATCGGTGCTGATCGTCATCGGGGGCTCTTTCGGATCACTACTCGTCGCGAATCCCCTGAACCGTGTATTGGGGATCATGAAGTATTTACGACACGCCATCAATGTGCCCAGTTACGGCGAGGAGGCGATCATCTCCAGGCTGGTGAACTTTTCGGAGAAGGCCCGTCGAGAGGGCCTCCTTGCCCTGGAGGATGATCTCGAGGAGGTCGAAGAGGAGTTCATGCGCAAGGGGATCCAGCTCGTGGTAGACGGCACCGATCCCGAGATCATCAAGAACATGCTCTACAACGATCTGAACAAACTTCAGGAGCGGCATCAGATCGGTATTCAGCTCTTCGACGACTGGGGCAAGTTCGCCCCGGCATTCGGCATGATCGGTACCCTGGCCGGACTGATCGGGATGCTCGCGAACCTCTCCGACCCGGACGCCATCGGCCCGAACATGTCCATCGCACTGATCACGACCATGTATGGCTCCATCATGGCTAATCTGGTTTTTATCCCTATCAAGGGCAAACTCGTAGACAGAGACAAGTCGGAGACGCTGGTGAGGGAGATAATGATAGAGGGGATCCTCTCGATCCAATCGGGAGATAATCCGCGGATTTTAGAACAGAAGCTGATCTCCTTCCTGCCGCCGACTCGGAGGGAGGCGATCCTGGCGGAAACGACGAGTGAATAGGACGTAGCATATGGCCGACCGACAGAAGTGTCCGAAATGTCCTCCTGAAGGAGCACCGGAGTGGATGGTCACCTACGGAGACATGGTGACACTCCTCCTCACTTTTTTCGTCATGCTCTATACCACCGCCGAGGTGGACGGCTCGAAGCTGAAACTCGTCATCGCCTCGTTCAACGGGTTGGGTATTCTGAGCGGCGGTAACACACTCCAGGTCGGGCAACTGGCGGAATTGGGGAACAACTTCATGAATCTGCCCTCCATGGCGAAAGGCAGGGCCCTGGATACCGCCAGGAAACGCGCCATCAGTCAGTTTCAGCCGGAGATCAAGTCCAACAAGGTGCGTATCAAGGAAGACGAGAGGGGATTGATCATCAGCCTTGCCGCCGATGCCTTCTTCGAGACGGCCAGCGCAGAGGTGGATATCGAGGCTGCGAGGGAGACGCTCCAGAAGGTCTCGACGCTGCTCCGTTCCCTGGAGGGGCGGACCTTCCGTATCGAGGGCCATACCGACTCGATACCCACCGATCCCGCCGGCGGGCACGAGACGAACTGGGAGCTGTCCGCCGCCCGAGCCACCAACGTGCTGCACTATCTGACCGATTTCGGGGTGGACGATCAGCAGTTTCAGGTGATGGGCCTGGCGGACACGGTGCCGTTGGCAACGAACGAGACGGAAGAGGGGAGGGCGTATAATCGACGAGTGGATATCGTCATCCTCTCGGAGGGGCATCTATGACGGGAGGCCGGAACGGTTCTCTTTGCACGGGGCGTTTTTTTTGATACATTGCAATTGAGATGGAGTAGGTAGCATGGGAGACGAGGAAGTCTTTGCAGAAGAAGATTTAGCCGGTGGCGTAGAGGCCGACGCCGGTCAAAAGATCGGGTTTTTGCCCGCTTTTGTTATCAAGATCCTCAAGTGGGTCGCCATGGCGCTGGCCGCGGTGATCTTCATCGTCACCGTGGTCATCATCACCATGAATATCGTGAATCGGGGCACGCAGGCACAGACACTTCCGGCGCCGAGCGAGGAGTATTCCTCCAAAGAGGACCCTCTTGCCTGGTATGCCGGAATCGAGGAGATACGGACCTCGACGGCCGATGAAAGCCCGGCGACGGTGATGATTAATATCAAGATCGGGTATGAGCAGGGAGATCAGAAGGTCCAGACCGAATTGATCGCCCGTACCTCCCCGATACAGGCGGCCGTGCGGTACTATTTCAGCCAGAAGACGGTCGCGGAGCTTTCGGCCCGTCACGAGCCTGAAATCATCAGAGAGGTCAAGGAGTTGATCAACAAGATGATGCGGGACGGTCAGATCAAGGAAGTGATCATCATGGAGAAGCAAGTATTCGAGGGGTTGTAATGTGGGTGCCGCCGTTCGGTGGCGGTTTTCATATGCTGAAGGGAAGCGGATGAACGAAGTATTAAGTCAGGATGAAATAGATCAACTACTCACGGCAATCTCTTCGGGTGACATCGAGACGGAAGAGGTCAGCCAAGCCGCAGATCAGCGGAAGATCAAGATCTATGATTTCAAGCGTCCTGATAAATTCTCGAAGGAGCAGATACGCACCGTATCGATCATGCACGAGACATTCGCCCGACTCACCACGACCGCACTCTCCGCGCAACTGCGCGCCATGGTCCACGTGCACGTGGCCTCTGTCGATCAGCTGACCTATGAGGAGTTCATCCGTTCGATCCCGAACCCGACGACACTGGGAATCATCAACATGGACCCGCTGAAGGGCTCGTCGGTTCTCGAGATAGACCCTGCCATCACCTTCTCGATCATCGACCGCCTGTTCGGCGGACAGGGCGAGGGAACCAAGCTGTCGAGGGACCTTTCGGACATCGAGCAGACCGTCATGGAGGGGATCATCGTTCGGATACTCGGAAATCTTCGTGAGGCGTGGAGTCAGGTGATCGACCTGCGGCCGCGGCTCGGACAGATAGAGACAAATCCGCAGTTTGCACAGATCGTGCCTCCTACGGAGATGGTGGTATTGGTAACGCTGGAGACCAAGGTCGGCGAGGTAGAGGGCATGATGAACTTCTGCATCCCCTACCTCACCATAGAGCCGATCATCTCCAAACTCTCGGCTCAGTACATGTATTCCTCGGTGCGAAGCGGAACTACCACCGAGAACCTCAATATCCTGAAGGAGCGTCTCTCTACTGCACAGATTCAGGTCATCGCGGAAATCGGCAGAATGGATCTGACGATCCGTGATGTCCTCGCTCTGAGGAGCGGAGACGTAATACGACTTCAGAACACGCGCACCGGAGATCCGATGACAATCAAGATCGGGAATCGGCCGAAATTCTACTGCCGACCAGGCTGTGTGGGAAATAAGATCGCGGTCCAGATTACCCAAAAACTCGAGGATATCACCAAAGAGGAATTCGAGGAACTGACCGCGGAAGGAGAAGAGTAGCATGAGTGATGGATCACTCTCACAAGACGAAATAGACGCGCTACTGTCCGGCGGTGGAGGTGGAATGGATTTTGGCGGCGGTGCTCCGGAGCAGGCTGCCGGTGCGGGCCTGACCGATCAGGAGAAAGCCGCATTCCTGGAACTCCTGAGTAGTAACGTCGGGTCTACGAGTGCGAACCTCTCGGGAATGGTCGGTGAATCCGTGGACATACAGTCGCCGACTCTCGATGAGCAGGATGCGGACACATTCCGGAACAGCGTTCCTGATCAGCTGGTTGAGATCCGAATCGACTTTCAAGATGGCGTAATCGGTCATCATACGTATATCTTTCCTCAGGACATCGCCACGACCATCGCGGGTAAGATGATGGGCCAGGAGGATGTGGAGCTCAACGAGGCCGCCTTGTCGGCGTTGGAGGAGGCGGGGAACACCGTTGCCGGCTCGGCGGCAACGAGTATCGGCGACAGAATCGGTACAACGGTTATGACGGCGCCGGCGAAGACCACCATGGGTTCCGGATCCGATCTGGACGTACCCGATGACGGTGCCGTGGTTGTCACCTATCCGACCACCATCAACGATCAACCGCAATCCTCGATCATAGAAGTGTTCTCTCTCTCGGTCGTGAAGACGATCGCGGGGGCACTGACTGGGGGCGGTGGCGCAGCTCAGATGTCGGGAATGGATCAGCAGCAACAGGCCGCCGCCGGCCCGCCGGGCGGCGATTTCATGCAGATGCAGGGCGGAGGGGGCCAAGGATTCGGGCAGATGGGTGCGCCTCAGCAGCAACAGCCGATGGGCGGACAGCCGCAGATGGGGTTTGGGCAACCAATGATGGGCGGTGGAATGGCACCACCGAATGTGCAAGGCGTACAATTCCCGAACCTCGTGCCGCAGCAATCTGCAGGGGACCAGGGCAATATCGGTCTTCTCATGGACGTGTACATGGAGATGACCGTCGAGTTGGGGCGTACTCGGCGCCTCATTCGCGATATTCTCGGATTCGGTGAGGGAACCATCGTCGAGCTCGATAAACTGGCGGGCGAACCGGTGGATATCCTCGTGAACCATAAACCCATCGCCAAGGGAGAGGTGGTGGTGATCGACGAGAATTTCGGCGTGCGTGTCACCGAGATCCTGTCACCTATGGACAGGGTCAGTGATCTGACCTGATCTTCTCCGAGTGGAAGCCGATATCTTCGGAGTCGGTCGTTATCTATGAATGATATGATGTAAAATGAAGGCTGTATGAAGGTTAGGATAAGCGTGCCGGGAGGCACACGAGAGAGAGACTGAGACAGAAGGAGTATTTGACACAGATAATCGTGCGCTGATCACGGGCGTGCAACTGGGAGGGGACGTGAAACAAAAATCTCATTTCTTACTGCTGACGGCGGTGGTGTATTTGCTGGTATGTCCCGGGAGCATCTACGGGCAAACAGACGTCACGGCCGCTCAAGATCAGGAATTCCAAGAGACACCACCATCACAAGACGGCACAGATCTTCGGGACTCCGTCGACGAGGCCTCGATCCCTTTAGATCCACCGGAGCAGGCGGTAGAAGGGGGAGGTGACTCGAATTTCGAGGTACTCTCGATCTGGGACTTTGTTCGGATGATCCTCATACTCGGAGGGGTCGTAGTCGTCATCTTCATCATCTTCCAGCTCCTGAAACGCTCATCGACACCACGGCTCCAGGGGGGCGAGATCATCCGCCTTTTGGGAAGTCAACCGTTGATGGGGAATAAATCGCTCCATCTGATCGAAGTCGGGAATCAGATCTTCCTCGTAGGTGCGGGGGATACCTCGGTGTCGCTGGTATCGGAGATCACCGACAAGGAATCGGTCGATATCGTGCGCCTGGCCGCGGCCGGCCAACGGGGAGCAGACGGCAGGAGTTTTCCGGAGATGCTCCAGTCGATGTTCGGCAGGAGTGGTCGAACGGAGGACACGGTCCATCAAAGCGCGGCGGCTGCCGAATCGGAAGACGAGACCGTGTTCCTGCGCAGGCAGCGTGAACGACTTCAGCGGCTGTAGGCGCAAAGGGAGAATGGAGATGAGACGAACGCTATTGATGATCATCCTGTTTCTGCTGTTTTTCGGCGGAGCACAGGGCGTGTTCGCGCAGGAGATCGACGACACCGGAACGGCGGCGGAGCCGTTCAACATCCCTTTCGTCGACCTCACGGTGAGGGAGCCGGAGAGTAATCAGGAGGTTGCACTCTCCTTGCAGCTCCTGATTCTGCTGGCCGTTTTAACCCTGTCGCCCTCCATCATCATCCTGACCACCTCGTTCCTCAGAATCGCGGTGGTGTTCGACTTCATCAAACGGGCCCTGTCGCTCCAGCAGGTGCCGCCCAACACCGTGCTCATGGGGATCGCACTGTTTCTCACCGTCTTCATCATGTGGCCGACCCTGGAGACGATATACGATGGGTCGTTCAGGCCCTTCTCGGAAGGGGAGATCGGCCTTCAGGAGATGATCGACAACGCCGAAGGACCGGTCAGGACCTTCATGTTCGATCAGATGGAGGGAGACAGCGAGAATATCAGACTCTTCATGTCGATGCGCGGGCTGGCGAAGCCGGACACCCGGGGAGATGTGCCGACGTACGTGCTCATACCGGCGTTCATCCTTCATGAACTGACGGTGGCCTTCAAGATCGGCATTCTCCTGTATATCCCGTTCATCATCATCGACATGGTGGTGGCCTCGACATTGATGTCCATGGGCATGATCATGCTGCCACCGGTGATGATCTCCATGCCGTTCAAGCTGATTTTATTCGTCCTGGTAGACGGCTGGAGCCTGCTGACCAAGCAGGTGATCCTGAGTTTCATGTGATGGAAAATGACGCGATACGAGAGAATGTGATGAACCGCGGGAGGGTACAATGAGTATAGGATTTGCCGTCGATCTGGTGCGCAGTTCGGTGTTCCAGATCCTGATAATGGCAGCCCCCATGCTGCTGATAGGCATGGGCGTCGGCCTGATAATTTCGATCTTTCAGGCTACCACCTCGATCCAGGAGCAGACCCTGACCTTCGTACCGAAGATCGCGGCGATCCTCCTGGCCCTGGCGATATTCGGCCCGTGGCTGTTTACCTCCATACGGGAGTTCACCCTACGGATCTTCGAGAGCATTCCGGATATGTAGAGATGATGTGATGAGGAACTACGAATGCCGATAGAGGCGATCGTCGCCAACAGCCAACTCTTCCTCCTCGTGTTTGCGCGGATCTTCGCACTCCTCCAGGTGGCCCCGCTCCTCTCCTCCAGCGCCGTGCCGTCGCTTGCCAGGGTGGGGTTTTGCCTGTTTGTCGCCGCCATCGTCTTCCCCTGGGTTCTGGACGCCGGCTATCCGATTCCGGATACTGCGGGTGCGTATTTCCTCCTGCTCCTTGGGGAGGCCCTCGTCGGGATCCTGTTGGGATTCGTCCTCAGCATCATCTACTCCACCTTTCTGGTGGCGGGGCAGTTCTTCTCCTTCCAGATGGGGTTCGGGGCCTCTCAGGTCTTCGATCCCCTCGCCCAGATCCAAATACCGCTCATCGGCCAATTCCTGAACATCGTCGCCATGTTCATCCTGGTTTCGACCGGCGGGTTCCGCCGGATCCTGCTGGTGGGTGTATTGCGTTCATTCGAGCGTATTCGGCCGTACGATCTGATCGCCATGAATCAGGGAATTGCCGATACCCTGGTGCGGACCTTAGGCGGATTGTTCGAACAGGCCATGGTGATCTCCTTTCCGATTCTCGGGACGCTGCTCTTGATCTCCGTCGGCATGGGGCTCCTCGCCAAGGCGGCCCCGCAGATGAACCTGCTCATGCTGGGGTTCCCGATCAAGATCGGCGTGGCGTTCGTTGTACTGCTACTGGCGATACCCTTTCTCATGGAACTCTTCGCAGGACTCATCGATTCCAGCTTCGATCTGGTCCTGACCCTCATCGACGATGCGGCCGCAGGCGCCGGAGGTGTGCGATGAGCTGCTTGACGGAGTCATTTTTCTATGAGGCCGCTTTACGGCGGTTGTCGGTGACTGAGAGTATGACCGCATGTCGGGCCGGAGGCGCTTCGCGATTCGACATTGATATTCAGTGGTTTGCCGCCGAGGATGAGGGGAGAACCGAGGAGCCTACCGAGCAGAAGATCCGTCGTGCCCGGGAGGAGGGCAAGGTCGCCCGCAGCATGGAGTTCAGCTCCTCGCTGGTACTCCTGTTCGGCGTGATTACCGTCGGTATACTCGGGAAATACATCCTCGAGACTCTTCTGGACATGATGAGTTTTTTCCTGTATGCCGCTGAAGAGATCGATCCGGTAACCGACGGGACGATCATGCCGGCGTTCTACGGATACTTCCTGCGTCTGTTCGTCCCCGTGGCGTCGATCTGCTTCGTAGGAGCCCTCATGGGAAATCTCGTACAGGTGGGATTCCTCTTCACCGTCAAGCCCATCATCCCGGATTTCAACCGCATCGTGCCGAATTTCGGCAAGTTTTTCAAAAGAGCATTCTTCTCCGGAGAGGCTTTTTTCAACCTTGCCAAGTCTATCTTGAAGATCGCCGTCATCGGTGTGATCGTCTATCTCAACATCAGAGCGGAACTCAGCGCCATCATCGCATTCGTCTCGGTTCCCTTCGGACAGGCATTTCTCACGATCTCCAGGACCGCCTTCCGTATCCTGGTAGAGGCCGCCATCGTCCTTACGGTCCTCGCGTTACCGGACTACATCTTCCAGAGACGACAGCATCTGGAGTCCTTGAAGATGTCTCGCCAGGAGGTCAAGGAGGAACGCCGCATGCAGGAGGGAGACCCATTGGTCCGTAGGCGGCTCCGCGATCGGATGCGGGAGATCCTGACTGCCAATCAGCTGCAGAATGTTCCACGGGCGGACGTAGTAATCACCAACCCGACTCACTTCGCGGTCGCCTTGGAGTATGACCGAGCGGTTCATCCGGCGCCTATGGTACTCGCCAAGGGGCAAGACAACATGGCCTTTCGAATCAGGGAGGTGGCGAAGGCAAACGATGTCACCATCGTGGAGAATAAGCCCCTCGCCCGGACCCTCTATGCGGAGGTCGAGATAGGCGAGAGTATTCCGGAACAGTATTATGAAGTGATCGCGTTGATTCTTGCCGAGGTGTACAGGATGAACGGCAGAGCCGGGGAGGCTGTATGAGAGAGTGTAGTTTCCGGGTAGGAGGTGAGTCGAATGGCTGACATACAGCGTACCATCGGCCGGTCTTTCCTGGCAAACAGGACGGACATTCTGGTGGCAGTGGGAGTCGTCACCGTAGTGATGATGCTGATTATCCCGCTGCCTACGGTGATCCTCGACTTGTTCATGACCTTCAACATCGTACTGAGTCTTCTGGTGATCCTCATCGTCTTGTATGTGCGTCGGGCGTTGGAATTCAGCGTATTCCCAACGCTGCTCCTGGCGGCGACGGTATTCGGGTTGGCGCTCAACGTGAGTTCTACCCGCTTGATCCTCTCCCAAGGTGCCCAATTCAACGGCAGAATCGTCAGGGCTTTCGCCACCTTCGTCGTAGGCACCAGCGGCGCAGAGGGGATGGTGATAGGATTCATCATCTTCGTAATTATAATCGCCGTCCAGTTCATCGTCATCACCAAGGGTTCGACCCGCGTAGCCGAGGTAGCGGCCCGTTTCACCCTGGACGCACTGCCGGGGAAACAGATGTCCATCGACCAGGAGTACTCCTCCGGCCTGATCACGGAAGAGGAGGCTACCCAGAGGAAGAACGATCTTCAGCGTGAGGTCGATTTCTACGGAGCCATGGACGGTGCCTCAAAGTTCGTGTCCGGTAACGTGAAGGTCGGTATCCTGATTACGGTGATAAACATCATCGGCGGCATCGTCGTCGGAATGAGCATTCATGGTGAGCCGGTGAACCTGGCCCTGAATAACTATATCACCCTGGCCGTCGGCGACGGTCTCGTAACACAGTTTCCGGCGCTCCTCATCTCGACATCTACGGGTATCATCGTGACTCGGGCCATCTCCGACGGAACCTTCGGGCAGGATGTGGCTACGCAATTCTCACGACAGGCCCAGATCTATTGGATTGCCGCCGTCTTTTTGCTGGTCTTATCCGTCTTGCCCGGGTTCCCCTGGTATGTGTTGATCCCGATGGCGTTGATCATCGGATTCGCCGGATACATACTCAGCAGGCGGGAGGTAGCTCGAGCCGATCAGGCGGCCACCGAGGCCGCGGTGAAGCCTGAGGAGGCCCCCGCCGAGATGTCGCCGGTAGTACCCCTCGATACCCTTTCGTTGGAATTGGGATACGGGCTGGTTCCCCTGGTCGACAAGGACCAAGGCGCCGAGCTCCTTGATCGGATACAGAAGATACGCCGTGAATCCGCCCTGGAACTCGGCTTGGTGGTGCCCCTCATCCGGATAATCGACAACATGCGCTTGGAACCATCCGAGTACTGCATCAAGATCAAGGGAGTCGAGGTGGGACGAGGCACCATCAGGACCGGCCATTACCTCTGCCTGTCGCCGGGAGGGGCCGGTGACGAGTTACCCGGTGAAAAAACCGTGGATCCAACCTTCGGCATGCCGGCAATCTGGATCACGGAGGAGTACCGAGACCGCGCGGAACGGCTTGGCTATACCGTGGTCGACGGTCCCTCCATAATCGCCACTCACCTCCAGGAGTTGATCAAGCGTCACGCCTACGAACTTCTCGGCCGCCAGGAGGTTCAAGGCATTCTCGACGCGCTGAACGGCGAGTATCCTGCGGTGGTAACGGCGGTAAAAGAGGTGCTCAGTGTCGGCGAGATCCAGAAGGTCCTGCAGGGCCTGCTCATGGAACAGGTCTCCATCAGGAATATGGTTCCCATCCTCGAAACCCTCGCGGATTTCGCGCCCATCACCAAGGATGTCTGGTTTCTCATCGAGAAATCTAGACAGACCCTGGGACGCCAGATCTGTCTCCAGTATGCCGACGACGACAAGGTGCTACGGTGTCTGACCATCGATCCCCAACTCGAACAGGAGCTCATCGACTCCCGTACCGATACCGCCGGTGGCCCTGTCGCCGCCATGAAACCGCAGATGATGCGGCGATGGATAAACGCCGTCACGAATACCGTCCGGACAATTCACGACGCCGGGTATCTGCCTGTCATTCTCTGTTCCGAGGAGGCCAGGCAGCTGGTGAAGCGCAGCACCCTCCGAGAGATTTCGAGTATCGTCGTTATCTCGATACCCGAAGTACCGGCGGATATGAAAGTTGAATCCCGTGGCGAAATTACAATAGAGGAATGACGGAATGGAATATTTCACTGAACAAGGTAGTACTCACACGGAAGTCATGGAGCGTGTACGGGGGAAGTATGGTGACCGAGCGAAGATACTCACCCGAAAGAATGTTCGTCTCGGTGGTTTTCTAGGGCTATTCAGCCACGAAGGGATCGAGGTTTCCGGATACATCGCCAACACGACTGTCCGGCGACAGCGGAACGAGTTGGATCGCGAAAAGGAGCAGATCCTCAAGAGTGCCCGTGGCGATCAGTCGATGCGGAAGGTGCTCGAGGAGCTCCAGTCGTTGAAGGTGATGTTGAATACCAAGGAGAGGGAACCCGGTCCTACCGAGGACGCCCATCCGTCAATCACGAAAATCGAAGAGTTGCTGGCCCAAAATGAGTTCTCCTACGGCGTCATCAAGGAGATCCTCGATAGGTTGAAGCGGGAGTTGGCGTTGCAGGATCTCGATGATTATCGCATCGTTCAAGATACGGTGGTGGATTGGATCGCCGAACGGATCAAGATATACCACATTTCTGAATCCGGCGTCCCTCGGATCTTCGTACTCGTCGGACCCACCGGGGTTGGAAAGACTACTACTATCGCCAAATTGGCGGCGATGTTCGGACTCGGAGGCGGGAAGGGTACGGGCGGCTCGGTTCGCATGATCACCATCGACAACTACCGGATCGGAGCACAGGCGCAGATCCAGACCTATGGTGACATCATGGGGGTGCCGGTTTCCGTAGTCGAGACGGTGGACGAGTTGGCCAAGAAAATTGCGTTGTACGACGATATCGACGTCATACTGGTGGATACCATCGGCAAGAGTCCCAGAGATTACGTGAAACTCGCCGAGATGCGGCAGCTCCTCGACGGCTGCGGAAACAGGGCGGAGGTCTTCCTCGCGATGAGTGCCACCACCAAGATCTCCGACATCAACGAGATCATGCGGCAGTTCGAACCGTTCAAATTCAACTCCGTCATCCTCACGAAACTCGATGAGACGATGCGGATCGGCAACATGATCAGCGCCCTCAGCAGGGCCAACAAGCCGGTGGCGTATATCACCGACGGTCAGGTGGTACCGCAGGATATCTGCCGTGCGACGGTGCTCAGACTTCTCATGACCCTGGAGGGATTCAAGGTAAACCAGGACCGCATCTCCCGAAAATACGACGGGAAATCGGATCCGGGGAGCAACCGTCAACTGGAGCTGTCCGAGGATGCCGTGACAGTACAGGAACATCTCGCCCTTCGAGGTAAGGACGGCTACACCTGATGTGGACCGTAATATTCAAGACGAGATACCGGTATTGTGCCGGAAAAAAGTCGTTTCGGAGCGATCCGGAAACTCGGATCAAATGAATACAGAGTGGAGATGCGTATATGGCGGATCAAGCGGAACAATTACGAGAAATCATGCGGAACCGGTCGAACGGGAGTAAGAACAAGACGAGGATCATCACGATTTCGAGCGGTAAAGGCGGGGTGGGCAAGACGAACCTCTCTATCAACATCGCGTTGGCGTTCGCGCAACTCGGGAAACGGGTCATCGTCCTCGATGCGGATCTGGGACTGGCCAACGTCAACGTGGTGCTGGGGATCATCCCGAAGTACAATCTGTATCACCTGATACGGAAGCAGAAGGCCATGAAGGATATCCTGCTGGATACGAATTACGGCATCCAGATCGTGGCGGGGGCCTCGGGGTTTTCGAAGATCGCCAACCTTTCCGACACCGAGCGTGAGAGTTTCATCTCGGAACTGTCGGAACTCTCCTCCGCCGATATCATCATCATCGATACCAGTGCGGGAGTATCGAACAACGTGCTGGCATTCATCGCCGCTGCCGATGACGTGCTTATCGTGACGACGCCCGAGCCCACCGCGATTACCGACGCATACGGGATCATCAAAATCATCGCCACCGAGATTGACAACATGAATTTAGGCCTGAAGCTGATCGTGAACCGGGTGAAGAGCGTAACTGAGGGCAAGAAGGTCGCCGAACGGGTAATCAATATCGCCGGACAGTTCCTGAATCTGAAAGTGGATTACCTGGGATTTGTGTATGACGATCCATCCGTGGTAAATTCCGTCTTGAGGCAGAAACCCTTCCTGGTGATGGATCCGAGTGGGAAGGCTTCGATTTGCGTGAAACACCTGGTCGGACGCCTCGAGAAGGTCGAATTCAAGGAGGGCGGGGGAGTCTCCTCGTTTCTCAAGAAGCTCTTCGGCCGATTGGAGTAGTGAAGTGGAGCATAGCATCCGACGACGAACGGGTAACCTTGACTGTGGCTATGTTTTAAAATACTCTGGTAGATAGGATATTTGTAGGAAATGGATATTGATTGGAGATTCGTAGCCGTTTGCGCCGGAATCGCCTTCGTCTTTTCATTCGTTGCCGGAATTTTCGGAGGAGTGCGCTTCGGCACGCTACTCGCGCGGGCGTTTATCGGGGCCGCGGTGTTCGGCACCGTCGGGGCGGGCGTATACTATCTGATCAAGAGTAGGCTCCCGGAGCTTCTCTCCGCGGATGGAGCCGGTGCCGGAGGTGTACGCGACTTCGAAGATGTCACAAATGATGGTAGTGACGAAGCCGAGGCATCGGCGGAGCCGGGGGCAATTGTCGATATCGTCGTCGGTGAAGACGAGGTATCCGAAATGCCGTCCGCCGGTTCGGACGTTTCGGACGATGAACCGGCCGAATTGGAGAGTGTCGATGAAGAAGGAGAGGGAGAGGGAGAGGGAGAGGCAGAAGAGTTCTCCTCCCTCAGTGCGACACCCTCAGATTCGGATGATTCCGACAACATCCCGGCCTCCTATGATGGATTTGTCGAGGAGGTGCGAGAGGGGCTGCCTCCTGATGAAGGTGGTGTCGACGGAGAGAGTGATGATGACGACGAGATCCAGGAGTTGGAGAGCGTCGATGATGAACCGAGTGAAATGTCATCGGTGGCGGACGGAACGGAGGAGGCTCCGGCGGCCGTAGCCGGCGACGGAAGCATTGATATACTACCGGACATGGATGACTTCGGCGGCACCTTCGGGTCGGAGGTGTCGGAGAAGGCTGCTTCGGGAAATGCTTCCGACGGCATGCCCGTTGATGTGATGGGAGAACAACATTCTACTTCGGAAATCGTCAAGGCCATACAGACGGTGATGAAAAAAGACGAGAAAGGGTAACGAAGCATGGCTGAGAAAACGCTTGAAGGTAAAACGGAACAAGAGTTGTGGACGTTATACAAGAAAAACCATGACCCGGATATCCGGGACGCCTTTGTAAAACAATACGCACCGTTGGTGAAGTATGTGGCCGGAAAGGTTGCGATGGGGATGCCTCATAACGTCGAATTCGACGATCTGGTAGGTTTCGGTGTATTCGGACTGTTCGATGCCATAGAGAAGTTTGATCCGGAAAAGCACGTGAAATTCAAGACCTATGCGGTGACGAGGATACGCGGTGCCATCTTCGATGAGCTCAGGTCTATCGACTGGGTGCCGCGTTCCGTACGCCAAAAGAGTCGCGAGGTAGAGGACGCGGTCCACCGATTGGAGTCCTCTCTAGGCAGAGCCGCCACCGACGAGGAGATCGCCAAAGAGATGAACATGAATCTGGATGATTTCCAGAAAACCATGCTCAAGATCAGCGGAACGTCGATAATGTCTCTCAACGACGTGTGGTATTCGAATGACGAGAACGACCAAGTGGCAATCGTCGACAGCATCGAATCGCCCACAAGCCTTAATCCCGATACCATTGTCGAGAAGGAGGAGATAAAGCGGGTAATCGCCGAGGCTATCGATGAACTGCCGGATAAGGAGAAGAAGGTCTTGGTACTCTATTACTACGAGGATCTCACGCTGAAGGAGATCGGCAAGGTACTCGAGGTAACGGAATCGCGAATCAGCCAGCTACACACGAAGGCGATCATGCGACTTCGGGCTAAACTCACCAATCTGAAGAAGGGCATCATGTGACGATCCCGAGTCTTTGAAAGGGTGTGTGCCCGGCGGACGGAGTCGAAGCGTGGCATTCGGCTGAGGAGGAAGAGATGGTAAACCTGACCGAAATACAAGATTTTATGCGAACGCAGGTCGACGAGGACAAGAAGCGGAAATCGGTGCAGGTTACCGGTGAGTCTATCGAGGATGCGCTGCATCAGGCGGCGATTGAGCTCAATCTCCCCATCAAGAGGTTGGAATACGAAGTACTCGAGCGGGGGAGCCGCGGCACCTTCGGCATGGGGAAGAAGGATTGTATCCTCATCGCGTATCAGGCGGCGGAAAAGGCCGAACAGTCCGCCGACGGGGTCGAAGACGATTCGTTGAGCTTCATGATGGAGAGCACCGCCGAACCGGAAGATCGGGACGGTGAGGTGGTCATCAAGCTGAACTCCGAGGGCGCCTTCATGAAGATACATCCGCCGGTCGGAGACGGTCGTCCGGTCAGCCGGCAGATCGCCATTCAGAAGTTGATGGCCCGGGGTGTGCACAAGTATGACGAGAAGCTCATATCGACGTTGGTGAAACGGGCGGACGGCCAGTCTGTTCTGGTAGGGGAGTTTACCTACAATCCCGCCAACGATGCGATCCTAACTCTCGATATTACCGATTTCGATATGAAGGCTCTGTTGGCGATCCGTGCCCCGGGCACCGGTGGCGCCGATGTAGATGTAGATGCCATTCTCGGGTTTTTGAAGAACAACGGGGTGGTGCACGGCATCGACGAGGAGCGGGTCCTGGAGTTGGCGGATCACCCGCGATACGACGAACCCATTTTGGTGGCCGAGGGCACGAAGCCGATCAACGGGAAGAATGCCCGAATTCTCTACAATTTCGAGGTCGACAATACCAAGATCAAGTTGAAGGAGAAGAACGGCCGCGTGGATTTCCGGGAGATGAACCTCGTTCAAAACGTGGTCGAGGGGCAGGCGCTCGCTAAAAAAATCCCGGCAGAACCCGGCACGGCGGGACGGACGGTTCTCGGGAAACTGATTCCGGCCAAGGATGGAAACGATACCGCCATCGACATCGGAAAAAACGTCAAGCTCGCGGAAGACAACAATACGGCGGTGGCTACAATCAACGGTCAAGTCGTGGTTCTCAACGGTAAGATCAACGTCGAACCGGTGTATGTAGTTTCCGGTGACGTCAACTTGAAGTCCGGTGGAAACGTGATCTTTCTCGGAACCGTACTGGTGAAGGGGAGTGTCGATGACGGATTCAAGGTCAAGGCCGCCGGAAACATCGAGGTCATGGGGAACGTCGGTAAGTGCGAACTCGATGCCGAAGGCGATATAATCGTCCATCAGGGTATCACCGGGAAGGGCGGAGGAACCGTCAAGGCCGGAAAGAGTGTCTGGGCAAAATTCATCGAGAACGCCAATATCGATGCCGGTGAGTTGGTTGTCGCAAGCGACGGAATCATCAACTCGACGGTAGTCGCCAAGAACAAGATAGTGTGTCAGGGGAAACGTGCGACTATTGTCGGTGGATGGTTGCGTGCCGCCGAAGAGGTCAGAGCAAAGACACTCGGTTCTGTTGCCGGATCGGAGACCACCGTCGAGGTTGGGTATGATCCGAAGACCAAGGCGAAACTGGCAGAATTGGAAGAAGCTCTCGGCGGGATCACCAAGGAGCAGGATGAGTTGGACTTGAACATCCACACCCTGGCGAATCTCCGTAAGACCAAGAAGGAATTGCCGGAGGACAAGGAGCAATATCTCAAGGAACTTCTCAAGAACCGCAAGGATTCGGAGAAGAAGAAGCAGAAGATCGACGAGGAGATTGCAGAGATTCGTGAATATCTCGAAAATCTCAAAGTAGTCGGCAAGATATCGGCCGAAGGAAAGGTCTTCTCGGGCGTTCGAATCGTTATCAAAGAGGCCTTTCTCGAGGTGAAGAACGAGTTCAAGAATGTGACCTTCGTGAATGAGGCGAATTTGGTGAAGATTACCAAGTTCGAGGCATCGGAAGAAGACTATTCGAAGAGAAAATAGTAAGAGGACTACTGATAATGGCAATCCAGCCTATCGACTTGCAGACATTATTCGCACGGATCAATCAGGTCGGGAAGGAGGTTGCCGAACAGCGTGGTTCGGCAGAAGCCACACAGGCGGTAGAGGGCCGGGAGCTGGTACAGGAGACCGATCAGAAGAACCATAGCGTCAACGAAACGAAACAACTCGATGAAGGGCCCGCCAATGTCCGAGAAGACGAGGAGCAGCATGGCTCCGGCGGTGGTCGGGGGAATCGGAAGAGGGAGTCGACGCAGGAGGATGAGTCCGATCCTGAGGTTTTCAGTGATCCCGATCTCGGAAAAAACGTCGACATATCCGGGTGATGGCAACCTACATGTGGATCCTACTATCCATTGCCGTCAACTTGGCGGTAGTGGGTACGGCACTCGTGCTCTTCGGCCGCAAGGTCGACCGGGCGATGCGCCGATCTACTCTTCTCTCTCAAGTCCAAACCGAAGTGCAGGATATTCTCACGGAACTCAATCAGACCACCGACCGGAATATCGGTTTGATAGAGAACCGGATCTCGCGTCTTTCGCGGCTTATCGAGGATGCGGACAGGCGTATCACCATATTGGACTCCGAACAGGAGAAAGCGGAAAAGGCGAACCTCCTTCATGCCGATATACGAGAGAGGGATCCCGCCAAAACACCGGTGCAACAACGCCTCTTTACGGGTGATGATGCCGCGTATCGGATCGGAACCGATATAGAGAAGTATGGTAGAAACTCGGGACCGGTAGCACCGCGGAGTGTCGGGCATAGAAACGGTACACCCGGAAGCGAGGGCGGAGGGGGATCGCGTGATTCCACGAAGTCTCGGGTCACCACCGAGGGAGAGGACGCCATTGAAAAAGTCTCTCCGGGAGAGGTACGAAGGGCGGTTCTCGATCTCTATCGGAAAGGGTTCGACGCAAAGTTGATCGCCGGGAAGATCGGAAAGACGCTCGGGGAAGTAGAGTTGATCATATCTCTAGAGAAAGGTAAGGTATGACTCCGTGAAGCGAATCATCGGAATTGATCTCGGAACTACCAACAGCGCAATGGCCTACATGGAAGGCGATGAACCGCGGATAATTCCCAACGACCGCGGCAACAGAATCACGCCATCGGTTGTGGCGTTTACCGATGGCGAACCGCTGATCGGTGAAGCGGCCAAGAATCAGGCGGTAATCAATCCCGAGCGCACCATTTTTGCCGTGAAGCGCAAGATGGGTACCGGCGAAACCATCCACATATCGGGGAATCGGTACAGTTCGGAACAGGTCAGTGCACTCATCCTCGAAAAACTCAAGGGCGATGCGGAATCGTATCTCGGAGAGGAGGTAGCCGAAGCCGTCATCACCGTTCCCGCGTACTTCAACGAACGGCAGAGAAAGTGCACGAAAGAGGCCGCGTCTATTGCGGGGCTACGGGTCCGCCGGATCCTCAACGAGCCCACAGCTGCGGCGATGGCCTATGCATGCAAGACTTCGGGGGAGCGGAATGTGCTCGTGTATGACATGGGAGGCGGCACCTTCGACGTCTCGATACTCGAATCGAGCGGCAATCACTTTGCCGTGAAGGCCATCTGCGGCGACAACCATTTAGGCGGCATCGATTTCGATGAGATGATCATGAGAGAAGTTCTTTCCCATTTCGAGGCCCAATCCGGAGTACGGCTCTCGGGGGACAAGGTGATGCGGCAGCAGCTGCAGGATCAAGTCGAGATGGCAAAGATCGAACTCTCGAGTCGGGAGTCGGTCCTCATCGCGCTTCCGTTCATCTCCGGCAGCCGAAAGCCCATACATCTCACATATACACTCGAACGGTCGAAGTTCGAAGAGATGATCCGTTCATCCGTCGAGCGAACGGTGAAGCTTTCGCGACAGGCGATACGCGATTCGGGCCATGTCCCGTCGGACATCGACGGATTCATCCTGTCCGGCGGATCGAGTCGCATACCCCTCGTCCGGAGACAGATGTGTGATTTGGTTTCGATACCGCCGGACTCGAAGATAAATCCGGAGGAGGTCGTAGCTCTGGGCGCCGCCGTGTGTGGAAGTATGCTCGGACGGACCGGATCGGGATCGCTCCGGGATGCCACTCCGTATCCATTAGGGGTCGAAATCGACGGCGGCAGGTTCATCGAGATAATTTCGAAAAATTGTCCGATTCCGACGTCGCGAAAACGAATTTTCACAACGGTATCGAACAGCCAGAATGCCGTCGAGATCCACGTGTTACAAGGTTTCAGCGTTCGAGCGGCGGAAAATACCTCCCTCGGCAGGTTTCTCCTCTCGGGTATCAGGAAGGCTCAACGGGGTGAGCCGAGGATCGACGTCATCTTCACCCTCGATGCAGACGGTATCCTTCATGTGACCGCTAAAGATTCGGATACCGGTGTATCGCAGAAGGTTTCCTTGACCGGAGTGGACGGCAACGGAGCCAAAGACCTTGGCCGCGCGAATAAGGGATCCTCGGAGTCAACCCGAAGCCATGAAGGCGGTAAGCTCAGAAATCGTGTTCTATCATTGGCGGTCAGGGTCGAATCAACCGTCGCCACCCACAGATCCTCCTTTGACGTCCAACTCCGGCGAGAAGCCGAGGAGATCGTGTGGAATGCCCGGACCGCCACCGAAGGATCATCGGAGAGGGTACTCTCCGAACATCGCCTGGCTTTGGAAACACTGATTGGAGAGTTGGAGGCGATCCTGGCCGAATTCGAGGTTGACTATGGGCGAGCTTGAGCTCTACCGAATACTTGGAATCGATGCGAATGCGAGCCTCGATGAGATCAAGACTGCCTACCGGGTTCTTGCCAAGCGATACCATCCCGATTCATCAAAGATCGACAGCCACCTGCAGTTCGACAGGGTGACGCAGGCCTACAAGCTCCTTTCGGTGCGGGTGAAGGAGAACCGGCTTATCGATTTTCCCGTCCGTGAGACCCGTTCGAGTCCGAACGGCTATACTCACGCCGGAACCACCGCCGGAAAAACTCCGGGAACACGCGCCGACATTCGGCGCAAGGCGAAAAACGGACGAAATGCAGAGTCGACACGAACGGGTTCTCACAAAACGAGTGATACCGATCGGCGTGGACACGATCCGAAGGGTACCGGCAGCGGAACACACGCACAGAAAACCTGGACCACGAACGCTCGACAAACCACAAGAAGCAAGACGAAGAGTGAGAAGCCCGAACGCAATCAGACGCCGAAGGGGAAAACAAAAACCGGTACGACCCGGTCCGGTATCTACAATGCCGGCCGTTTCCACACGGCCGGATCGAGATTCGACGACGCGTACGAGGCGGCCGCTAGCAGGATGGATATCTTCGGTCTTGGAAACATGCTCCTCACCTCACGATCTGCGGATCTACGAACCTTCGCCGCGCGCAGACTCGGAAATTCCGGTAAGAAGACCGCATATGCCTTCTTGCGGAAGGCCCTCGACGACCGCGATGAGCTGGTAGTGCGGAGTGTGGTCGAGGCGATCGGCAACTTGCGGATCCTTCAGTCCGCCGGTGAGCTTTCAGCCGTATTTGTGAGGTGCAAGGCCCCCGTCCGTATGGAGATTCTCAAGAGTGTTCGAAAGATCGGCGGGAGTGGTTCTTTCCGACCTATCATACTCGCCGCCCTTCAGGACAAGGATCCGCGTGTCAGGTCGGAGGGCCTCAGCCTCTTCTCGACGAATACGGGGCGGGCATAGCGTATGAATCTCTCCCGCCGGTTTCGAGTCGATGCCCGCAGGTTCGTTGAGCGATTGAATTCTATCCTGCTGGCTCTCGAGAGTGATCCCGGGAGGACCGATCTCGTCCACGAGGCCTTCAGGCACGTGCATTCCCTAAAATCAGAAGCGGCCATGCTTCATCTTACCGGTGTCGTGCAAGCCACCCACGAGGTGGAGGGAATCCTCGCGTCGATTCGGCAACGGAGCGCGGGTCCCGAATCATCACCGGGCGTCTCCGCGGCCGTCACCGCCGAAGAGATCAATTCCCTGTTCCGACAGGTCGATGCGATTCAGGAACATGTGGTGAATGCGGTGGCCGCCGCGCGGAAGTCTTCGGAATCCGTATTCGGAGATGATCGTACACCCCCTGCCGCGGAACAATCGACCGGATTGCTCTCCTTCGACGATTTCGAGCTGGTTCTTTTGGAGGAAGCCGCCGAGCGGGAGGAGCGTCTCTACCGGATGGTGTGCGAGATCGAGGAGGACGCTCCATTGAAATACGCCAAGGCGTACCTTCTCATCAACAACCTGGAACAACTGGTCCACGTGGTGCGTGTCGTACCCGCACTTTCGGCGGAGGTTGATGACGATGATCTCTTTAGGACCATCCGAGTGGCTTTCACCAGTAATTCCGACGAGGCCGATATCTATGCAGCCGTAAACGTCGATCAGGTATCACGGGTCGAGATGGTCAGCCTGGACATTCATGCGTATGTGGGAAAACGAGAGGGTGAAGCTGAGGAGAACGGGGAGCATCCGCCTTCAGTGTCTGCCGAATCCGGCGATGTCGATGCAACGGCGGAGGTCGATGCCGATAGGAATCTCGAGAGCCCGGTGAACCGTGATATCCCGAAGGCCGCGGGGGAATCGGCCGGTGAAGATTCGAGTGTGACCGTCCGAACGGCCAAGATAGATGAGCTCCTCGGATACGTGGATGAGCTGAAGATCGGGCTGCGCGGTATGGCGAACCGGCTGGAGAGGCAGCATCACGAGGAGCACCCCGCTGTCACCGCTCTCGAGACGTTGACGGCGGGTATCGAGGATGTGATTCGGGAGTTTCGTCTGGTACGGTTGGACGACGAGTTCGTCGCCTATCCGCGGCTCCTACGGGACATGGCCCGCGATCTCGGGAAACAGTTGGAGATCCAAATATCGGGCGGGGAGGTTGTCGTGGACCGGCGCATACTCGATCTGGTCTCATCACCCCTCCGACATCTCCTGCGGAATGCGGTAGACCACGGGATCGAAACGGCCGAGGAGCGCAGATCGGCAGGGAAGGCTCCGACCGGAAGGATTTCGGTTTCGGCCGCGCTCGACGGCGATACTCTGCATGTACAGGTGGAAGACGATGGGCGCGGAATCACAATCAAGGAAACCGACGGACGCGCCGGCTCGCTCTTGGATGTGATCACCGCTCCCGGCTACAGTTCGAAAAAAGAAGCCGGGGAGATCTCGGGTCGCGGCGTGGGCCTGGATTCGGTGCGGGAGACGGTGGAGAGTTCACCGGGAGGGAAGCTTCGACTGGAGACCGAATCGGGAAAGGGTACGACCTTCGAGATCATCATCCCCAGGAGCTATACGCTGGTCGGATTTCTACTCGTAACGGCCGGTGAGTTGACGGTGGCGGTACCGAAACAAAATATAGAGGGGGTCATCCGACTCGAATCCGGTCGAATTGCGCAACGGGGAGACGGGGTCTTTTGGACACCCGGCCCGTCGTCAGGTCAATTCACGGAGACGGACCGTTTCCCGGTCTTCACCGTCAATGGCCGCGTATTCATCGCCGACGGTCCGCCCTCCGAGGAGACGGCGCTCCTGGTGAGTCACTTGGGACGGCGCGGCATCATGCTCGTAAGCGAAGTGTTGTATGAGCAGGAGTATCCTAAGAGCCACGTCGAAATAGTCGGAGAAGCATCTCCCTACCTGCATAGGATGCGAATCGACGGTAGAGACGTGGACTACCTCTCTCTCGATCCGGCTCTGATCTCGTCGTAAAAAATAAAAAACGGTATGCCTGGACGTTATCGGGGG
>CAZAKE010000009.1:0-17837 GCA_964485495.1 uncultured Spirochaetales bacterium
CGTTTGTCCATCGATTCGAAGCGCTCGCTCATCATCTTGAAGCCGTTCCGCATCTCACGAGTCAAGGAACGGATACTCCGATAGATTCGTTCGATGGTGCCTTCGTTGGTATCCCGGTGGACCAGGTTCTGGGTAAGGAGCTCCACGCAACGGTGCAGAGAGTTCGGGTTCTTCACCTCGACGGCGTCGGCGAGTTCCTGTTCCAACTGCTCGGATAACTGATGCATGTCCATATCCTCCACAAATATAGTGCTTCGAGGGCATCCTTTCAAGATTCCTCCTCTATAAAAGGTTAGGGGAAATCGTTCCTGCCGCTTCACCACCATCGGCGATCCTGATACGCTATGCGCGACCCGAAACAGAGGCGCACATGGAGACCAAGCGAGTTCGCCGTTTATCGGTGTGGGAAAAGATCGGTTACGGGGCGGGAAGCCCCGGGAACAACCTCATCTACGGACTGATGACCACCTATCTACTGGTTTTCTACACCGACTACTGGGGCATTCCGGCAGCGGCGGCGGGGTGGCCGCGGTATGGGTACGGACCGGCCGGGGAGATAATCCTCTCCGGACATTGTTCGAGGATCTCGAGTGAGGATGTACACATTCGGGTAGTGTGAACGACGGGTCTCAAGGACTCTCGAGCATGCTCTCGGTGACTCGGCATATCACCCGGTTTCGACCGGCGGTCTTCGCCATATACATGGCCGCGTCGGCCGCCTCGATATACTTGCCGAGATCTACGGCGTCCCCTGCCGAATTTCCACTCACCCCGAAACTCGCGGTAATGGTTGTGCTGCAGGAACCCTCTTCGAACGGCGAGTTCTCCAATGTCACACGAATACGTTCCGCGATCTCGGCAGCCATCTGCGGACCTGTCTGCGGCAGGGCGATGATGAATTCCTCTCCCCCATATCGACCGAATATGTCGATCTCTCTGATCACCTTACGGCTGATTTCAGTCACATGAACAAGGGCTCGATCTCCTGTCAGGTGACCGTATTCATCGTTGATACGCTTGAAATGATCCAGATCGAAGAGAATGATGGAGAAGGGACTCTCATACCGTGCCGATGCCAGCACCTCCCGAGCCGCGAGTTCGTAGAACTGTCTACGGTTATACACGCCTGTCAGCATATCCGTCGTCGCCAGTTCCTGCAGCCGCTCCAACAAACCGGTATGTTCCGTCTCGTCGTAAAGAGAAATTATTGTTCCGCCTGTGTTACCCTTTCCCATCTTGAGATGGTCGATATTGGCTCTGTAATACGCCGTCTCTCCGTCTCGGTTGACTTCGATATCTACCGATTCATCATCGCCATAGGTCCCCTGTAGCAGCAACAGAAGGGCGGTCTGCCCCATCAACACATCGTCCACCTTCTTTCCCAATGCGTCGGAGTCAACCTCAGGAAATATCGCCGCGATGGTTGGATTGAAGTCGACCAGCCTATTCTCAGAATCCAACACGAGGATGCCGTCGCGCATACTTTCGAAGACGTATTCCCTGGCGATGGGAGAGATATCAAGGATACGGTACTTGAATACACCGAACGAGTAGATACACCCCGTGACCACCGACGTGAAGGGAATGATGTCCAGATTGTATGGCAGGAGCCTGCTGATATACAGAAGATACCCAAGCCAGGGAGTCAGAGAACCGGCGATCATCAACAGGGCCTGCTTCCGATAGAACGGGGCGGAACGAATCAGGAATATGATGAAAAAGATGTTTCCAAGCAGAATATTGAAGTTCGCATACACCGCATGCAGCATATACCAGGCGCCGCGACCGAAGGTGAGAATTGGGAACGGTCCGGAAGTATCTAACCACGGATCAATGTAGAGTAAGTCATGATACTGTATCGTGAAACGAAGGAACATGGTGATGGTTGGAATTCCGAACAGGAAGATGTAGGCGGGAAACTTCAGCCATTTGATCCTGCCGGTGAAGAAGGCGGCAACGAGGACGAAGAAGGCAGAGATGAACGGTACGCCGACATACTGCACCCGGGACCACAAGAGAATTCCATCCAGCGTGTTGGACGACATCTCCATGCCGTAGCCGAATACATAGATGGTAGTACAGGCCATGAGCCCGAGGAACGACCTGGCGAGAGGTTCGGTCCGATATCTCCAGGCGAGTACCCCCAGTCCGATGGTCACGATCGTCGAGAGAAATAATAGTAGTGAAATAACTTGAAAATCCATAATTTCCGGCACTACCGACGTAGGTCAATTCCGTTCTGAATCGACTCGATCTTCCTCCATACCTTCAGTATCGGCATTTCTCCGTGCAAGCCGAGTCGCAAACCACCCCGACGCCCCGGAAATCAAGAGTAATATCGGGAGGATAACCTTTGTGAACTCCCAATCCGGTAGATAGATACCAATATTATACGCCACGGTGGCGATGAGAAAGGCTATGATAACCGATCCGACACACACCGTCACCAGATACCGCCCTCGTATCCGGTAGGCCTCCCATGTAAGCCTGCCTCTGGAGATTCCGACACAGTCGTGTCCAATTTCGATCAAGACGAATATCCCCAGGCTGTAGAACACCGTGGGCCACAAGCCGAAACCCGTTCCCCCCGGCATGGGAGAACCGGAAGCAAGAAACACCATGAGATAGGTGAATAACAGGGCTGCCGCACTCACGACGACAAGCGAAAATCGTCGAAACAGGATACCGCCGGCGGCGGCCGACCAGGCAACGGCACTGAAGACCAGTGAGGTCGGGTTGAAATCCGCAATCAGACAGTACAGAGAGAGAACAAGGGGGGAGAGAAAGTATATCACGTAGATCACCGGCGTCGCCTCATCTCACGCCGAAGCGCGTTGAGTTCCCTCACCACGAGATCGAACGGTTCATTTAGGTTCCACCGGACGACGCCCACTCCTGCGAATCGCATGGTCTCCAGTACCTCCTCCTTCACCATTCTCCAGAGCCGCGTTGATAGGTCGACCGTCGAATCCGGCAGGATAGCAGGCTGGTTCCGAATTCGGAAAAAATCCGCCGGTGGCACGCAGATCACCGCCACATCGAATCCTCGTCTTCGCAGATCGATTACCGCCTCTGCAAACCGGTCGTCCAAGAGTCCGGTCAGGGCGATTATCAAGGCCCGCGACGGAAGAATCCGAGGAGGCACGTTGCGGATCTCATAGGCGACATAACGCTCCACCGCCATCATTTCAGCGAGGTTTGACAGTATCTTGTACCACTGCCGGATTCCCGGCGCCGGCAACACATATCGGAGATAGGCACCGAACTCTACCAATCCGACCCGATTCTTCTCATGAAGATAGCGGAACGCCAGTGTTGCGGCACCCCGCGCGGTGTAATCCATCAGCGATTCCCCGACGACACGAAGATCGGCGAAGGAATCCATCAAAAGAACTATATCGGTGTTACGCTCGGTAATATACTCGTTCACATACAGTCGACCGGTTCGGGCGGCCAGCCTCCAGTTGATCCTGTCCGCCTTATCCCCTACGGAAAAAGACCGTACATCGGCAAATTCGAGTCCCTCCCCCAGGGTCGCCGATGGATAGTTGCCCGTATACACCTGTGTGTGAAGCGGATTTACCGTTTCCTTGACCGCATACGGTTTGGGGAAGACCATCATGCCGCCGGGAACCGTGAACACCTGTTCCCACGATCTGAACCCGGTCCGGTCGAACAGAGTGCAGACGATCTCTCGGGAACGGAGATTTCTCCGTGAAGGCAAGGCGTAGGTGAACCCATACTGCCGCTCCTCATCGGCGAAGAGATGCGACACGACCGCGTTGTTTCCCTCCTTCACTACCGCATCTGCAGGGAGGGCCTCGATGATCTCGAACAGCGGTATCTCGGTACCCGCTCGGAGTAAAAACCCGCCTCGGATCTCATCTCCCTCGAAGGCGCGTGGCGGATCGGCAGGTGGCGAGACTTCCAGCACCGGCGTCGTTTCCTCTGCCACCCCGGCGATCAACGCGACCAGGAAAGGTACCGCCGCGGCCATCAATTCCATGCGTCGTGCAACGACGGCCAGCGCAACACAACAGAACAAGAGGATGAAATACACGACCCCCTTGGCGGAGATTCTATCTCTCATGTCTGTTCTACCGGCGCGGGTACCGGAACCCTCCGGAGGAGGTCACCAATCACATCCTTCTCGCTGATTTTCCGCACCCAGATCTCCGGCTTGAGGATGATTCGGTGGGAGAGGGCCGCAACGGCGATCTCCTTGATGTCCTCCGGCGTGACGAAGTCTCGCCCCTTGAGAAGCGCGAAGGCGCGGCTCAATTTGAACAACGCCAGTGTGCCTCGAGGAGAGGCGCCGATAGCGACCCGGGCATCGACCCGGGTCTCACGAACCAGGGCGACTGCATACCGACAGAGGCGTTCGTCCATGTAGACATCCTCGACCACGCTCCTCATCTCCATCAGGTCACCGGTTCCCAACACGGACTCTATCGTTACCTCGTCCCGCTTGCGATCCTGCCGACCCGTCAGGATGGCCACCTCGGTCTCCTCGTCGGGATACCCGATGTCGATCTTCATGATGAACCGATCGAGCTGCGCCTCCGGCAACGGATAGGTACCCTCAAACTCGATGGGATTCTGTGTGGCAATCACCGTGAAGGGACTCTCAAGAGGGTGCCCGACCCCTTCGATCGTCACATGCTGTTCCTGCATGGCTTCGAGGAGGGCGGACTGAGTCTTCGGGGACGCACGGTTGATTTCATCAGCCAGAATGAGATTCGCAAAGATCGGACCAGGCACAAACTTGAATCGCCCTTCCTTCTGATCGAAGATGTTCGAGCCGGTGATATCCCCCGGAAGCAGGTCGGGCGTGAATTGTATCCGCGAGAAAGTCATCTGCAGCGCCCGGGCGAAGCTGTTCGCCAGCAGGGTCTTCGCCAGCCCAGGCACATCCTCGATCAAGATGTGTCCCCCGGCTAGGAGGGCGGTCATCACACGGTCGATCACCTCATCCTTGCCGATCACCGAGTGTCGCACCTGCTCCCGTGCCATTTCACACAACCGTATTACCTCTTGTATATCCATCATGTCCCCTCGATTCCCGTGATTATTCGATTCAGGCTCTCGAGCCGCCGACGCCTTGCCGTCTGAGGAAGCAGGGCGGGAGGACTGTCGAGTTCCAACAACTTTGCCGGATCGATCTCTATGCCGGATCGCTCCACGCGACGGTCGATGAGTGTCCGCAGAACCGGACGCAGCCGTTCCTGATATGCCTCATCCCTGGTAATCGCGACTTTGATGAGTCCATGCAACCGCTGAAGCTCTCCCGGGAACGTGGCAATCAACAGTTCCCCTACTTCCTCCTTCGGCTTCAACCTGAGCCCCCATCGAACCTTCGGGAATCGGATCGATTTCCGACGTTGTTCTCTCTCACCTGTCAGGATGGTAACGACAGGCACCAGATCGATTATCGGGGTCGTTTGCTCGCGAACCTTTCGCCGAAGGAAGAGACTCACCACCAGGACAAACACCAGAAGGACACCTACCGCGAGAGACTCGAGGAAGGTGACCACGCCCGCCCCGACGGCGTACAGGATGAGCACCAGGGCAATCGTCGCCGCAAGGAGCAGAACGATTCTTCCGGGACGCACAGCATCTTCTCTCATCCTGTACTCCAACTTGATTCAGTCTTATTATTGGGAATACCGGATTGGATCCGCTCGAGGCAGTTCACCGCGGTCCGTCTCTCGTCAGGACCGACCGGATGATCCGAAAATTTCGCAATCTCGTATAGACCGGTAAGTTCCATGATCTCGGCCTCAGGGAGTCTGATGGAATCAGGCTGGTCGGCGGATTGCTCCTTCAACGACGCGATTACCTCATCCATGAACTCCAACGGAGTCTGTGCCGGTTTTCGGGGATACCCGTGACGGGCCAAGATATCCTCAACCATCGCGTATGCGGCGATTACCGCCAGCCGGTGATCGGGCTCGCGCAGCATCCTGGACAGTATCTCACGAGTGGCATTCCGTATATCCAGCACCAGCCTCTCCGATAGCGACTGCTCCTCCGCTCCCGGGGTCTTCAGTAGCCTGCGGACTACTCGTGTTACGCCGAGGGCGGCGGAGATACTGAGAAATCCAGCCGCGATCATGAGCAGGATTCTGCGAGTGCTTCCATCTCTCTGCGGTGACACCTCTTCCGGTATAGGTTCCGGCTCGGGTTCCGGCGGTAGCTCTTCCTGTTCGAGTTCACCTTCCCCATCTCCCTGCTGCAGGGGCGGTGGTGCGACATCCTCCTCCTCGAACTGGAAAAGAGAGATCAGAAACGCAAACATCACGTACATCACCAGCAGGAATACCAATCCCAGGATCAGCATCACCACTATCTTCCGGGTATCATCGTCCATCCGCCGAATCCGTACCGCCGACCCGCGGATCGCCGTCAGTGCGAAATACGTAAAGGATCCGATGAGAAACAGGACGAAGAGCCCGAGTGTGGCAAAGAAGAACCACCCGGGCAACAGGGGGATGAACGCCGGCCGCGCAGCCGGAATTGAGGATCCGGCCGGACTCCAATGGACGGCGGAGACGACGATGGCGCCGATGAATACCAAAAACCCGGTAAACGGCAGCAGAGCCCGTTCGATGTTACGATTCATGACCGTGTCCCCAGACTACTCATCCCCCAAATTTTACTTCTCATCGCTCCGGCCGTATTATATAGATAGGAGAAAATTATGCAATCTCATCATATCACACCTGCGATGTTTCTACGGACGCTCCTCGTTGCTCTCTCTGTCGTGATTCTCTCGACCGGTTGTATGAGCATGCGAAAGGAGCAGGACCATTACATAGTTCCGGATATCGATATCGACCAGACCCTGAAGGTGGCGGAGGACGAGTTGAACCGAGACGGATTCGGCCGAGTACTCACCATTTGGGCGATACGGGATCAGCATATCACTCCGGAACAGGCCGACCGAGTCGCGGATCTCTACTTCGAATACATCGACACACTTGAGGATGAGTTCGAGATTTGGCATCTCACATGGGCCGTCTCCAACATCTATCGGCAGGGACCCCCGAAGGTTCGGCAGGTCCTCTCCGGTGCGTATACCGATGCCACACGACGAGCCGCCGTGCTGAGTGATGTGGCCGACACCCACGCGAACGGCGAACGGCTCTACCGTGGCGACGTCCATGTTTTCGGGCGCGGATATGCCCGATCTCATATCGTCGCCCCGGGAAACGACCGCTATCTGCAATCATACCAGGAATATGCGGCGGAGCAAGAGAATAGTGCCGAGAAACCGGAAGACTCATAGATCCTCCGATGCTCCGAGTCCGTTTCGAAGGGCTCGATACTCAGAGGTACCGGACGATATCGGCGAGTTCCTTGCGGAGTTTTCCGCCCTTTCGTGTATAGCCGTCCGGAGGATACCCCAGCGGGGTGATTGCATAGACCTTCTCGCTCGGACCGAGGTCGAGTGCCGCCCTCAGCACCGCCGGATTGAAGGCCGCGATCCAGCAGGTACCGAGGCCTTCCGCGGTTGCCGATAGAATCAGATGATCCATCAGAATCGTCAGATCCGTCTCGAGGGAGTTGTATCCATCGTATCGCCGTACCCACGCGGCGTTCAGGTCTCCGGTTACCGCCAGTACGCAAGGCGAGGCGGCGAACCACGATTGCCCGTAGCACTCTCGCACCTTGGCCAGCATCTCCTCCGACTGCACCACCTGGATCTTCCACGGCTGCTTGTTCGCGGCCGATGGGGCCATCCGACCGGCGTCGAGTACCCGGCTTAGGACCTCTTCGGGAATAGGCCGGGTCGAATCATATGCACGCACGCTTTCGCGGGTCTGTACTACATCAAAAAAATCCATGATTCCTCCTCGGCCTTTAGTATACTCGACAATCGGAAAAATATGTGTGCTACTCGAACCCGTAGGGCTCGAATCCATAGCTCAGATGGGATCCGACGAAATGAACAGTCGTCGCCAGAGTCCCCTCGTGAGCGTATGAGAAACGGCACAGAGCCACGGCGACACGGTTCTCGAAGGGACTTCGAAAGCATCCCACAATCCTCACGTCGAAGAGGTTCGTCTGCGGCATCAGATATTGATGAATGATCTTGGTGGTTCCATCCGACCGGAACATCCGAACCAGGAACTGCTCGAGGTTATCGCCAAAGAAATGTCCGTCTTCCACGAAGAAGAACCCCTCGAGATGTGCCGAATAGGCCAGGTCTCCCACGATAATCGGAAAGGGGCTGAGTTCGGCCCCATCGAGAGAGATGCCCACCTCTTCACACTTGTCGAGGAATTCCGGCAGCAGCGGCTCCGAGTCCACACCGGTCTGCATCTTGGCATACACGCCCTCGTCACTCACCATATCCTGAATATTGTATTCCCTTACAGGTTCACCGAGCCCTTCCGCCACATATTCGAAGACGTAGGCGAACTTGCCGTCCCGAGACCAGCCGATGGGATAAAAACTCGATCCGGTAACCTCGCGGTCCGCATAGTCCACAGCGGCCCTGGTCGCTGACCACACAGGCATGATTTCCGGCAGAGAATATCGCGAAAAATCACCGACGGTAATGCCGTCGGCGGATACGATGCTCATTCCTGCACACAAGAACAAGATTGTACATACAACCCTTCTTTTCTCCATTCTTACCTCCGATACATTCGCCATGTCCTGGATAATCACATATGATTCTGAGAATTCTGTTAGTTTGAATCTGTAATCCGGTAATTGCCGGCGGCCCAAATATGAGAGTCGTTCAAAATGGAGATTTTTGAAAGTGATTCACGTGATCAAGTCCGGCGAGAGGTGTTCGATCCGGTTAAGGTACCGGATCCACACGAAGCCGTCCTCCATGAGATCGATTCGGGTGATGGCGGTGTTGTAGTGATGAAAGTAGATCGACCGGTCCGGCAGCCTGCCCAGCAGCGCCTTGATGAGGGTGGCGGCGAATCCCGCGTGTGTCACCAGGGCGATCCGCTCTCGGTCACCACCCGCCGTCGCCATCTCCCGCAGCGATTCGGCCACCCTGATGGCCCGACCGTCCGCCACCGACGGGCCCTCGAGACCGTCGGTCCACCATCCCTCTGCCGAGATCTCCGGAGGTATCGAAAACCCGGGAAAGTCTTGCTCGATCCGGCCCCGACTCATACCGGGATAGCCGCGCGGACCGTCCTCGTGGTCGAGATAGATGCCGCCCCGTTCGTGGATATCTACCCAGATCTCCGGCACAATGCCCGTCTCTCGCGCGATTGGTACTGTGGTGAGGAGTGCCCTGCGCATGGCACTGCAGTAGACATGCGTGAGTTCGTATCCTCCGCGAAAATGCACGTGGGTATCCTCTTCTGAGGAGCCGATACTCGATTCCGGATTGACCCCCCTCGCAAGATGGTTCGCCACGGCGTCCGCCTGCCTCCGGCCGTTATCGGTGAGCTCGGGATCTCTGACCCGTTGGGTGAGATCCTCCAGGGCGTTATTGGTTGACTGGCCATGCCGGACGATGTAGATCTCCATGCGTGACTTCTCCTTCGGGTAATGGTGTTGTTTTTCTAAGCCGGCCTATTTCGACACGGTAAGGCACATCGAAAAACCATACACATTGTTCCGTAGCGTATATGTTACTCCATAAAGCTTGGTTTTTCGTATGTGCCTGACATCCAAACATCAAGTTTTTAGAGGTGCCCGATAGTGTCGAGGGCCTGCCGGATCAGCCACTCGATGAAGGCCTCGGAGGTGAAGAATTCGATCACTTCCTCATGCCCCTTTCCCGGCACCACCTCCAGCTCCGCAGTCCCGCCCGCGGCCCGGTACCGTCGCACGAGTTCCCCCGCGTTCGCCTCGAAGGGCACCCGAGTGTCGACATCCCCATGGATATGAAATATCGGCACCCCGGCCTTCGCCAAGGACCCTATCCGGTCCACCGGGTTGTGCTTCTCTTTTTGGGCTGCGAACTCCTCGGCAGTGAGTCCGAATGCATCGTAGACCCGCTGCTTCAGCGGCTCCACGGCGGTGACCACCGTATAGATGCCGGCGATACACTTTACCCGCTCCGGATGCTCCACCGCCCAATTGTAGGCCATCATGCCGCCGCGGCTCTGCGGCCAGAGGCAGGCACGATACTCGAATCCGGCATCGCCGGTCATATAGTCGTGAAATGCCGTGTACACCTTCCGGCCTTCCGGATTTCCCCACGACTCCCCGACATCCACACCTGCCACATGAATACCGGAGGCCAGCAGCCTGGAGATATACCACCGGTGCAGATGCTTCGGCAGCCGTGGTACGAACGTCGGCGCGTACCATACCCACGGCTTGTGGGGCGCGATTTCAGCCTTCGGTCGAATCCAGAAGCATCGATGCCCGTCCACCTCGAATTCGCTGCGTTCGCCGTTGGTGCAGACGAGTAACTCATCCTTCCTGGCCAGGTCTATCGACTGGTCTACCGTTTCATCCATGACCGATCCTCCCCCAATCTCATGCCCATTCCGAACAAGACCGCAGACTCGGAACGCTTTCAGTATATCGAAATCGCCGGCAGGCGACAACGATGGTTTCCGAAGGCAGTCCTCGCCGCGATCGGACCCATGTGATACAATCGGTCCCCATGATCGGAGCCTTCATCGCCGCCGTATCCGCCAAGTGAAACCCTACTCCTCCAGCCCGAACAGCTCCCGGACCGCATCGAGATTTCGCGGATTGTCGTGCCGATGCCCCTCATCGGTATAGATGTAATCGAGTAGCTCCTGGTAGGTTTCGGTGATCTTGTATCGAACCATCTTCATGGTCGAGTTGATCATGAGGTTCTCCTCGGTGAAGGGCTCGGACAACATCATATAGGTCACAGGTGTCCACACCTTCGGAAAGCGGCCTTGATAGACCGGCTCGTTCTTGAACCGGTTCATCTCGTCCTGGAGCAGCTGTATCACATCGGCGGCGGTACGGACGGATCCCGCCTTCATTCGTTGCTTGGTCTGGTCTATCTCTGGAACGATGAGGGCCGCGGTGAACTTCTTGTGGTCGTTGTAGAGCATCACCTGACTGATACAGTCCGAACAGTTGACGATAGCCTCCTCGATCTCCTCGGGACTGTACTTCTCGCCGTCCTCCGCGATCAGCAGCGCCTTCTTCCGCCCGACGACGATGAGGTAATCGTCCTCGTCGTAGTATGCCAGGTCTCCGGTATACAGGCTGCCGTCCCGCACGGTTTCCGCAGTAGCCTCCGGGTTCTTCAGGTAGCCCTTCATCACGTTCTCTCCCCGGATCACCATCTCGCCGATCTCGCCGGCGGGAAGCTCCGTGCCGTCCTCACCGACGATTCGGCACTCCACCCCTGGTATCACCTTCCCGGAGGAACCCATCTTGTGATTCCCGGGCGTGTTGGTCGAGATCACCGGTGTGGCTTCGGTGAGTCCGTACCCCTGATAGACCGGCACCCCGAGGGTCTTGAAAAACTCCTGCTGCTTGATATCGAGCAGTGCCCCGCCGCCGATGCAGAACTTCAACCTTTTGCCGAAAATTTTCCGTACCTGGCCGAACACGACCAGATCGGCGATATGGTATGGAAGGAAGTTCTTTACTCTGGTTCCGAGAGTAGGCCTATTCTCCACGTTTCCATGATAGGCGACACCTGCCCGGATACCGGAGGTGAAGAGGGTAGCGACGAACCCACCCTTCTCCGCGATCCCCGCACGGATCTTCTTCATGAAATTACCCGTGAGGGCGGGTACCGTCAGCAAGAAGTCCGGGTCGGTCTCCACCAGGTTAGGGGCGATATTCCGCAGGATGGCGCTGCTCCCGCCTCTTGCGTCCACGAAGTAGAGGGTCATAGCCTTGAGCAGCCCGGCGAAGATCGCCACCGTGTGGGCGAAACTGTGGTCCAACGGCAGGATCACCAGGGTTCGATAGTTGTACGGAATCTTGAATGCCTCGACAGATGAGTGACCGTTGGCCCAGTAGTTGAGGTGGGTCAGCATGATACCCTTGGGGTTGCCGGTGGTGCCGGAGGTGTAACTGATGGTCACCACGTCGTCTTCGCCGATCTCGGCCTGCACCTCCTCGAGATCGGCTGCCTCCTCCGGAGAGGCCGCACCACCTTCTCTGATGAGGATCCCAAATGTGTGGACACGTTTGGGATCGACGGTGGTTTTCAACACAGGACCACCCTCATCAAGATAGATGATCTCGATCTCCTTCTCTATCTTGTCCAGTACCTGATCCAGCTTCGGCAGGATGTTCCGTGAGACCAGGACTCCCTTGGCCTCGGAGTGGTTTATACGGTACGGAATCTCCTCGGGTAACAATTTGATCGAGAGTGGGACCGAGACACATCCCGCAGACAGCACGCCGAGCTCCCCCACTACCCACTCAGCCCTCCCCTCCGAGAGTATAGCAACCGCATCTCCCCGCTCAAATCCGAGTCTCCGAAGGGAGACGGCGAACGCCCGGGCCTGTTCGCGGGCCTCTTTGAAGGATACCGGTTTCCAGCCGTCGTCGTACTTGTTGCAAAGGTAAGGGCGATCGGGGTAACTCGCCACCGCATCATCCAGCATCGAAAGTATAGTTCGCTTCATCAGGTTCCTCCAATACTCCCGATTCGATCCTTCATCTAGCGTATAAAGAAACCGGGAGATTCACGTATACTACGGGAAAACCTATAGCTACGACAAGCGATACCACAATATCGATTATTCGATGCCGGACGAGGGGACGGTGACGGGCTCTCAGGAAGAGATTCTGAACCATTACCACACAACAATATACGAAGGAGAAATTTCAATGCAGAACAGACCGAACATACTCTTGATACTCAACGACGACATGGGATACTCGGACCTCGGGTGTTACGGCGGCGAGATCGATACTCCCAACCTGGACGCCCTGGCACGGAACGGCCTGCGGTTCACACAGTTCTACAACACGGCCAGGTGCAGTCCATCCCGTGCCTCCCTCCTCACCGGATTACATCCGGGTGATCTGAATCACAGTTGCGTCACCATGGCGGAGGTCCTCAAGGACGCGGGATACCGCACCTACATGAGCGGGAAGTGGCATGTGTCGCACGATTTCGCCAACCTTTCCGACTCCTGGCCCACCAGGCGCGGGTTCGAGGAGTTCTACGGCACCATCGCCGGGGCGGGGAGTTATTATCTCCCCAACACCCTGACCCGAGGCGAGACCAACATCGAACACGAGGCCCGGGATGATCTCGGCTTCTACTACACCGACTCGATCAGCGAGCAGGCGGTACGGTACATCCGTGACCATGCCGCTCGATTGGACGAATCCCCCTTCTTTCTGTACACCGCCTACACGTCGCCGCACTGGCCCTTGCATGCCCAGGAGGAAGACATCGCCCCCTACAGGGGCCGCTTCGACGCCGGCTGGGACACACTGCGAGAGCGACGGCTCGATCGGATGCGGGAGATGGGGGTACTGGAATCAGATTGGGCCTTGAGCGACAGAGACCCGTGAGTTCCGGGGTACCCTGGGCAAACCTCTCCAATACCCCCTTTCGTATGTACAAACACTGGATCCATGAGGGCGGCATCGCCACGCCCTTCATCGTGCACTGGCCTGCGGGATTGCAGGCGGATACCGGCAGATTCGAGCGGGAACCGGCAGCACCGCCCGAATCGGCCAGGATGAGAAATAAGGCCGCTGTCATCCCGTCCGATCGATTTTAGGAAGATTTTCTGATTTTATTCGGGAGTAGGTCATTCTATGTCCTACCCCCCGTAGTACACTCCAACCATACTGTGGCCACGGTTCCCAATGTCTCGACATACCATATCAAACGGAGGATGAAATGAAACGATTGGATGGTGTACGCATGGCCGAGACCGGAATGCTCTTTCACTTCATCATGGAGAGGAACGCATGCCTGTCGGGTGAGACGGTATACGACCGGCAGGGGGTCCACTTCGCGATGGCGGACAGGATCGGGATCGCCAACGAGGTCTTCATCATGCACAAGGAGTCCAAGTGGAACATATTCAGGGCGGCTCAGGAGATGGCGGTGGAGAAGATCAAGGCATCCATCAACCGGGACGTAGCGGTGGTGGTTTTAGGGAAGATCGTTCTCAGATAGCGATATGCGGGCCACTCTACATGTGTGGAGTGGCCCGATAGCTAAGTGCCGTCTGCAAGACAAACAAAGTGAAATGTGTCACAATGAGTGGATGAAACCGAAGCCCCGTGCCCTGCCGATCGACGAATTCGCCGTAACCCTTCAGCAGGATGTACAACCCATCAGTTTCGCGCTCCTCTTCGGATCGGCAAAGGACGGACTCGTTGCTCCGGAGAGTGATCTGGACATCGGCGTGTATTTGGAAGAAAAATCGTATGACGTCATCTCCCGGATATTGGAAGTGTGTGAGTCGTATTTCCCGGATATCCGTCCTGATGTGAGCATCCTCAATGACGCGAGCGTGATCCTCCGATTCGAAGCACTCCGGGGTAGAACGCTATTCATCAATGATATGGCTACATTCGCATACTTCTATTCTCTGACTTGCCGGGAATATGAAGATGAGATCTGGTGGCGTAAACGGCAGCTCGAGTACCGGGGAATCGAATGCAATACAATGGAGTAATCGACAACAAACTACGACTCCTGGACAGAAAGATAGATGAGATCAGGAGCTGGAATATCACAGACTATACGTCATTCAAGGAGAGCTCGCTTCTCCAGAATGCCGTTGAACGTGCATTGCAGGTTGCTACCGAGATCGTAATCGACATCGCAGAACAGATTCTAGCCATCCAAGGCCTGAGCCCTCAAGAGACCTCGGCACGTGCAATCGAAAAACTACAAGACCTCGGCATCCTGACCGATGCGAAACCATTCATGGAGATGGTCAGGTTTCGAAACTTCATCGTGCATCGGTATGAATACATCGATTCTGAGATCCTGTTCGACATCGTACAATCGAAATTACATCTGTTTTCGGAATTTTCGGCGGCCGTGAGGAAGAAATGACGCCCACCGTACGAGAGAATAAGTGTTATATAACAGTCTGTATCACGAACCTTCTCTCGCGATCCACCTGCCGATGTTCCTCGATTCCTGGTCGAACGCGACACCGACCTTATACAGTTTTCGGGAACCGCTGCCATCCACCGACCCGACTCCCGGTGCTTCGGCCTTATATTGCAGCAGATACTCCTTGTCGTCGATCTGCGCCAAGGCTTGCTCGGTCGTGCCGTTCAGCTTGAACTCGAACACATAGAGATACTCGGGTGTGCGCACCATGGCATCGCTTCGACCCTCCGCCGATTTGACCTCGCTTTCGATGTACTGACCCAACAGTCTGAATATCAGGTAGAACACCACGTGGTAATGCCGCTCGGTCTGATCATTCAGGTCGTAGGGAATGGATGCGAAGAAATACTTTAGCCGCTCCATGAACGCATCGATGTCGCCGGTTCTCTGCCATGAGGGTCCTGTAAAAATGCTTACCAGGGGAAAGGTCATGTACACCAGCATGACAATCTTCAGCACCGCCACCGCCTGGATCTGGTTCCCCGCCAGGCCGCCCACATATACCCACATGCCCGAATCATGCTACACTTTTCCCCACTCGCACCGAGACGAGATATGCGGATTACATTCGAGGAGCACACATATGGCACATACATGGTTTTGCGACGAACGGGCCGAGACGTTCAAGATGCGCTTCGGCATGTTTATCCATTGGGGTATCTACGCCCTGACCGAATGGCACGAACAGGCCCTGTGGCGCCGGGAGATGCGGCGCAGTACATATGAACAGCTGATTCAGCGTTTCGACCCGTCCGCCTACGATCCCAACGCAATCATCGACGCGGCGGAGAGCGCCGGGATGGAGTATATCGTCATCACCACCAAGCACCACGACGGATTCTGCATGTGGGACACCAAGGAAACCGACTACAACATCATGAACACGCCCTACGGCAAGGACGTGTGCAAGATGCTGGCCGACGCCTGCGCCGAACGGGGCATGGGGCTGGGATTCTACTACTCCCTGCCGGACTGGAACCACCCGACCTATCCCAACAAGGGCCGGCACCACGAGATGTTCGGGCCAAGGCTGGACGACGACCCCGACGAGGAGAAGTATCTCGACTTCGTGGAGAAGCAGGTACGGGAGCTCTGCTCCAACTACGGCAGGCTGGTCCAATTCTTCTGGGACGTAAACGTTGCCGAACTCTACCGTCCGGAACTGAACGAAATGATTCGGGAACTCCAGCCGGGCATCCTGATCGACGACCGCGGACCCGGGCCCGGTGACTTCGTGACGCCCGAACGACACGTGCCCGAGGGAATGGCCTTCGACAAACCCACCATCGCGGTCCAATCGATGGGACGGGAGAGTTGGTCTTACCGCTACGACGAGGACTACTACAGCCACCGGCACCTGATGAGCTCCATCGACAAGATCCTGGCCATGGGCGGCAACTACCAACTGAACATCGGCCCGAAACCCGACGGCACCGTGGCGCCGGAGGACATCGAGGGCTTGAATCGGATCGGAAAGTGGTACGCCAAGGTAAAGGAGGCTTTCGAAAATACCGAACCGTGCACCTACCTGATCGAGGAGCAGGGCATGAACAAGGTCCGATACGACCAGGTGCTGCTGACCCGCAAAAACGGCTCCATCTACGTGCACGCCTACGACAGCCTGGAAACATCCGGCATCATGCTGCATCCATTCAAGACCTTGCCCCGCACGGCGGTGCTTCTGAACGACGGCCGGGAGGTGAAAACCACGGTAGACATAACCCCATGGCGATGGAAGAGCCGTCCGGCCCTCCGCATAGTCGGACTGCCGGTGAACGAAATACCCGACGAACCCCTGGTGGTGCGTCTCGATTTCGGCCCGGAGTTGTTCTCGTAGGCGGGAGATGTCCACGTATTATCAGCGGAGAATGCCGCTTCTTGGTCAACTTCTCTTTTTCTGTCTCGCCCTGCCGCTACTGAAACCGGTGTGCCTGTCTGAATCATTCGGGAGCCTCTGGGCACAGGACGACAAGACGGCGACCAGGGAAGCCTTCAGGGGGAACTTCGACGCCCGGCAGGTACTCATCGCCTTCAAGCTGGCCTATCCGGAGCGGATCAGCCGGGTCGCGATCCTGGACGGCGAATGGGCCATGCTGCTGGACGATACCTGGTTCTTCTGGGAGGGGGGAAGGCTGCTGCCCGAGGAGGATCGTGAAGAGCGAGACCGGTACACTCGCTATCCCTTTTATCAATACTCGGCCGAGACCTATCCTCCGCCGCCTGTGATGTCGCCGGAAGACCGTGCACGTTTGACAGCCTCCCTGCGAGAACGTGACGCTACCCCCCGGACGCGGCACCCGGGATTGTACAACGCCCTCTATCGGATCGACGACAAGGCGTCCAGCTGGGAGCAGGTGAAGACCACCTACTTCCTGGGGATGAAGACCCAGGTGCATCGGGATATACTGGAAGACCTGGCTGCGGTAGAGGAGGAGCTGCAGCAGTTGATGAAGTCGGACAACGCGCTGCGGCGGTTCGTGGAGAGCCTGTGGGGAGTAGAGGCCTACAACTGGCGAAACATCGCCGGGACGTCCTCCCTGAGCTTTCACTCTTACGGCACCGCCATCGACCTGATGCCCTCCAGTTACGGCGGAAAGCACGTCTATTGGTTATGGTCCCGGGACACGGTGGAGGACTGGTTCTCTGTTCCCTGGGAACGGCGGTACAGGCCACCAGAGAGCTTCATCGAGGCATTCGAGCGGCAGGGATTCATCTGGGGTGGAAAGTGGTTCTACTTCGACACAATCCACTTCGAATATCGCCCCGAGATCATGATCCTCAACGGGGTGGAGCCGGAGAGTTGAGA
>CAZAKE010000009.1:17937-57966 GCA_964485495.1 uncultured Spirochaetales bacterium
GGCCGGCGCAGGTGCCCCCAACGCATGGCCCCGTCTACCGGGAGAACATCCGCCGATCTCGACCTCGAACTCGCCGGACTCGACTACCTTCGCTCCGGACTCGGTCACCAGACCCAGGTCTTCGGGACCAAGGGTGAAGTCGACCCGGGTCGACTCTCCCGGCTTCAAGGCCACACGCCGTATTCCCCGCAGGGAGGCCAAGGGAGTACGACAGCTTCCTTTCAAGTCCTTCACGTAGCACTGTACCACCTCCTCGGCCGCGCACTCACCGGAATTCCGGATCTCCGCACTCACCGTGATCTCCTCAGCGGGGCCGATCTCGCTCTTCGACGCCTTCCCGCCGGAGTATTCGAAGGCGGTGTAGGAGAGACCGAATCCGAACGGGTAGAGGGGATCGGCGGTCATGTAGCGGTAGGTGCGTCCCTCCATGGAGTAGTCTTCGAAGGGCGGCAGCTGATCGGTGGACTTCGGGAAGGTAATCGGTAGCCGCCCGGAGGGCACCGTCTTGCCGAAGATCGCGTTCCCCACGGCGGTGCCGCCCTCCTGACCGGGATACCAGGCCCAGAGGATGGCGTCGGCCCAGTCGGCTACCTCGCCCAGCGCGATGGCACTGCCGCCGGTAAGAATCACAATCAACGGGGCGCCGCTCTTGTGCACCTTTCGCAGAAAATCGATCTGCGCCTGCGGCAACTCGATAGTGCTGCGGTCTCCCAGGTCAGGTGATGCGATGGCGTCGCCCTCCTCCCCCTCCAGCTCCGGGGCGAGCCCCAGGACGGCAATCACCGCGTCGGCGTTCCGAGACTCGAATGAACCCCAGTCCCGCGGGTTCGCATTGGGACGATCCAGGAAGAACGCCTTGCGGTAGTCGAACTTGACCGTGTTCCCCGCCGCGCCGACGATTCCCTCCAGGATTGTAGACATACGCTCGTTCATGCCGTAGTAGTTGCCCATGAGCACCGTGGTGTCCACGGCGTTCGGCCCCACCACCAGCACGTAGTCCAGGGCGTCATCTGTTGGGTTCAGAGGCAGGATCTCGTCCTTGTTCTTTAGGAGTACGAGAGACTTCTCGGCGGTCTCCAGCGCCAGGGCCCTATGTTCGTCGCAGCCGATCACCTCGGGGCCGATCTTCTCGAACGGCACCTGCTCGGGCGGGTCGAACATCCCCAGCTTGATACGGGTGGCCATCAGTCGCATGACGCTACGGTCTACCGCCTCTTCGGAGAGCAGGCCCTTCTTTACCGCATCCACCACGAACTCATAGGTGCAGCCGCAGTTCACGTCGCAGCCGTTCTGCACGGCAAGCGCCGCCGATTCGATGGGACCGGCGGTGACCTTGTGGTGCTCGTGGAAGTCCCGCACCGCCCAGCAGTCCGAGACCACGTGGCCGTCGAAGCCCCACTTCTCCCTGAGGATATCCACCAACAGCAGCTTGCTGCCGCAGCACGGCTCGTGGAGGGTCCGGTTGTAGGCCCCCATCACCGCCTCGACCCCGGCTTCCACCAGAGTCCGGAACGCGGGCAGGTAGGTTTCCCACAGGTCCTTCTGGTCGACCACCGCGTCGAAGGTGTGCCGCAGCGCCTCCGGCCCGGAGTGGACCGCATAGTGCTTGGCGCAGGCCGCGGCCTTCATGTATTTGGGGTCGTCCCCCTGCAGCCCCTTCACGAACGCCGTGCCGATCAGGGCGGTGAGGAAGGGGTCCTCGCCGTAGGTCTCGTGGCCCCGGCCCCAGCGGGGGTCACGAAATATGTTTATATTGGGAGTCCAGAAGGTGAGTCCCTGATACTGGCTGGTGTATCCTTTGCGTTTTGACTGGTTATACTTGGCCCGTCCCTCGTCGCCGATGGCCGACGCCACCCGGCCGACAAGGTCGGAATCGAAGGTGGCGGCCATGCCGATAGCCTGGGGAAAGACCGTGGCCCTTCCGGCCCTGGCAACCCCATGCAGGCACTCGTTCCACCAGTTATAGGCGGGAATGCCCAGATGCTTCACGGCGTCCGCCGTGTAGATCATCTGAGAGGCTTTCTCCTCCAGGGTCATCCTGGACACCAGGTCCTTAGCCCGCTCTTCTATGGGTAGATCGGGATTCAAATATTTCTCGTCGTTCTCAGCCATCACTCATCTCCTCCGTCTCTTTCTCTTTACGCGTAGCATTCACACGCTCATAGTATGAGGGTACAGTATGAGGGAATGAGTCCGAGTGTTCAACCGGGAGTTGTGGTTTGCAACTAGTGCTGAAGAACGTCGCGCGAACGGTGCAGTTAACTCAGACCGGCTGAACCGTGAGGCTCTTCCCCGCAAAGCGTGATCCCGAGAGTCCCGAGATCATCGACCCGGCCGACTCGATGGGAATCTCGAAGGAGGTCTTCCGGGCCATGATACTGATTACGCCCACCGATACTCCGCGGGAATCGCCGCCGGAGTTGATCAGTTTGAAAAGGTCGCCGGTGGTCATACCGTCCTGAGACCCCGCGGAAACCACGAGTTTGGTCCAGCCGCCTTTCATGCGGGGAGTCTTACCCCGGCGTGTTCGGTATTCAGCCGTCCGCCTATTGCGCCCGCTACGACGATCCTGGCGGTCCTCACGGTCGTCACGGTTCCTGTACCGTTTTCCGGCTCTACCGGGACTCCCGTCTCTTCGACCTCCCTCCCAAACGTTCCGGTTGCGCTTCTCGGTCACCGTCGCTATGTCTCGCTCGGAGCGAGTCTTGCCGGAGATCGGTTCCAACTCCCGGGCCAGCATACGCTCGATCAGCTCGCTCCGAGACAGGTCGGCGAGGGCCTCGACCGCCAGAGGCAGGAATTCCTTCACGTGCTCCCTGCCCTCAGGTTCCTGAAGCAGGCCGTGGACGGTATTCCTGATCCTCGTGCCGGCTACCTCCTGCCACGAAGGCACCTCCAGCCGGTCGAAGGATGTCTTGATGCGACGCTCTATCCGCTTCAACCGATATCCTTCGGCAGGAGCAAGTATCACCAGGGACTTCCCCTCCTTGCCTACACGCCCGGTACGTCCACTGCGGTGGATATACCCCTCGTTCCCGTCGGGGAGCCGATAGTGGATCACGTGCGTCAGATCGGCCACATCGATTCCCCGGGCCGCCACGTCGGTGGCCGCAAGCAACCGGATCGCCCGCGAACGGAACCCGGCCATCACCGTGTCACGCTGAGCCTGAGAGAGGTCGCCATGCAGGGCCGCGGTGGCAAAACCGTCGGCGGCCAACCGCTCTCCCACGGTCCGAGTCTCCTCTTTTGTCCGACAGAACACGATACCGTACAGGTCGGGTTCCGATGCCGCGATCCGTGACAGCGTCCCGTAGCGATCGGACTCCCGTACCATGTAATAGCCGTGCCGAATAGTACTTGGAGCCGAATCCTCACCGATCAGGCTGATTTCGAAGGGATCGCGCAGATAGGTATCGGCGATGGATCGGATCTCCCGCGGCATGGTGGCCGAAAACAGGAGCGTCCGGTGTCCGTCGGGCAGATCGGACATGATCGCCTCGAGGTCCTCCCGGAATCCGAGTCGCAGCATTTCGTCCGCCTCATCGAGAACCAGATATCGGACACTCGCTGTATCGAACACGCCCCGCCGCAGCATGTCGAGGAGCCGCCCCGGGGTAGCCACTACGACCTGAGGCCCGCGTCGCAGCCGCTGAATCTGCGGTCCCATGGCTGCTCCGCCGTATACCGGCAGGATATCCAGACCTCGGAATCCGGTCCCCAGGTCCTCCAACTCGGAAGCGATCTGCATACACAGTTCCCGCGTGGGACTGATGACCAGGGCGTGTGTCCCCTTGTCCATATTTGAAGTAGCGGCATCGGCCGCGCCATCTTTGATAAGCTGCAACAGCGGTAAACCGAAGGCCGCAGTCTTGCCGGTTCCGGTCTTTGCCAATGCAATCAGGTCTCTGGAATCGGAGAGGAGGAAAGGAATGACTTCAGACTGAACCGGCGTCGGGGTCTCGAAGCCCAAGCCTTCCAGAGCAGAAAGGATCGGTGCTCCCAATCCCATAGATTCGAAGGTATTCATGCGATGTCCTTATTGTGTATCGATGGTGTGTCGATCTGTTTCGCCGTAGAAGAGGTTCTCCCGCGTGCGTACTCCCCGGTTTTTCCCCGGCCGAGGAGGTCGTATGATGGATTCATACGCGCGTATCTTGACGTCGGGAGATATCCGGTAGGTTCGCCGTTGTCAGGTAGATTTCGGTATGAAACGTGCTGGTTCGGGTACGCCCGAACAGACCGCACCCTACCCCGGCACGGCCCGTCGTGTCAAGGGAGCACCAGCGGTTCCAGTAATTCGCAAAATTGAGTGAGCAACCACTCAGGCCCCGGCGATGCGCGGCATGGGAAGCGGGGCCTTGGCCATCTCACCGTACATGAACTTCAACAGCAGTTCCGATTTCAAGTCTTTCGAGGCCGGATCGTCCCACAGATTCCGCAGCTCCCCGGGGTCCTCCTGCAGGTCGTACAGCTCGCCATACTCACGGTTGTAATGGACCGTGAGTTTGTATCGGCTGTCGATATATGTGCGCATGTTCATGGTGGTCGGTTGATGCTGATTCTCCACGATGACATGGTCCCTGAGCGTCTCCTCCTGCCCGAACCAGACCGGGGTCTCGTCGATTCCGGTCATGTGGCGAGGTACGGCCACGCCGGCGGCGGCTAAGAACGACGGCGCCAGGTCTACCGTGGACTGTAGCGATTCGGACACCTTCCCCTCCGGAACCCTTCCGGGCTGGCTCACGACCATAGGCACCTTCAGCAGGTCCTCATAGTGGTGGATCGCCTTGGCGGTCAGACCATGCTGCCCCCAGAAGTCACCGTGGTCGGTTGTATAACAGACGAGGGTGTCCTCGGTCAGGCCAAGTTCATCGAGCTTGTCCAGGATGGCTCCCACGTACTTGTCGAGCATGGTCATCATCCCATACATCATGGCGATGTGCTTCGCCTTCACCTCCCGCGACTTCAGGTGACTTCCGGCACCGTGGATGCCGTTACCGTCGGGTTCCATGAAGGCGCTGAAATCGGGGTGCTCCTCCTGAGAGAGCTTGAAATACGGAGGCTTGTCCTCGAACTCGCCGGGAGCATGTTCGGGAACCGTTACGGCGTCCGGGTCGTACATACTCGCATACGGCTCCGGCACCATGTACTGCGGATGCGGATCGAAGAAGCTGGCCCAGAGGAAGAAGTTTTCCCCCTTCTCCTTATACCCCTCCATCAGGGCGTTGGTCCGTTCCGCTATCCAGGTGTTGTAGTGGATCTCCTCGGGGATGTCCCAGGCTTCTCCCGGATTCCGTCGCCGGTGGGAGGACTCTGTCAAGGGATCGCCCTCTACGGTTTGCGCCTGGCCGTTAGGCCGGAAATAGTCTCTCCAGTTGGGATACCCCTTCTCTTCCATCCACAGCGCGTAATGTTGTCCGGCATGTGACTCGTCGGTATGATTCCTCGCCAACTCGATGTGATCGAATCCGTAGAAGGGGCCGTCGAACTGCTTCCAGAAATCGAGATCGTGAAGGGTCGGATATGCCTCGATGGAGGGAAACTCGGCCGTTCCCAGGAGGGGTTGAAAATGAGCCTTCCCGACAAGGGCGGTCCTGTATCCGGCCCGTCTGAAATCGTCGCCCACGGTAGGCACCTGCTCGAGGAGTTTGGTTCCAAGGCTATACGCGCCGTGCTGGCTCGGGTACAGTCCGGTGATCCAGCTGGCCCTGGTTGGAGTGCATGTGGGATTGACGGTATACGCCCTGTGGAAGGTGGTCCCGCCGGCGACGAGACGGTCAATATTCGGCGTCTTCACCTCCGGATTCAGGTATCCCATGGCCATCCAATGCTGCTGGTCGGTGGAGATGAAAAGGATGTTGTGCTTCTTCATGGTTCGTTCCTTTATTTCGTATTCGCTATCGTTCCTCAAGGATATCGTGTGAGTTGAATAGCCTATCATCGTCGCTCGATACGGCTTCGTCAACCCCGTGCTCTACTACTACTCCGTATGCAACCCATGAAAGCACTTTCTACTGTAGCAGTAGCTACATTTGGAATTGCTGAACCCATGACGATCGATGAAAACCATGATATACTATGGAGCAGTACATAATAGACCCGCGAACGGAGATAGAGACGACTCCATGACAGTGCTGAAGAAGACAATTCGATTCTTGATTGGGATAATTCTCCTCCCCTGGCTCCTCATCGGAACACTGCTGCTGTACTGGGGTATGCGCCAACCGCCGGAGTTTTCTCCCGATCCTCTATTGGAGGCAAAAACCTGGACGGTCGTCCCTCCCGGCAACGAACTCCGATATCAGCATATGTCGAACACAGACATGATCGAGTTCAACGGGTATCTGTACCTGATCCACGCGAGAAGCAAGTGGCACCTGGAGGACACCGAAGGCAGCCTGGTAATCCACCGTTCCACCGACGGCACTACATGGCGGGAGATCGGCGGGATCATCCTTCCCGGGAGCGACGTCCGGGACCCGAAGTTCGCCGTTATCAACGACACGCTGTTTCTGTACTTCCTGCCGAACCTGAAGTTCGATCCATCGCCCCATACAACCTACTGGGCCTCCAGCAGCGACGGGGTGAATTGGACCGTACCTAAGGAACTCACCGATGTAACCGTTCGAACAGGCGATGTGCGAACCCGGACCGGCGGCGGTTGGAAACTCTGGCGGCCGAAGAGCAAGGACGGGGAGACATGGTATGTGGTGGCCTCAGGAGAGAAGGAGAGGTATGATCACGGTATCACGGTCCTATTGAGATCGAACGACGGCATCCATTGGGAGGAGGTTTCGGAAGTCTATACCACCCATGGGAACGGAGAACCGACTCTGGAGTTCCTCGCCGAAGGCAGTATCATCAGTACTCTCAGGTGCGGTTCATTGGGAACTCCGGGGTACGAGTTCGGCAACGCCACCGCAAACACCATCATCGCCACTTCCTCCGAACCGTATGACCAGTGGTCATACGCCCACAGCTTCATCACGAGGCTGGACGGCGCCACCCTCTTCCGCATCGGCGACAGGATCTTCGCGGCAGGACGAAACCACCTCGGCCCACGGATAGACACCGGTAACCACCTGGCCACCAAGCGGACAGCCGTGTATGAGGTCAAGCGAGACCGCCTGATACATCTCCTCGATCTTCCGAGTAACGGCGACACGGCATACACCGGAGTCGTACTCAAGGACGATAGCGTGTATATAAGCTACTACACCTGTCCCGTTGAGAAAGATTATCCTTGGATCGTAGGAATCTGTTTCCTGCCGAAGACCGAGATCCGAATCGCCGTCCTGAGTCAGACCGGACTCGTCGCATACGCAGACAAGCAGATGCAAACGGAATAGCGGCAAACGAGGTGAATCGATGAGATACGATAGCGAACATACCCTCCTCGGCAGAATCATCGCCGTCCTGGCATCACTCATCATAGGGTTTCTGGTGCTGTACCCGATCATCCTGTACGGACGGCACTTCCTGATATGATATTTAAGACCGAAACTTCGATGCGAAGACGCGAAACGATGAGGAGGCACCGGTGAGAGGTTGGAGGAACCCCAGGGAGAGCGGCAGGTCAAAGTGGGATACCCTGGTAACCCTCTATTGGACGATCCTCACCTGTGCGGCGGTGTTCGGATACTGGCTCATCATTACCACCCTGTTGTAACGAGGACAGGTTTAACTAAGGACAGAAGAGTCTATTTCCCGGAAATGTACGGCCTTGGAGCGAAATTCTCGAAAAATTCCCGGAAAACCCCATAATAGAACCACAATATCAGAAACCGAATATTGACTTCCGGTATACCCGTCGTCTATATTGAATTTCGGACTATCATTATTCAGAATACCCCCTGCCATACTACAAACCGACAGAGGAGCGGATAGATGCGTATAAGTGCAATCACCGGGAAACTGCCATCCAAGGTAGTCAAAAATGAAGATATTCTCGAATATATCAAAGAGTACAGCCCGAATGCATCCAAATTGGAAATTGGCGCATACTTACGGCTTACCAAGGCACTCCTCAACAGAACGGGTTCCCGCAACAGATACATCCGGGACCTCGAGTCAGGGGAGAATGCCAGAGAACTAATCCTCACGGCAATGCAACAGGCACTGGATGATTCGGGACTCGGCAAGGACGACATCGATCTGGTCATCTACTGCGGCGTCGGGAAGGGGTTTCTCGAACCGGCCAACGCCTACTTCTACGCCCACTACATGGGCATGAACGCCTCCTGTTTCGATATCGTCGACGCCTGCATGAGCTGGATACGGGCCTTGGAGATCGCCTATCAGTTCACCCGATCGGGACAATATCGGCACATCATGATCATCAACGGGGAGTTCAACGCCTACGACCACGGCTTTCCGGAACTCTTCGAGATCAAGCACGTCAGGCAGATCGAATATACCTTTCCCACCTACACCATCGGCGAAGCCGCCACGGCTACGATTCTCTCGCCCTCGGACGAGGAGTGGGAGTTCAATTATAAGTCGGTACCCGAACTGTGTGATCTCTGTACCATCCCGTTGGACGGGTATGCCGACTACGTCAACGGATCCAAACGGATCGGATTGAACGGCACCATGAAGTTCGTCTCCTACGGCGCCGATCTGTTCAACAACGCCGACAAGTACTTAGTCGAACTGGCCCGGAATACCATACCCGATTTTGACGAGCCGGACATCTATTTTCCCCACGCGGCGTCGAGTGAGCGGTATCTCACCGCCGCGAAGAATATGATCAAAGAGGAGAAGATGTATACCCGGGTCTTTCCCGAATGCGGCAACATCGTCTCCGCCAGTATCCCCATGGGGATGGCCATGGCCATCGAAGAGGGTAGACTCAACCGGGGAGACAAGGTCGTCTTCTGTCCGGCCAGCGCCGGGATGGTATTCGGTATCGTAAAATTCACCTTCTAGACCTGTCGCCGGGACTCGAGGCCGGCACGATGGGACCAACAATGGAAATACGCTGATGTACCTACTCTATTCACTCGCCCGCCTACTCTTCATTACATCCGCCGGACTCGTCCGGTACGCCGCCGCCCGTATCTTCACTCCCTCGGCGCAGCTGAGTGATCTGCAGGGACGCGTGCTCAAGCGGGTCATGATCGACCTCGGTCCCCTTTACATCAAGATCGGACAGATCGCGGCCACCCGCTCCGACTTCTTCTCGGAGGGGATTGTGAAGTATTTGTCGGAGCTGCAGGACGACGTGCCGCCCATGACCGACCGACAGCTTCGGTCGGTACTCCGCAACGCCTACCGCATGCCGGCCGACCGGGTATTCACGGAGATCTTCCCGATGTTCCGCCGCACCCCCGTGGCCAGCGCCTCTATCGCCCAGGTCCATCGGGCCCGCCTGGCCGACGGCCGCGAGACGGCGGTGAAGATCGTCAAGTATCATGTGGAAAAGAAACTCAAGACCAACCTCCTGATCCTCGGCAGCCTCATCAGGCTCTTTCACCGATTCATCCCGGTGCTGCAGGGCCAGAACCTGCCGCGGCGTTTTCAAGAGATGAGCGACCTCCTCATCGACCAGGCCGACATGGAGATGGAACGGAAACGGCAGAAGACCATCGCTCACAACTTCAGGGGACACCCCTATGTGATCGTGCCGGAGGTGTTCGAGGAGTACTGCCGGTCGGACATCCTCACCATGAGCTTCGCCGAGGGGATCAGGGGACAGGAGCCCCACCGGGTACATCTCGACCGTAAGACCCTGGCCCGCAGGGCTCAGGACGGCATCTACACCATGCTGTTCCTGCACGGGACCTGTCACGGCGACCCGCACCCGGGCAACTTCTTCTACACCCCCGAGGGCAAGCTGATCCTCCTCGACTACGGGATCACCATCGAGCTGACCGAAGACGAGAAGTGGGGCATCACCTCGTTCATCTACGCCTGTATCCGGGGCGAATGGAACCTGGCGGTGGAACGGTTCACCCACCATTTCGTGATCGGCACCAAGCGGGTACTCGCCGAATGTGAAACCTACCGGAACAAGGTTCTGCCGGTCCTGCACAAACACTTCAACCTCGTCAGCGGCCAGTGGTCGATCATCCGCTTCCTGCAGGACATGAACCACGTACTCGCCGACTACAACGCTCACTACTCCTATAACTTCCAGAAGGTGGTGCTGGTGTTCCTCTCGTGCGAGGGAATCTCGACCATGATCGATCCCACCATCCACATCTGGGAGAACGCCCGGAAGTTCGCCGACCGCTACTCCCCCTATATGAACGAAGAGGTGAAGGCACGGTTCGACGAGTATTTCGGTCGCACCATCCCCAAGTCTCTGGAACAGAAGCGTCGTGCCGCGGAAGCGTTGGTGGCCCCGACCCACCTGGATCGGTACGTACTCCCCAGCGCCTATCCTCTCTTCATCGAGAGGGCCGAGGGATCGACGCTGATCGACATCGACGGCAACGAATACGTGGACCTCTCATGCGGATACGGTCCGCATATCCTCGGATACGGGCATAGGGTGTTCAAGGAGGCCCTCGAGGAAGCGGCGGGGTACGGCAGTATCAACGCCATGGCTCACATGCCGGAGATCGAGCTGGCGGAACTGATCGTCGAGGCGGTCCCCTCCGCCGAGAAGGTGATCTTCTCAAACTCCGGCACCGAGTCGATCATTCAGGCCCTCAGGATCTGCCGGGGGTATCGCAAGCGCGACATGGTGGCCAAATTCGAGGGACACTACCACGGATTCTCCGATCAGGGGATGGTGAGTTCGTGGTTCCGTTTCAGGGGGACGAAGACCACACCGTTACCCATCGCCGGCTGCCTCGGCACCCACTCCAAGGTGGTGGAGAACACGCTGGTGCTGCAGTACGGCCGTGATTACAGCCTCGACCTGCTCCGAAAACGGGCCGACCGACTGGCTGCGGTGATCGTGGAGCCGATGCCCAGCGCCACCGCCACCTACGACATCTCCTTCCTTACCGATCTGCGGTCGGTGTGTACCGAGCTGGACATTCCCCTCGTCTTCGACGAGGTCGTGTCCGGGTTCAGGGTGGACTATGCCGGGGTACAGGGAATCACCGGTGTGACCCCTGACCTGACCTGTCTGGGGAAGATCATCGGCGGCGGATTGCCCTGCGGCGCCGTGGCGGGAAGGTCGGACCTGGTGGAAGTCGCCAAGACCAGCCTCGACCCGTTCAAGGACTACGAACAGAAGGTGTTCGTGGGTGGAACCATGAGCGGGAACTCCCCGGTGTGCACCACCGGTAAGGCGATGCTGAACTACCTGCGGTCTCACCGGGAGATCTATGAGAAACTCCGGGCAGACACGATCTCGCTGGCCGACGACATGCGGGAGACCGCCAGGAAAATGCAGGTCCCCTTCGTGATGAAGGCGGGACACTCGATCTTCTCCATGGCGTTCAGCTACGCCCCCAGCGAATATTTCCGGGAGAAATCGGCCGGATCCAATATCAAGGCCAACATCGCGCTGTCATACTACATGCGTAAGAACGGGGTATACGTGCCGGAGCTCCACACCATGTTCCTCTCCGCCGCCCACTCCGATGAGGACCTGTCCAGGGTGCGGAGAGCCTTCGAGTCGGCCCTGACCGAGATGGTGGCCGACGGCTTCTTCGTGTTGTAATCTTCGAGGACCTTGCCCGCCGGTGGTCATTCGCGGTGTGACGGTCTCCTCAGCCTTTCCTTGAAGACCAGTGCCGCCGGAACCACCGTCACCGACATCAGGAAACACGAGAAGATCCCCACAGTCAGAAACAACCCCACCCCGTAGAATCCCCGCCAGCGGGCGAACATCAGGCTCCCGAACCCGATCACCGTAGTCAGGGTGGTCAGGAACAGCGCCTTCCCCGTGCCGGCGAGTGCCGGAGTCACCTCGCCCTCGGCCCGGTAGCGATGCACCAGATGGATCCCGTTGTCGATGCCGATCCCCACGATCAACGGCAGCACGACAAACATGAGCAAGGTGTAGTCGATACCCATGATCCCGAAGATCCCATGAGTCAGGAGCAAGCCCGTCACCAGCGGAGACATGGCGATGAGCGTGTCGTAGAGGTTCCGTAGATCGAACAGCAGGATCAGCACCACCGCCGCGACACACAGCAGCAACGCCCGGCGTCCCTCCTTGGAGACCTCACGGATCACCGCCTCCACGAAGAGAATCGTGCCGGTGGATTCCGGCACTACGCCACGGACCTGCCCGAGAAACGCCGAGTTCCGGGGGTCCTCCCACACGTCGTCCCGTGAATACACCACCGACAGGTAGCGGCCATCCTTCATGTACGAACCGCGGATACTCTCCGGCAGATCGGCGACGGTGTACGGTTCCGGGTCCATCATCGGCCGGAGTGCCCGGTGGAGCGCCGCGAAGAATCCGCGCTGGAAGGAATCCATCGCCCGCATCTGAGACAACGGGGGCAGCGTCTCGGCGGAGTCTCTGATCCTCTCTGCCTGTGCGGCCAGGTCGGGCCGACGAAGGAATATCGAAGTGTAGGCAGTATCGTGGGGGCCGGATACGCTCTGGGGAGCGGAGAATAGGGAGAGATATTCGTCCAGGTTGTCGGCGAGTCGTTGGGCCCGGACATTCACCGCGGCGAGCACGATCCGCGGCACCGGCCGATCGGGGTCAATCTCGGAGCGGAAGCGGGCCAGCACCGCCCTTCGCAGCTCCTGCAGCTCCGGCGGCGGGGCGTATCGGGAGACGGAATCGACGAAGGCGACCTTCGGCAGTGCGGATACGCCCAGATACCGGCTCCGTTCCTGCTCCGGTCCGTCGGAAGCGTAGTAGATCGGCCCGTCGGAGAATCCAAACCGTCTCACGATCTCATACTGAAGCTCCACCGCCTCAGATCCGCGCATTTCCAGATTCAGCAGGTTGTAATCGATACCGGTCCGATGCCAAAAGAAGGCAGGTATCGCCACAGACACGGCCACCCCGAGAAGTACCGCCAAGGGATACCGCCGACATACCGTCCCGAGCCGGTGAAACACCCCCCGGCCCGCGGACCTCGGAGACATCCGAGAAGATGGGCGCCGGAAGAGACGACGAAAGAGCCTCCGTAGCTTGTCGATGCTCATGAAGAGCAACGGCACCACCGTCACCACCGAGAGGATCCGGACGGTCCGACGACCGGTGCGCCTCCGGAGCTCCATCACCGCGGGCAGAAACAGGAAGGTCACCGCCATGGCCGCCAAGAGCCCCGTACCCAGGACCGTCCCCATCTCCAGGAACATGCGGAGCCGTGAGGCCGCGATCAGGAAGAAGGCCGCCGCGGTGGTGAGGGCGCTATAGAAGATGCCGGATCCTGTCTTCGCGGTGCCTGTCTCGACCGCCCGTTCCAACGATTCCCCGCGATCCATGCCCTCTCTGATGCCGCCGTAGAGGTGCACGAAGAAATCGACTCCGAGGCCGGCCAACATCAGCGACGCCATGGAGGTGACCATGTTGAGCCGCCCGAAGACGATCCTGGTAAGGCCCATGGTGGTCACGATCGCGCATCCAAGGATCGAGAGGACGTAGAAGGGAACCGCGGCCGATCCGAAGGCCAGCACGAAGAGACACGCGATCAACCCCACCGCGATACCGGTGAGTCGCGTCGCATCCACCGTCGTGAGAGTCACCTCGTCATAGTTGATGATGTGCATGCCGGTGATCCGGAAGCGGATATCCGGCCGCGAGGCGACATACTCCGCCACGGTCCTCCGCAGCTCCGGGACGACCTCCTGAATTCCCTCCAGGTCATCCACAATAGGCTTCGGAACGATCATGATCAGGGCCATGGTCTGATCCGGAGATATCAGGAACGATCCTCGGTGTACCCACTGTTCCGCGAGAACGCGTCCCGCCGCTTCGCCACCGGCCGAATCACCCGCCGCCCCTGCCATGTCGAGTCCCTCGAGGAGACCCAGCCCCTCGACGAAGAGGGCGTCCAACTCGCGATACACGATATCTCGCGGTTCATTCGATGCACTCGTCTTCAACCGTTCGATCCGCCTGAGGATCGATTCGTTGAGCCGGTCCAGATAGCCGGTAAGAGAGTTCACGGACCAGATGCCGATTCGTTCCTCCAACTCATCGGCCGAGAGCAGCACCAGTCCATATCGCCGGTAGAAGCCGGGCTCGATGCCGGCCGTCACCTGGCGGAACAGATCGGACCGGCGGGAGAGGATCCCGGCGAGTTCCTCCGCCGCGGGAGCGACGGCGTCGAGATCATCACTCTCCAGGGCCACGATGATGGGAGTGGCGGCCCCGAAATCATCGGCGATCTCTCTGAAGGACGCGACACTCGGATCGTAGTCCGGTACCAGGTCGACCCAGGTAGGACGGACATCCAATCCTGCCGCCAGGATGAGCGATATGAGTAGGATGACCGCCCCGATGACCGTGTGGGTCCAGGGATGGTCCACAGAGCGCCGGGTGATGCGGGAAAGCAAGCCGTTAAAACGCATGCCCCATTCTGATCACAGGACGCCCTCTGGTCAAGATCGGTACTGTTCTCTACTCCGGGTAGAACCGGGGGATTACTCCCCCGGAGCCCCCACAGATCCGAACGATGAGAACCAGAGTGCAAGGAACCTTTCCGAACAAGCCGATTTTCAGTATTGTATACTCAGCGATCCGACGGAAATCCGTCATAGGAGATACAATGGGAATCTTAGAGGTACAGGACCTTTCACTCGACTTAGATGGGCAACGGATCCTGAATATGCTTTCGCTCGACTTCTGGGAGGGACACGTTCACGCCGTGGTCGGACCCAACGGTGCGGGGAAATCCACCCTGGCCATGACCATCATGGGACTCGCCGGGTACCGGCACCATGAAGGAACCATCACATTCCGTGGAAAGCCGATTTCGGCGATGTCGGTCAACGAGCGAGCCCGCGCCGGTATCACCCTGGCATGGCAGGAACCCGCCCGGTTCGAGGGACTCTCGGTACCCGCATTCCTCAGGGCCGGCCTCGCCGGTAGACCGCATGACGATCGAAATGGAAAGAACCGGCGAACCATCACCGATGCGGACATCGATTCCCTCCTGGACATGGTGGGCTTGGATCCGGCACGCTATCGCGATAGGGCCGTCGACAAGACCCTGAGCGGCGGGGAGCGCAAGCGGATCGAACTGGCTTCCATCGTCGCCATGGAGCCGGACGTCGTGCTCATGGATGAACCGGACTCGGGGGTGGATATCGAAGCGGTAAACAATATCTTCCGCGTGATCGGTTCGCTGAAGGAGCAGGGAACCACAGTCATTCTCATCACCCACAGCGCGGAGGTATTGAAACACGCCGACCACGCCTTCCTCCTGTGCCACGGACACCTGGTGGATAAGGGCAGCGTCGACCGGATGCTCAAGTACTTCGAGGGGAAGTGCATCCCCTGCACCCACAAGAACGCTCCCGACCGGATAGGGCTCGTGACCGCCGATGTGAACGGAGGTGAGGCATGAGTACTGCCGACTCGGCCCTCCAGGAACTTCTCGCGTCCATCAACATGCACAAGCAGGCCCTGCAGGGTGCTGCCCATCTGGAGCTCGACGGCACGAAGATCATCGGCTCCGGCACCGTTCCTGGGTTCAACCTGGACACGGAACCTATCGAAGACGGCCTCTCGGTGCGGGTGGTGGTGGATGCCGGGACGAAGATCGAAAAACCGGTACATCTCTGCTTCGGGATGCTCCCGGAAACCGGCATACAACGGATCGAGATGGACGTCACAATTGAGGAAGACGCATCGGTCTCTTTCCTGGCCCACTGCACCTTTCCCAACGCGGTGGACGTCCAGCACCTGATGAACGCGGTGATTCGCGTCGGGTCTCGTTCCACCTATTCATACCTCGAGCGCCATGTCCATGCCGAATCGAAGGGGATCACCGTGGTTCCGAAGGCGAAGATTGAGCTTGCCGAGGAGGCGGTATTCAAGACCGAGTTCGAACTCCTCAAGGGCCGTGTCGGGGTGATGGACATAGAGTACTACGCCGAGGTCGCGGCCAAGGCCCGGTTGGAGATGACCGCCAGAGTCAGCGCCAAGGGAGACGACAGGCTGAAGGTGCGGGAGGCCGCCGTCCTTAACGGAGAATACGCCACCGGTGTGCTGACCTCGCATATCGCCGTCCGCGACCAGGCGACAGCCGAGATCTACAACGACCTCATCGCCAACGCCCCCTTCGCCCGGGGTCACGTAGATTGTAAGGAGATCGTCCAGGGCGAGGCCACGGCCAAGGCGGTGCCGGTGGTGGAGGTCAGGCATCCCAAGGCCCACATCACCCACGAGGCCGCCATCGGATCGGTAGATTCGAAGCAGCTCCAGACTCTCATGGCCCGGGGAATGGACGAGGCGGCCGCCACGGACCTGATCATCCAGGGGCTGCTGTCGTAATCATGGATGAAATCTGCGTCACACCGAATCCATTCGAAGGTTGCATCATCGAACCGGACAGCCTTGCTTCCGATCCCGAAACGTTCCGCGGCCAACTCGAGTCCGGCATCCGAAGGTGGAAATCCGAGGGGTTTAAGGTCGCCTGGCTCCGGCTCGAGCCCCGCCTGGCGGGCCTGATTCCCCCGGCCGTCGAGGCCGGATTCACCTTCCATCACGCCGACGAGGAGGGTGTCCAACTCACCCTCAGGCTCCAGGAGGCGGCCTTCATTCCTCCCTACGCCACCCACTACATCGGGGCAGGCGGGGTCGTAGTCCGCGACAGGTCCCACCTCCTGGTCGTCTCCGAACGTCACCACAGGAGACAGGGTCGGATCCACTACAAGCTGCCCGGCGGCGCCCTGCATCCTGGTGAACATATCGAGAAGGCGGTTGTCCGGGAGGTCCGGGAGGAGACCGGCATCCGCACCCGGTTCCTCTCGCTGCAGTGCTTCCGTCACTGGCACGGCTACCGCCACGGCAAATCAGACATCTATTTCGTGTGCCGTCTGGAACCGTTGTCGTTCGAGATCAGCCGGCAGGAGGACGAGATCGCCGAGTGTTTGTGGATGCCCCTGGAGGACTACCTGGAGAACGAAACCATCCACGCCTTCAACCGGCGCATCGTCAGGGCGTCTCTCGAAGGGTCCGGGTTCTGTCTTGAGGAGATCGACGGCTACGGCACCCCGGAGACCCACGAGTTCTTCATGCCCGTGGAGGATCGGCGGAACCGATCCTGAGCTCCGCTACCCTCAGAAATTCCTCCTAATCTCTTTACAGAACAGGATTCTTCAGAATTCGACACTATGCTTCAGTTTTTCACAATTTCCTTGACAACTCCACAGTGATGCGCTATCTTTCTAGTGAACTAGCTTGATAGTACACTAATTCAGTAAACCACAAGGAGCGAGACATGATTCGTATCAAAGACCTGGCCTTTTCCTACGGGAAGAAGAAACGGCCCTTGTTCCAGGATCTGGACCTGGAACTGCCGGACGGGAATATGTACGGACTGCTGGGGAAGAACGGCGCGGGCAAGACGACCCTGCTGAAAATCCTCTGCGGCCTGTTGATACCGAACGCCGGCGATTGCACCATCGACGACAAGATCCCCTCTCACCGTTCACCGGACCTACTGGCGGACATCTACTATATTCCCGAAGAGTTCTGGGTTCCCCGGATGAAGATCGACACGTTCGAGAACACCTACGCCCCGTTCTACCCCAAGTTTGATCACAACCTCTTCGAGGAGGGGATCGAGGAGTTCGAACTCGACCGGACGATGCCCCTCACAAGCATGTCCTACGGACAGAAGAAGAAGGTACTGGTAGCATTCGGGGTCGCCAGCGGCACGCGCCTCTTCCTGCTCGATGAGCCCACCAACGGTCTCGATATCCCTTCCAAGAGCATCTTCCGGAAACTCCTGGCCGCCGGACTGAACGACGACCGGACCTTCCTGATATCGACCCATCAGGTTAGAGACATGCAGAACCTGATCGATCCGGTGGCGATCCTGGAGAAGGGCCGGATCATCTTCCAGGCGGACGCCTACGACATGTCGCGTAGTCTGAGGATCGAACAGACACAGAGGGAACCGGACTCAGAAATCGTACTCTACACCGAGAGCGTACCCGGCGGCTATGTATCGGTCATACCGGCGGACAACACCGGCGAGAGCCAGATCGACCTAGAACTGCTCTTCAACGCCGTACTCACGGACCCGGAGCGGGTCCAGGCGGCCATGAGCCGCACACCCATGGAGGTACACAATGGATAACATGCGAAGCACGATCTTTTCCGGCGACAGGTTTGCCAACCTGCTGCGCTACGAAGTCACCGGCAAGTGGCTGTCGGTGCTGATCACCGGAGGTGCGGTGGCGGGAGTGTTGCTCATCATCAACGTCGCCTCGTCCGGAACCGCGAATCAATGGAACATTCACTCGGTCTTCTATCCACTCACCCTGCTTCTCTCAGGACTGATCTACGCCTCCTATTCATTCTCGGTCCTAGGAGACAGGCTGAAGGCGCCGGTATATCTAGTGCTGCCTGTTTCACAGTTCGAAAAGTATCTGGGAAAATTCCTGCTCTCGACGGTGGGAATTCTGGTCTTCACCACCCTAGGCTACCTTCTCGTATCGCTGGCCGGCAGCGGTATCACCATACTGGCATTCGGTCAGGCTCATCCGATCTTCAATCCGTTCTCCGTACGATATGTCCAGTTCTTACGCCTGTTCCTCGTAAACCACGCGGTACTCTTCTTCGGATCGGTATACTTCCGGCGCCACGCGATCTTCAAGACCTTCCTCTCGCTGTTCCTCCTGTCTCTGGCCCTGAGTATCGTCGCGATGGTGTTGACCCGGCTCATCTTCCTGGACCACTTCCAGGGAATCACGTTCAGACTCAAACCGGGGTATGAGAACGGGATCGTCTTCGGCAGCGGCATCGAGCCAGGCAAGGACCAAACAGTGGATGCGTTCCTGAATGCCACCCTGCAGATCATAAAGATCGCCTACTGGTGGTGCCTGCCGCCCTTCTGCTGGATCCTCGGATTCATCCGGCTCCGGGAAACGGAGGCATAGTATGGAATTCGATGCGAACATTCCCATCTATCGGCAGATCGGAGACTTCGTGTGCGACAGCATCATTCAGGGCACACTCTCCGAAGGGGAGAAGATCCCCTCCGTACGAGAGATGGCCATGCGGGCGGAGGTGAATCCCAACACCGTCATGCGGACCTACGCGGACCTGCAGGAACAGGGCATCATCTTCAACAAACGTGGAATCGGGTACTTCGTGGCCGAGGACGCACCCCGAGTCACCAGATGGCTAAAACGGGAGGAATTCGTGGAACACGAACTGCCTACCATCTTCAGGAAGATGGACATCCTGGAGATGACCCTAACGGATCTGCAACCTCACTACGACCAATATCTGGCAGAGAGAGACAACAACGGCTCAAAAGAATCGGAGATGATCCGATCGACATCCGGCGAAGAACCGGCAAAGGAGGAGAAGAGATGACACTGACCAACAAGATACTCATGGTAGCCTTGGGCGTTATTACCGCATGCATGGCGGCCTTCCTCATCATCCTCCGCATCATAGGATAACCACTATATGGTCTGTGTCAGATGAAGCCCACATCTTGACACAGACGCAGGACGCCGTAGTATGATCCTCTCCGACTGCAGGATGCAGCAATCAACCGATGATTCGCCCACAGCCCGTATACCGGAATACAGGATCTGCAGAAACGGAGGTCCGAAGGAGAGTGTCCATGAGTAGAGGAAATCGTGCAGAGATAGAGCGGGACCTCTGCAAGGGGTGTGGCCTCTGCACAGACGCCTGCCCCCGGGGGTGCCTGACCATGGATACGGGGATTAACATCATGGGATACCACTTCGCCGTCTCCGATCCGGACGAGTGTATCGGCTGCGGAATCTGTTTCTATATGTGCCCCGAACCCGGCGCCATTCGGGTCGTCAAAGAAGCTCCGGCAGCCCGGGAGGCCTCGAAATGACCAGAAAACTGATGAAGGGCAACGAGGCGGTCGTATACGGGGCGCTACTCGGCGGAGGCACCCACTTCTTCGGATACCCGATCACCCCGGCCAGTGAGATCGCCCACACGGCGGCGGATCTGTTCACCCGTTCCGGACGGGTCTTCCTTCAGGCCGAATCGGAGGTGAGTGTCATCAACATGGTGTACGGGGCCTCGGCCGCCGGCGCCCGGGTGATTACGGCCTCTTCGGGACCGGGAATCTCCCTGATGGCGGAGGGAATCTCATATCTCGCCGGCAGCGAGATACCCGCGGTGATCGTTAACATTCAACGGGCCGGTCCCGGGCTCGGAAACATCTGGCCCGAGCAGGGAGACTACGCCATGTGTGTGAAGGGCGGCGGGCACGGCAACTACCGGAATTTCGTGTTCGCCCCCAATTCCTGCCAGGAGATGTGTGAGTTCACCTACCGTGCCTTCGACCTGGCCGACCAATGGCGCATGACCGTGTTTATCCTCTCGGATGCCTATATCGGCCAGATGATGGAACCGGTACAACTTCCCACGGAGGTGAAGACAACCCCGTTCAAAGACTGGGCGGTACGGGGAGATGCCGAAAGCAGAGAGAACTGCATCACCAGCATCTTCATGAGCGCACAGACCCAGGGAGCCCTCAATCAGAAACTCCAGGACAAGTACCGGACCCTCGAGGAGTCGTTCTCCGAATACGAAGAGGTCGAGGCGAAAGACGCAGACACGCTGATCGTGGCCTTCGGTATCACCTCCCGAATCTGCCTCTCCGCCGTCAGACAACTCCGTTCCGAGGGAGTGAAGGTCGGCCTGTTCAGGCCCAAGACCCTCTTCCCCTTCCCGATAAAACGGCTGCAGGAGCTCGCGGAGGCTGCCGGCACCGTTATCGTGGCCGAACTCAACAACGGGCAGATGGCCGAGGATGTCGAGCGGTTGTGCGCCGGTACCACGGAGGTGCGGCGCCTGAACTGGTTCGGGGGCATGGTACCGACTCCCGGCGAGATCGTGGAACGTGTAAGGAGCAGAGAATATGCCGGCACTTGAGAAACCGAAGTCATTCTACGACGAGTTCGTGCGCAAGGGCACCGGCACGAGTACCACCCACTACTGCCCCGGCTGCGGTCACGGCACGGTGCATAAGCTGATCGCCGAGGCCTTGGACGACATGCATCTCCAGGACCGGGGGGTGATGCTCTCGCCGGTGGGGTGCGCGGCCTTCGCCTACTACTACTTCGACACCGGCAACGTGGCCTGCTCCCACGGCCGGGCCCCCGCGGTGGCCACCGGCATCCGGCGTACCGTAGACGACGCGATCATCATCTCCTACCAGGGCGACGGCGACCTGGCCGGCATCGGCACCGCCGAGATCGTACACGCCGCCAACCGCGGTGAGAATATCACCGTGTTTTTCGTCAACAACGCCATCTACGGCATGACCGGCGGGCAGATGGCGCCGACCACCCTGATGGGGCAGGTCACCGCCACCACCCCACTTGGCCGGGAACGCCGGCGCGACGGCTTTCCGATCCGCATGTCGGAGCTGCTGGCGACGCTGGAAGCCCCGGTCTACATCGAACGCGTGGCGCTGACCGATCCGAAGCACGTGATGAAGACCCGGTCGGCGATACGCAAGGCCCTGCGGTGCCAGAGCGAGGGTCGAGGGTTCTCCATGGTGGAGATCCTCTCGCCCTGTCCGGTGAACTGGAAGGTATCACCGGTCGAGTCGAGAAGATGGATCCAGGACTACCTCGAGCCGGTCTTTCCGCTGGGGGTGTACCGCGATCTGGTGACATCCGACGAAATCACCGAGGAGACCACCGCCGGCACACAGGGAGTGGCGAAGAAGCGTGGCAGGTTCGACTTTTTAGACGCCGAATCTTTGAAGAGCCTGCTCGAGGTCGATACCAACAGCGCCAAAACCGCTGCCACTCCGCGCGCATCCGAACCATCGGCCGATACGGCCACCGCACGGGAACACCTGATCAAGATCTCCGGATTCGGCGGGCAGGGCATCATGTCGGCCGGCATCCTCTTGGCCGAATGCGCCATCAGAGACGGATGGGAGGCCACCTGGCTGCCTTCCTACGGCCCGGAGATGCGGGGCGGTACCGCCAACGCCAGCGTGGTACTATCGAAACGAACCATCGGTTCGCCCGTCGTCGACCGGCCGACGGCGTTGATCGCCATGAACGGCCCGTCCCTGGACGAGTTCGAGGACTCCGTCACCCCCGGCGGCGTGATCCTGGTCAACTCCACCCTCATCGAGAGGAGGTGCAAGAGGTCCGACGTCGAGGTCCTCTACGTCGATGCGTCGGCCGAGGCGGACGCGGAGGGCTTCCTCAAGGGCACCAACATCATCATGCTCACCATCTTTCTACTACAGAGCCGGTTCCTCTCGGTGGAGATGCTCCGTACGCTGCTGCCCGAATACCTAAAGAAGCCCGAACACCTACCGCCGAACCTGCGCATGATCGAGAGGGGGATCGAGTTGTTCGAGGAACTTTCCTGAGTCAATCTCCATGCGTACACGTGACGAACGGCAGTCCTAACTCATCCTCGAACGGTCGGTAGGTCTCGAGCAGCTCCCGCATGGGTGCGTCGTACCAGGCGGCGGGTATCAGCTCCAGATATCCGGTCTCTCCACACCCCTGAAGCCTGTCGGGCGCCTTCTTCCAATACTGGAAGGTCGCAGGATAGGCGCTCCACCGGGCGGCGGTGGAGATCGCATCGCGGATGGTCTTGCCGTCGCCGGTTCGATAGTAAAAGAGGTCTGAGCCGTTCAGGGACGCGATGCAGGCTGCAAGACACAACGCCGTGAGTGATTGGTTGGTGTAAAGAATTCCGAGACGACCGCCGCCTCTGGACACCTCCCGCTTCAAGGCACCGTCCGCGGAGAGCATCGAGTCCAGGAGACCACGCCAGCGTCTGATGGAGTGCTCGAACAGGATACCGTCCCTGAGAAATGCGGCACAGGCGATCTGGGCCGCGGTGCCCCAACAACCCCGGTAGTCCTTGGAACTTACGTCCGCGGCAGGGATCACGGTGTCGGAGAGAAACCGCTCGAATCGCTCGAGAGTCCGGCCTCTGAAGGAATCGTCGCTTCGCAGCAGGTCGACGGCGAAGATCAGCGGGAGAACCAGCGAACAGAACGCCGGACGCGAGTCGCCGCGTCTTGAATAGGAGTCGAAACCGTCGACCCACCCCTCAATACTGTTGGTACACCGTTCCAGGTATGCCGACTCGCCGTTCAACCGGTAGAGGAGGGCACAGCCGTAGGCGGTCATCCCGTCCTCGGCGAATCCGGCCGTGGCGGCGAGATACCTCTCGGGAGCCTTCGAATAGGCGGGGATAGACCACGTCTTCGGTACAACGACGGTACCGTCGACACGCTCCTCGACGAAGGTCGTTAACCGCCTGAAGGCTCCGAAGGTCGGCTCCGAAGAGGTCTCGATTCTGCCACGGAGGACATCCAATCGTCCGGAACTCACGAACACATTTTCCTGCATGGAGGCATGGTATCGGATTCAGGGCAACTTGTCGACCGGATGACCGGATGGATTGCCGCGACGGCACACTTGTCAATGCAACAAGGATACTCTCAGGCGAGTTCGCATACGATGGTGAAGTCGTTCGGCAGATAGCCCGTCACCACCTCGAGCCGGTGGACCTTCGACTCAAGGAGGCCGATAACCCTGTCCGGAACATAGTAGAAGTACTTGTCGGCCTTGTCGGGGGAATCGCAGCTCAGGAGGTTGAATAGCACGAAATGGTCCGCGAGGGTGAGAAACGAGTCCACCGCCCGGGATAGATACTCGTAGTTGTCGCCCATGCAGAGGTTGAAGATACCGGAGCAAAAGACGACGTCGAAACTCCCGTCGGGAAACGGTCCCTCCTCGATGACATCACCCTGGAGAAATTTTCCGGAAGGATACCGCTCCGAGGCCTCCCGAATCATCCCGGGGAGGATATCGATCCCCGTATATCGACAGCGGATGCCTTTTTCGAGCAGATACCCGTATAACTCACCTACGCCGCATCCCACATCGAGGATCGATCGCTCGGTAAGGTCTACCTTTTCGGTCAGTACCCTGAACCTGATGAATTGGGCTTCATGGTTTTCCCAGTCGAGAATCTGGTATCCCTCCCGAAAGTGCTCCAGGCGCGGTTCGTAGTGGGACTCGATGATCGATTTGGGTTTCCGAGGACATTCTTGACGAGGCATACTGACCCTAAGCTAAATAGAAGACTCAGGATTGTCAAGCCGATAGAAATCGCGGCGACTTGACACCATCTTCAGGGTGCGGATAATATAATGGCCTGGCGCTTCCGCCGGCGAACAATCCTCGCAGCGGTATGAAACGTGTCGTCCGGGCGATGTAATCACTATTCAGACAAGGCAGCGCATGAAGCAAAGCGTCGTTTATCGTATTCTCCTCTTTTCTCACCGCCATTCCGTCCTCATTACGATACTCATCGCCGCCCTGACACTGCTGTTCGGATATTACGCCATTCAGATCGAGATACGCCCGGGTGTCCAGACCATGGTCCCGGACGACGATACGGTGACTGCCCTGTTCGAGAAGTATGGAGCAGGCAGCGTCATCTCCGATTACCTGGTAATCGCGGTAGAGAGTGAAAATCCGTATACACCCGAACGACTCGCCGCCTTCTGGGAGGCGATTAACGCCATCGAAAATGACCCCCTCGTCAATCGGAGCATCAATCCATTCAACCAACTTACCTTCAGGAAGAACGGAGCAAAGCTCGAGATAATCCCCATGTCACCCGACTATGAACCACCGGAGTCCCTCGAGGCGGCACGCGATTTTCAGGATCGCCTCCTGGCCGATCCGTTCGTACAGAATTTGGTGGTCTCGGAGGACGGACGGGTCTTGAGCGCCCTCTTTCCCTATCGGCCCGCTGATAGTTATCTCGATTTCAAGCATCGGCTGGACGGCTATCTTACGGATCTGCGGACTCATTTCGATGTCTACATCGCGGGGCCGATACCCTTCGAGACCTCCGCCAGCAAGTATCTCGTTCGCGACATGCCGAAGTTGATGGCCCTCTGTGCCCTGTGTATCCTCCTCATCTACTTCATCGGGTTTCGCTCAATCCGCGCGGTGCTCCTCCCCCTGGCCGTCGTCGGGCTGGGTACGCTGTGGAGCATGGGCCTGATGCAGATGCTGGGGTTGTCCCTCTCCATCGTCAGTATCGTGACGCCCCCGCTGGTCCTCACCCTCGGGAGCTCCTACAGCATCCACATAATGAACGAATACTATCGCGAGGCCAAAACCGACGCCGGCGATAAACTCTGGGTGGTGGACTCTGTGTCCCACATCAATAAAACCATCATCCTGGCCTCGGTTACCACCGTCATCGGATTCCTGAGCCTCCTGGCGAATCACGTACAGCAGACCAGGCAGTTCGGCATCGCCACCAGTTTCGGGATCGTCTCATGCGCCATCCTCTCTCTCTTCCTGCTGCCGAACGCCCTGAGCTGGTTCAAGGCGCCGAAGATGATACAGCAGAAGAAGATCCTCCAGGGAAAGATCTCCCGCGTGATGACGAAACTCGCAAAATTCACCCACGATTCCAGGGTGGTGATCTTCATCGCCGTCGGCATAATCATCGCAGGGTTTCTCTTTTCCATCAACAAGATACATATCCAGACGGACTCCATTCAGTACTTTCCATCGAACGACATCGCGGTCACCGACCTGGCATTCGTCACCAACCGACTCGGAGGCACGAACCAGATAAACCTCACCCTGTCGGCTCCCGACGGAGAGAAGAACTACTTCCTGAAGCCGGAGGTCTTGGCTCAGGTCTCTGATCTCGAGCAGCGGATCATCGATCATCCACACGTCTCCTACGCCATCTCTTTCGCCAAGTATCTGCGAGAACTCAACCGGATCATGACCGGATCCGATCACACACCGGACAGCCGCGGCCTGATCCTGCTCCTGTCAAGGTATTTCAAGTTGCTCTCCCGGGAGGCCGCGGACAACCGCATGCTCGAAATCATCGCCAACGACGACTTCAGTTGGATCACGATCAGCTTCCGGACCCTGGACAAAGAGAGCGATAGGTATCTGAACGACGAACAGCTGCGGGTACTCCTAGCCGAGATCGAACAGTATGTGAAGGACGTCATCGATCCTTCGATAGAGACCGAGATGTGGGGAGCCCGTCTGCGGTATCTGCGACTCCTGGATATCCTGAACTGGGATCTTCAGCGGACCATGCTTCTTTCGACTTTTCTGGTATTCATCGCTGCCACCATCGCATTTCGTTCACCGGTCTACGGCGCCTTCTCTCTCATCCCGCTCCTGACCGGACTAATGTTGAACTTCATCTTCATGGCCATCACCAAGATTCCTCTGGACCTCACCACCGTCATGGTATCGAGTGTGGCCATCGGAATCGGCGTCGACGATTCAATCCATTTCCTGATCCAATTCAGGCGGCAACGTGAGCAACTACCCGGCAGCGACATCGACGGTATCCTTGCCGAAACACTCAAGATCACCGGTCGGCCGATTCTGCTCACCAGCGCCTCGATAATCGCAGGCGTCTTGGTGCTGCTCTTCTCGAGTTTCGAGCCCATACGCTTCTTCGGAATACTCGTTGCTCTCGCCCTCTTTACCACTACCCTCGGTTGTCTCGTCGTGCTTCCCGCATTCCTCTCCATCGTACTCAGACGCTCGAATCGGAAGCGTGTATCTTTGAATCAGGACCCATCCGGCGAGACTGTATAGATTCTTTAGAGTCAAAGAGAGTCAAAGAGAGTCAAAAACGTAGATTACGGTTCTTTCAAATTTACCATTTTGAGAATACAAAAAGGGATACGACAATGGGAAAAAGAGTTCTGTATGCTGAAGACGAACTGACCAATCGCAAACTGCTGGAAATTAAGCTCAAGGCGGTGGGAATCGAATGCGACCTCGCCTTCGACGGGCAGTCCGCCTTGGAATTGTTCAAGACCAATTCATACAAGGTGGTCATTCTAGACCAGTATATGCCGGGCATGAACGGAGATGCACTGGCAAGGGAGATACGACGTGTCGACAAGGATACCACACTTATCGCCATTACCAGCGATGATCGAGAAATCTCGACCCTCAGGGAGGCCGGATTCGACGAGATCTTCATCAAGCCCCTGCGCGGTACCGGTTACATCAAGACCATCGCTCGGTATGTGGAGAACGATACATAACGTCCTAGATTCCGCACGCGACCATTTTTCGCCGAGACAGACCTCCCAACCACATGGCGTCCTCATCGTGGCGATTCTCTTCTGCATGCTCAGCGTGGGCGTATTCGACATTCAAGCCCAGCAGGCGGAAGATCGGGATCGAAAAGAGGCCGAGGAGAGGGAACTGGTGATCAGCTTCGCGCCTTCGGATATCGGATTCGATCTCCTGCATACGTATACCTCCACGGAGGCACAAGTTTACACGGCCGTATACGAGGGGCTGGTCACCTACCATCCCTTTACGTTGGAGCCGGTCTCCGGCACAGCTCGACGCTGGGAGGTTTCGGATGACGGCAGGACATACCGGTTCTTCCTGCGCAGCGACGCCCGGTACTGGAACGGCGACCAGGTGACCGCCGCACACTTCAGAGACACGTGGCTGAAACTGCTGGATCCGGAGGAGAGTGCCGAATATTCCTTCCTCCTCGACGTAGTGAAGGGCGCCAAAGACTATCGACTCGGACGTACCGAGGACCCTTCGACGGTGGGGATCCGCGTCGTTTCCGACACACTCCTCGAGGTTGAGCTCGTGCATCCCGCCGGGCATTTCCTGAAGATCCTCTGCCATCACAGCTTCTCCCCACTGCATCCCGATTTTCTCGATCTCGACGACTGGGACGCCGCGCCGTCGATCCTCTCCAACGGCCCGTTCTACCTGGTGGAACGAAATCCCGAAAGTCTCGTGTTGGAGAAGAACAACCTCTATTGGGACCGACGGAACGTGAATATCGACCGCCTAACCATCGAGTTTATCGAGGACCCGGTAGCGGCGACCGTCAGGTTCAACGACGGCGAGATACACTGGGCCGGTGATAACATCCTCTACGACCAGGTCAAAGACCAGGACAACGTCGTCTTCAACCCCCTCTTCTCGACACACTACTTCTTCTTCAACTGCAAAGACCCGGCCCTGGCCGAGGCCGACGTCAGACGGGGACTCGCCTTGCTGATTCCCTGGGAGGAGATTCGGGAGGGCAACTTCATTCCCACCGAACAACTGGTGCCGGGCATCTCGGGGTATCCGGAAGTTTCCGGAATATCCGGGATCGATGTAGAGGAAGGATTGCGGCTGCTGGCGGAAGCGGGATTTCCCGGCGGCGAAGGTCTGCCGGACCTCATCATCGCGGTACCGAGCGGGGGTGAATCGCAACGGTTGGCGGGTATCATCGAATCGGCGTGGAAGGAGCAGCTGGCGACAGAGGTGTCAATCGAATCCTTCCGGTTCCCCGAGTACTACGTCGCCCTGAAGAGCGAGTCGTATACCATGGGCACGATCACCTGGATCGGCGACTTCGCCGATCCTCTCACCTTCCTCCAGATGTGGACCTCCGACAGTAACCTGAACGACGGCGGGTACAACAGCCCGGAATTCGACGAGATAGTCGAACGATCGCTGGGCCTGAGCGGGAAGGAACGGTACACCCTGATGAGCGAAGCCGAAACCCTCGTGCTATACGAGGCCGCCGTCATCCCGGTGAGTCACACCCCGGCCCTGAACTTCGTGAACAACGACCTCATCGAAGGGTGGTTCCCGAACCCTTTGGATATCCATCCGTTTAAATATATTGATTTTTCCGAGCCGCAGATTCCGGAGGGTGTGGTGATGTCGCGGTAAGCGTTTCCTTCGTGGTGCTGTGTCAGCTACTCGCGGGTCTACGCCTGCCGTACAACCGCGTGAGTTCCAGCAGCCGCTCGGCGAGGTGGGGATCCAGCGACCCGGGTCGATACCGCCATCGCCAATTCCCGGTAGGTGTTGAGGGAACATTCATCCGGGCTTCCGATCCGAGCGATAGTACGTCCTGTAGGGGTGCGAAGGCGTAGCCTGCCGGGGATCCGAATGCCGTGCGGATCAGATCCCACGAGATGTCGTGTCCATCCCTGGCCAGATACCGTCGCACGTAGTCCCTCCGCCCCTCATCCAACCCGGCATACCAGCCGGCCGTCGTATCGTTGTCGTGGGTCCCCGTATATACCGCCGCATTCACCCGATGGTTGTGGGGAAGATAGGGATTCGTATGGTCCCACTCCCCGTTCTCGCCGAAAAAGAAGGCGAACTGCAGCACGTACATGCCGGGAAAGCCGAAATCGTCGCGCAGCTTTTCCACGGCCGGAGTGATCGCCCCGAGATCCTCCGCAATAATCGGAAGAGTGGCGTGCCGCGGATCGGGAACCGCAGAGTCGGCAGATGAAGAAAGCCCTGTACGCCGTACCGACTCGATCACGGCGGAAAACAACTCTCGGCCCGGAGCATTGATCCAGCGGCCGTTCGCCGCAGTATCCTCACCGGCGGGAATCTCCCAATAGGCCTCGAATCCGCGGAAGTGATCGATGCGCACGATATCGGCGAATCGAAAGGAGGCGTCGAGTCGGTCAATCCACCAGGCGAAACTGTTGTCCGCCATCGCTTTCCAGTCATACAGGGGGTTGCCCCAGCGTTGACCCGTGACGCTGAAGTAGTCGGGAGGCACACCCGCCACCGCCGAGGGCTTCCCCGCCGAATCGAGGAGGAAGAGATCGCGACGCGCCCACACGTCGGCCGAGTCCTCGGCCACATAGAAGGGGATATCGCCCACCACCTTGATACCCTTGCCGTTGACGTACTCTTTCAAAGCCTGCCACTGCTCGAAGAAGAGAAACTGCATGACCCGATGTTCCTCGATCTCACGCGAAAGCCGCCGTCGGCTCTCGCGCATCGCCTGCTCCCGCCTGAGTATCAGGTTTTGGTCGAAACACTCGCTCCACACGCTCCTTTCATCGTTCTTCTCACCGGAAGCCGTTCCTCGCTCCTCCCGGAGGGCCATGAAATGGCAGTAATCGTCCAGCCAACGCGTCTCCGCCGAGCAAAACTGCTCGAACCGTTCGGCCCGTCCGGTCCAGCGTCCATCCAGAAACGCCTCCACCGCCTGCCGCAGAATCTCCCGCTTCCACTCCCGCACCCGGTCGAAATCGACCGAATCCACGGAGAGGGGCGGATCGTCCGGCGGAGCCGGGGGCCTGTCGAGTAGCCCCTCCCGCAAGAGGAGTTCGGGACTGATCAGGAGGTGGTTCCCCGCGAAAGCCGAAAAGGCGTTGTAGGGTGAGTCTCCGGCGCCGGCGGGCCCGCAGGGTAGGATCTGCCACAGACCGAGTCCGGCGGCGCAGAGGAAATCTGCGAATTCGTAGGCCCCTGGACCGAAATCGCCGATGCCGAAATCAGAAGGCAGCGAGGTGGGGTGGAGCAGTATGCCGGCGGACCGATTCGTACTCATATGGAGTGTATACTACTCTTTCTTCTCTCTTGTGGATAGATTCTCTATGATCGTGTGTATCTGTTCCCTGAAGATCATCCCGAGAAGAAACAGCACCACCGCGGCTGAGAGGATACCCACGGCCAGTGCCCACCGGCGGTCTGCCGCCGCATTTCCCATCAGAACACTGCCGAACAGGGCGGGAAACCGGCCGGATATCGAAAGAAGCATGAAGAACCCGAACCGCAGCCTGGCGACACCACCCACATAACAGAGTGAATCCTTCGGAATGCCCGGAATAAGAAAGAGGAGAAAGAATGCGATCAATGATCTCCGGGAGGTGGCGATGCCGATGAACCGGTCGGACTTCTCCCTGCCGAATACCGCCTGTACGAATCTGGTACCCAGGACCCTCCCGAGGAAGTAGTTGAATGCCGATCCGATAGAGATGCCGATCAGTGAATAGACGGTTCCCAGCCAGATGCCGAAGAGGAATCCCCCGGCAATCTGAGGAATCTCACCGGGAATGATAAACACCACCACCTGGAGTATCTGCAGACCGATGAAGAGAAGGGGAGCCGATACCCCGGAGGTCTCCACCTCCTCGCGGAACCGTTCGGCCGAGGAGAACATCTCCCACAGAAAATCGTGGAAGATGAGTACTGCGACGATCATCAGCACGATGAGCAGAGGGAACATGACGATAGAGAGTGTCTTTTCTATATCTCTGGCTGCCATAACTCAGTATCCAGACGACGGGTACATCCGAAACATCCGGGGAGTATATCACCGGGTGTATGCCGTGTAAATATCGTCAGATATTGAAACTATCGGAGTTTTCTAGTATACTACTGCCATGAAATCCGCACAAAAGAAAATCCCAAAGACGGCATATAAGTTGCATCAGGAGATCGTCTACCCTCTACAGGGGGTCGGCAAGATCATCTCCATCGAAGAACGACCTTTCAACGGAGAAGATCTCCTCTATTATGTTATCTATCTGGAAGTTTCCGACATGACGGTCATGATTCCGGTAGACAAGGCCGACGAACTCGGTATCCGGGCCATCGTCAGCCCCGATGAATCGAAGAAGGCCCTCAAACTGATCTCCCAGGACTACGAACCCATCACCGCGGACTGGAAGATGCGGTACCAGATGAACCTCGATCTCCTGAAGAGCGGCAGCGTGATGGATATCGCATCGGTGGTACGAACCCTCTACCATCGCAGCAAGGTAAAGGAGCTGCCGATCCTGGAACGGAAGCTGTTCGACAGTGCCCTAAAGCTCATGGTCGACGAGGTATCGTTTTCCCTCGGTAAATCGAAGGAAGAGGTCGAGGAACTCATCTTCAATAAGCTGGAATCTGACTGACGAGGCGATTCGCCGGAGTATCGATCGTGAACTCGAAGACGATTGAGAAAACGGTCTGTACCGGTCAGCACGATAGAAGTCGAGAGTAATGGGAAGACGCGAGATGGTACCGAGGTTCGAAGATTTCGCGGTACTCATTACCGCCGCGGGCAACAGCTCCCGCATGGGTTCCGGAAAAAAGAAGGAATTCACCAGAATGGGAGAGCGTACCGTCCTGACGGAGACCCTCTCCCGTTTTTTTTCCGCCGGCCGGTTCGCCTGTTTCGTGGTTACCATGAATACCGACTCCCTCCAAGAGACTCGTCGAATCGTATCGGAATATGCCGCCGGCGAATCGGACAGCCACCGGATCGAGATCGTGCCCGGGGGATCGAGCCGGCAGGAATCGGTGTTTCTGGGCCTTCGGGCACTCACACAACTATCACCTGAATATGTGCTCATTCACGACGGCGCCCGCCCGTGGGTGTCCACGGACACGATCCGCAGGGTCGCAGAGGGCACCAGGGCCCACGGGGCCTGCATTCCGGTCTTGCCCGTAGTGGACGCTCTCAAGACGATAGACGCGGACGGGTTCGTGACAGGCCATCCGGAACGGAACGGGTTCGCCGGGGCCCAAACCCCACAGGGATTCGACTTCCGCCGCATTCTCACCGCTCACACCCGTGCTGCCGCCGGTCGGCCCGGGTCCTGCTCCGACGGCTATGTTGACGATTCACACGTGTTCTGCGAATATGGTGGCTCCGTGTTCACCGTTTCCGGGGACGCAGAGAACAGGAAGATCACCTATCCGGGTGATCTGCCGTCGGATATTATCTAGCCGGAATCCACGGGACGCGTGACGACACGAGAGGACACGAAAATTCGTTCACGGGTGATTCGCAAACCAGGAACACTACCCAAATAATCCTTCCCTCGGGAGGTTTGGAGTATTCTATGCGGACAGGATTCGGATTCGATTCACACCAGTTGGCCGAAGGCAAAGCACTCATTCTGGCCGGAGTCCGGATCGATGCCCCCTTCGGGTGCCTCGCCCATTCGGACGGGGATACCGCCATCCACGCCATCATCGACGCGATGCTTGGTGCCGCGGCATTAGGCGACATCGGTTCCCACTTCCCTCCCTCGGAACCGGCCTATGCAGGCATAGACAGCCGCGAGCTGCTCCGAAAGACCGCCGGCATCCTCCATGAGAACGAATTCGTCACTGCAAACGTCGACTGCACCATCGTACTGGAACGGCCGAAACTGGCGCCGCATATTGCCGAGATGCGTCGGATTCTCGCAGAGGATTTACAGCTCCACCCGTCGGCCGTCTCCGTGAAGGCCAAGACCAAGGAGGGGGGCGACGCCGTCGGCAGAGGAGAAGCGGTGGAGGCGTATGCGGTGGTGACGGTAGAAGAGCTCGATTCGGAGGCCTGGGTATGACCACATTGAATATCCTGGTTGCGTCAACATGATCGATATGAACGAAACCGACTGGGAGCAGGTGTTCACGACACTGCGGGAAACCGTCATGGGTGACGAGGCTCCTTCCGTCACGAAGGTGGCCGAGAACACCGCCGATCCCTTCCGGATCCTGATCGCCACCATGATCTCCCTTCGAACCAAGGACGAGGTCACTTCCGCCGCCTCGGACAGGCTGTTCGAACTCGCCGACTCCCCCCTGACCATGTCGGAACTACCGGTCGATCGTATAGAGAAAGCCATCTATCCCAGTGGGTTCTACAGCACCAAGGCCGTCAACATACGAAAAACATGCGCCCTTCTAGTGGAGGAGCACGGCGGTACGGTACCTGCCGACACGGACGCACTCCTGGCCCTTCCCGGGGTGGGGATCAAGACGGCCAACCTGGTCCTGGGGCTCGGGTTCGGCATCGACGCCATCTGCGTGGATACCCACGTCCACCGGATCGTCAACCGTCGCGGCTGGATCCGGACAGATACGCCCGAGCAAACCGTCACCGCGCTGGAAGAGATACTGCCGAAGCGCTTCTGGATCGAGATCAACGAGCTCCTGGTCCGGTACGGAAAGACCACCTGCACGCCGCTGTCTCCCTTCTGCTCCAGGTGTGTCATCGCAGAAGACTGCCCGAGGATCGGCGTACCAAAGACGAGATGAGGAGTTTCCCATGAATAGTCCGACGAGCAATAAACTGCGTGTGGCCGTCGTCTTCGGTGGCAAGTCCGCCGAACACGAGGTCTCTCTCCAGTCGGCCCGCAACGTGATCGCCAACCTGGATCCCGCGAAATACGATCCGGTGCTGATCGGCATCGACAAGTCCGGCACCTGGTACCTGAACCGGAATTCCGATTTCCTGCTGAACGCCGATAACCCGGCAGACATCTCCCTCAAGGTGGGAGGCGAACGGGTCTCGCTCCTCCCGTACGCCGGAACGGAAGCCCTACAGAGCACAAACGGTGGCTCGGATGCAGACAAGGTGGACGTCGTCTTCCCCGTGCTCCACGGCCCCTTCGGCGAGGACGGCTCAATCCAGGGCCTCGTCAAGCTGGCCGGCCTGCCCTGCGTCGGCGCCGGGATCCTCGGATCTGCGGTGGGCATGGACAAGGACGTGATGAAACGCCTGCTGCGAGACGCGGGCATCGATATCGCACCCTATCGCTGCCTCACCCGGACCGCACGTGAAGGCATAGACGCGGCGGACCTGGCCGACGAACTCGGGCTGCCTCTCTTCGTGAAACCTGCCAATCTCGGATCGTCGGTGGGAATAACGAAAGTCGAAACGGTGGACGGATTGGCCGAGGCGGTGGAGCTGGCCTTCGGCTTCGACACCAAGATCCTGATAGAGCAGGGAATCGTTGGTCGGGAGGTGGAGTGCGCCGTCCTTGGCAACGACGATCCGCAAGCGTCGGTGCCCGGCGAGGTGCTCCCCAACGCCTCCTTCTACTCCTACGAGGCCAAGTACCTCGACGAGAACGGGGCCGCCCTCAAGATCCCCGCCGAGGTAACCCCGGAGGAATCGGACGCCATCCGGAACACGGCGGTGGCCGCCTTCAAAACCCTCTGCTGCAGCGGCATGGCCCGGGTCGACTCCTTCCTCACCGCCGACGGCCGGGTCGTGGTAAATGAGATCAACACCATCCCCGGCTTCACCCGCATCAGCATGTACCCAATGCTGTGGAAAGCCTCCGGTATCGCCTATCCCGAGCTCATCGACCGCCTGATCGAATTGGCCTTAGAGCGCCACGCCGCCGAGACGGCGCTACGGACGTCGTATCGATGATCCTTCCTCGACAATCCACCGGCCGATGTTTTTCGCCTCTTTGTCGAACTCGACGCCGATTTTAAACAGTTTCCTGTTGCCGTCGGTTTTCGCGCTATAGGGGAGCAGATAGCCCTTATCGTCGATCTGCGCCAAGGCCTCTTCGGCGGTGCCGTTCAGCTTGAACTCGAAAACATACAGGTAATCAGGGGTACCGACTACGGCGTCGCTTCGTCCTTTTGCGGATTTTACTTCGCTGTCGATATACTGCCCTAACAGTTTAAACACCAGGTAAAACACCACGTGGTAGTGCCGTTCGGTTTTGTCGTTGAGATCGTAGGGGATCGATTCAAAGAAACACTTCAGCCGCTCCATGAAGTCGTCGATATCGCCTGCTCGAAGCTCTCTGCTGAACATGCCGATATGAAAGCCGCTCTGGTAGATGACCGGTACCGGCCTGTATCACAGACGGATACCGTAATTCCCACCGCTGCAGGTGGAGGTCGATGATTGAGCGCAATCCGCCTATACTGTCGTATAGTTCCGCGTTCAAGTCGAGGCGGAGAACGGGGTATTCGATCCATTCGGTTTCGAGGCGCTCCAAGGCGAGACCGGAGAAATATTGTTTTTTCCCCTCCAGGTAGGCCCCCAGTGTGGAGCAAAGGAGGGATTTCCCGAACCGACGGGGGCGGGATAGAAAGTATAGACGCCCTTCCTGGACCAATCTATAGAGTAACTCCGTTTTATCGATGTAAAGATAGCCGTCTTCTCGAAGCCGATAAAAATCCTGGATTCCGATGGGGAGTTTCCGTTTATCCATGAATATATTGTACGCCGATGCCGTCGCCGGAACAAGAGTCCGCCTGAACAGCCCAAGAGTTCTGATGTGACCAAATAGTAGGAAAACGTATCTCCAAGACTGACGGCTTTCTACCAAAAATGTCCGTTGTCGTTTGGATCGCTCTTACCCGGTCTTTAGACGAGGTAGCTGTCGCCGCGGTTCATTTGTTCGCCTAGAACTCAAGGACATCAAACGCTTCCGCATTGATGCGTTCGAGTTCACGCCTGTCACCGTTTGACAAAATCATCAGCCACTCTGTGGATTTTATCCTAAAATCAGCGGAATGACCGTTGTTTTTTACAATTAATTGCTGTACGGTGGTGGTATCGTGTATAACCTGAATTAATCGTTAGTTATAAGTAATGGTATAAGTCAACTCCTCAGTTACATCGTCATGTGCCACTACCGCAATATATAATGGGATTCCATCCGTGTTATCACCTTCAAAGAAATACCCAATAGATTCTTTAAGTGCACCTCCTCCGGAGGGTTCATCGCTTGCATCTATCACATCATATTCACCGGCTTCTAACGGTTGGAGAAGGTACATATCAATCTCTCCTTCGCCATCATATTCCAATGTGATGTATGTCCAATCGCTTTCATTCGTTGGACCGCCCCACTCAAGTATTATCTGATAATAATCTTCTGCTTCAATAAAGTAGGTATCTCCCTGATAATAGACTGTTTCAATCCTACCGATAGTGTCACCTTTCATGATTTTTCCAATGACCGGAACACCGCGCTCAAGTAAAGCCAAGTCTGTAGATATTTCTTCATTAGGCTCTTCTTCCATCGGAATAAATGGAACATCACCGCGGAGAGAAGTTGCTTCGAGTCCAATATAATCTCTCGATGTTGATTGCGAGGAGTAATCGGAATAATTAAAATACCAGTAATAACCATATGGCCCGGCTTCGAGCGTATAATAATTTTGTTTATTTGAACTCATGTCGGGATCGCCAGTATAGACGTACCCATATCCATCTATATAAGTATGACTTGATGAATCGGTACTCCCTTCTCCTACAACAAATGCTGATCCAGATAGTATAGGATGAGTAGATATGACGCTGGATTCAGCTGCATAATAATAGGAGTCATCGGTATATATTGGTCCAAAGAATGTATTGCCTTGCCAACTTCCAGTGAGTCCATTAAATAGCTCTACTAAGGTATACCCACTTTCCGAACCATACAAAATGTCTTCAGCGACTCCCAAATAGTTCCATTCTGGTGCCATATCGCTTGTGCGGCCGATTACATCTACTTCATACATAGTAACACCTGATATTGTTGTCGACTCACCCAGGACTACCTTAAATGCACCAGTTGTAGTCGACGAACTACTCCTGTATGCGCTGGAATCATACTTTTCCCAACTAAAATCCCAAAAAGTTCCTTCCGACAACTCGAAACTGAGTCCGGATAACAGGGGTTCGTAATCACTGGATGTATCATCTGTATCATCAGATTGATCGTCAGTCGTATCATCTGTCTCCCCGTTTGATAATTCACCGTCCGTGGTGGTCCCGTCCGTTCCATCCTGATCCAGCGAATCGAACAGGTCACAGGAGAAAACGGAAAAGAAGAGAAACGGAAGAAGTAGCATTGTTACTATCCACTTTTGCATGAGGCGCCTCCAAGCAGATGGCAGAATCAGAGCTGCCATCTGAATTCCATGAAAATGGCACGATATACCTTGTACATACTATTGATACCACTAACTGCAGGAAAAACAAAGCAGACACAGATTTTTTATGGTACTGAGAAAATATTTCAACAAAATGAATACCCTATCGTTCATTGGCTTGATCTCGATCAAAATGGAAAGAACTCACATCGATGTTAATCTTGGAAAAATATCGTTCAAAATCACTCTCCATTAGCCCGATTGCCCCATCCAATAGAAGCGGTGTACCGTACTCGTATGTACGAACATCTGAACCGGCTGGGCAGGTGTGGTGTCACGGGCGGGGCGGGCATGCTGGGATCGCAGATCGTCTTCAGGCTAATCGACGCCAAGGTTCCCGTACGGATCCTGGACCTCGTTCCGCCGGGGGAGCACCAGGCGGAATACCGTTTCACCGATATCCGCGATCTGTCACAGGTTGTCGAAGGTTTCCGGGGAATCGACACGATGTTCCATACCGCGGCGATGGTGTGGAAGCCGGGCACCCCGCAAGAGACGTTCGAGGCGGTAAATCTGGACGGTACCGCGAATGTGATCGAAGCATGTAGACGGACGGGAGTGCGAAAACTGGTCTATACCAGCACTATGGACGTGGTCATAGACGGCAAGAGGCCGATCGTCGACGGCGATGAGTCCCTTCCCTACGCCGAGGCGTCTCGAGATCATTACACCAGGACGAAGATCGAGGCCGAGAGACTCGTGCTGAGGGGTTGCGGTCCCGATCTTCTCACCGTCGCTATTAGGCCGGTGGGCATGTACGGCCCCGGAGACAAGTATCACCTCGGGAACATGATCGGCATGATCAGGAAGGGCTTCAGGATGCGGATCGGAGACGGTAGTGTGCGCTACAGCGTCGTTTATTCCGGGAACGCAGCCCATGCCCACATCCTGGCCGCAGAACGGCTGGTTCCCGGGTCAAAGGTGTGCGGGTCCTGCTACTTCATCACCGACGATCGGCCCGCGGAGAACATCTTCGACTTCATGGAACCGTTCCTGCAGGAGTTGGGGCTATCTGTTCCACGGTTTCGGATACCCTTCACCCTGGCGCGGTACGGCGCTGCGCTCCTCTCGGCGTTGGATCGACAATCCCCGATCAATCCGTTCTCCCTCCGAATAATCGGGAGGACACACACATTCTCCAGTGACCGCGCACGCCGGGAGCTCGAGTATGCTCCCGTGGTAGAAAAAGATGAGGCGATCAGAAGGACGGTAGAGTGGTTCAGGCGAAACAAGTTCTAAGCCAGTTACATACCTTCCGCCATCCTCGCATTGATGGATTACCTATGACGTAGGTACATTGGATGTTCAGTCTTCGGTTATCTCCGCAACCTCACGAATGAGTACGGGCAGATTGGGTTGAGAAAAACTCAATTCAGGCGCAGGAATACGGTTATGTTTGATATCAGGTGGAACATGCTTGTGGTGAGGAAACGTACCGGAAAGTTCCGGATCTCGCGGATGGGGAAAGTCGTCATACCAGTACAATCTCTCTGCACCTCGAGAAACTTCATACCCATATGCCGTGATAAGTCTTGCGTCAAAATCCAATTCTTCACGCAGACGTAATCGGATACCGTTAGAAAAAAAGACTTCTCCCTCAGCAATGCCCGTGTATCGGCTATCGGACCACACCGTCACAGTGGATCGTTCCACACTCGATCGATGAAGCAATTCGGCGACAAAACGGCTGTAATCTGCCAACGACCTTAGAGGATTGTTCGCCATTTCTAATAGGTCGGATGAACACGAAGCGTCTCGGCAAGTTCACATTGTCGCATTTGTGTCGTATAGGCTTCTTTCCGTCGTAGCCACGTCTCGTAGATACCCTTCCATCGGCTAAAGTCGGCACGGGTCTCATCGAACGCATCATAACGCTCCAGTTCGCCGGCGAAAAGAGCGGTGTAAAAGTCTTCGCTAAGAACACCATACTTCTCTTCATAGAGTGTCAACCGTCGCTCCAATACCTTCATCTCGACAATCAACTCATGAATTTCCATTTCCTGCACCTCATTAGTCCCAGATTGCTTTTGACACAATATACTATCTTTCGGCGTTGTATATCCAATAGGGTATAGCCCGTATTCCCACCAGCTCTGAAAGCTGGTGGACCGCCACCAAAGATAGAGGGGAACCAAGTCACTTCGTGACTTGGTATAGGCGGTTTTCTCGGAAAATCGTGAGTATCCTTGCATTCGCCTACCATAACGCTCATACTTATTACTACCCGCGAATTGAAGCACATCTGCAACAATAGACCATAAAAAAAGTTTCCGGGAGCCACTCTATTCAGGAGGTCGCTATGAGAATACGCACACAGTTTCTATTTGTTATCGGCGCACCCGTATTGGGGATGCTAGTTATATTCGTCGTCGGCCTGGTCAATTTCAACCGATTACAGGCCCAGGTCCTCGAGATGAATCAGACCCAGGACGACCGAACCACCATGGTACACGCGGACCGGGATGCCTATCAGGCCTTTCTCGC